>NZ_BNTL01000011.1:126722-592413 GCF_022179005.1 Pseudomonas sp. PAGU 2196 | reverse complement strand
GACTGTAGCAAGGGGGTAGGGGCGGGAAGAAATACTGTTTTGATCTATTTTTATTATTATTTTTACGAATAACAATTAGCGTTGATATTTGAATAATGCATTTAAGGCGTATGCTTGCCCGCGACGCTGGGGCCTTGCGGGCAAAAGCCCTGGCTGAAGCATGGGTGAAAACTACTCAGCGCTGTTCACCTTTGGTGCGTAAATGCCTCAAATCAAGGCAGCTGGCACACATCGTCTCGCCTTATTCGATGCTTAAATGTGCAGAGTGCACAGTATTGTCTGTGCCGTTCGCCCGTTGCGCTTCGGTTTCCATCCCTCGTAAAACCGGCCCGCATATTGCTCTTCCTGCTCCTGTCTACCACCCGGAGCCCCGTGCAATGAGCTCACCTACCGAATTCCCGCTTTGCGAAGCCCCGCAGTCGTCCCGCAAGGGCCTGCTACCGATAGCGATGGTGCTGTTCAGCTTCACGTTCTTCACTGGCACGATGTTCGCCGGTGGCAAATTGGGCATGGCCTTCAACTTCGTCGACATGCTGTGGGTTGCCACGGTCGGCAACACGCTGTTGGCGTTATACGCCGCAACCCTGGCGTTCATCGCGTCACGCAGTGGGCTGAATACCGTGTTGATGGGCCGCTTTTGTTTCGGTGAAGCGGGCAGCCGACTTTCCGATTTCTTGCTGGGGTTCGCTGAACTGGGCTGGTACGCCTGGGGCACCGCGACCGTAGCGATCGTGCTGGTCAAATTGTTGGGCCTGGCGGGCGGCTTCACTGTGCCGCTGATGGTGCTGTTCGGCCTGGGCTTCAGTATTACGGCCATTATCGGCTTCAAAGGGCTGGACCTGTTGTCGCGGGTATCAGTGCCCTTGATGTTCGTGCTATTGCTGGTGTCGATGTACATCGCCACTCACGATGCCGGTGGCTTTGCTGGCCTTGCCGCGGTGGTGCCACACGAGACCATGACCTTTTCGGCGGCCGTGACCATGGTCTTCGGCACCTTCGCCAGCGGCGCCACCCAGGCCACCAACTGGACACGCCTGGCACGCAGCGGGCGGGTGGCGGTGGTTGCCAGCATCGTTGCGTTTCTGCTGGGCAACGGCCTGATGGTGGTTGCCGGTGCCTGGTGCGCGATGGTGTATCAGCAGGCCGACATCGTCGAGGTGATGATGCTGCAGGGCCTGTCGTTCGCGGCGGTGGTGATGCTCTGCCTTAACCTTTGGACCATCCAAGGCCCGACCATCTATAACGTGTCGGCAGCTGCCTGTCACCTGCTGCGCAGTGAGCGGCGGCGGACCGCGACGCTGGTGGCGGCAGGGGTGGGCATTGTGCTGGCGATTGGCGGCATGTACGAATTGCTGATCCCGTTCCTGGTGCTGTTGGGTTCGGTCATCCCGCCGGTAGGTGGGGTGATCATGGCCGATTTCTGGTATCGCCACCGTGGCCAGTATCCCGCATTGGCCACAGCCACCCTGCCGCGTTACAACCTGAAGGGGCTTTGTGCCTATGCCGTCGGCGCGCTACTGGCGTATGCCTCGCCCTTGGTTGCGCCGTTGGTAGGTATTGCTGCCTCGGCGCTGTGCTACATCCTCTTGCTTGAACTGAGCGGCCGGCGCCGTGTGGTGGGCGAGGCCGGTGCCGAGCCGTGAGCCTGGCACTGGAAGACATTCTGCACCTGCCTGGCTTGCAAGAGATGACCGTTCGCGCAGGCGCACGCAACCTGCAGCGTCGGGTGCGCTGGCCTTACGTCGCGGAGAACGAGGGCATCGCCGAGTGGGTGATGGGCGGCGAACTGGTGTTCGTCACCGGCATCAATCACCCGCGTGGCGAGACCAACCTGCTGAGCCTGGTGGAAGACGGCGAGGCCGTGGGTATTGCCGGCATGGTGATCCTCACCGGCGGCACCTTCATCCAGGCTATCCCGCCAGCGGTGGTTGCCCGCGCCGAGCAACTGGGCTTGCCGTTGATCGAGCAGCCCTATGCGCTGAAAATGGTCGTGGTCACCCACCTGATCGGCACGGCCCTGGTGCAGATGACCCAGGTGCGCCGCTCGCGCAACGACATCCTCGGGCAGCTGTTGACCGGTGACTACCCAAGCCTGGCCATCGCCCGGCAACGGGCAACGCACCTGGCCCTGGCGCTGGACGAGCCGCGACGCCTGCTGGCGCTGCGTTTGTCGGGCGTCGATGGCGTATTCGAGCGCCATGGGCTGGCCCAAGGCGAGCGCTTGTGGCAAGGCATTCGCCAAGCCCTAGAAGACCAGCTCGAGGCCTGGTGCCGCAGCCGGCCGGGCACCGTGACGGCCCACTTGCCGGGCGACCTGTTCGTACTGTTGCTGCCCGATGCACCGGGCTTGCCTGCTACGCTGGCCGCGCTGCACCGGCAATTGGCGGGCGTAGCAGGGGAGTTGGGCCTCTATATGGGGCTGTCGAGCCTCGCGGAAGATTGCGCGCACTACCGCCGCGCGCTCAACGAGGCCCGCCAGGCCCTGGAAGTGGCGCAGAACCTGCGTCCCGCCAATGGCTATTGCGATTTCAGCGAGCTGGGCGTGCTGCGCTTGTTGCAAGGGATCGTCGATCGGTCATTGATCGACGACTTCGTCGCCCAGACACTAGGGCCGCTGATCGCGCCCGGCCGTAAGCACCCGAATACACTGGTGCATACCCTCGATGCCCTGCTCAAGGAAAACGGCAACGGCCTGAAAGCCGCGCAACGCCTGGGGCTGCACCGCAATACCATCAATCAACGCATTCAACGCATCGAACACCTGAGCGGGCAGTCGCTGGACGACCCGCTTTTCCGTATGAATGCTTCGGTCGCCATGCTGGTGTGGCGCATGACCGAAGCCCAAGGCAAGGAGTAACGCCATGAACATCATCAACGCAAAACTGCGAGGCAAGGCTGGCCTGTTTCGCATCGAACTGAACGGTGACCGCATCGCCAGCATCACGCCACAGGCCGACCCGGTGGCACCAGGCGGCGCTGATGACCTGGATGCCAAACAGAACCTGGTGGTTGCTCCCTTTGTCGAGCCGCACATTCACCTGGATGCCACCCTGACGGCCGGCGAGCCGAAGTGGAACATGAGCGGCACGTTGTTCGAAGGCATCGAACGCTGGGCCGAGCGCAAGGAAATCACCACCCACGAAGACATCAAGGGCCGCGCCAAGAAGACCATCAACATGCTGGTGGACCACGGCATCCAGCATGTGCGCACCCATGTCGACGTCACCGACCCCAAGCTCACTGCTCTCAAGGCCATGGTCGAAGTGCGTGAGGAGGTGCGCCATTTGGTCGACCTGCAGATCGTCGCCTTCCCGCAGGAGGGCATCGAGTCGTATGCCAACGGGCGGGCGCTGATGACCGAAGCCGTGGCCATCGGCGCCGACGTGGTCGGCGGCATTCCGCATTTCGAGAACACCCGCGACCAGGGCGTGTCGTCGGTCAAGTTCCTGATGGACCTGGCCGAGCGAACCGGCTGCCTGGTGGACGTGCACTGCGACGAAACCGACGACCCGCAGTCGCGCTTTCTCGAAGTGCTGGCCGAAGAAGCGCGGGTGCGCGACATGGGCGCCCGGGTCACGGCCAGCCACACCGTGGCCATGGGCTCCTACGACAACGCCTACTGCTACAAGCTGTTCCGTTTGCTCAAGTTGTCGGGCATCAACTTCGTCTCGTGCCCGACCGAGAGCATTCACCTGCAAGGGCGCTTCGACAGCTACCCCAAGCGCCGCGGCGTGACCCGCGTGGCGGAGATCGACCGGGCGGGCATGAACGTGTGCTTTGGCCAGGACTCGATCGTCGACCCGTGGTACCCATTGGGCAATGGCAACATCTTGCGCATTCTTGAGGCCGGGCTGCACATCTGCCACATGCTCGGTTACGAAGACTTGCAACGCTGCCTGGACCTGATCACCGACAACAGCGCCCGCACGCTCAACCTGGGGGAGCGTTATGGCATCGAGGTGGGGCGGCCGGCGAACCTGCTGCTGCTGTCGGCGCCGGATGATTACGAGATGGTGCGCAGCCAGGGGCATGCGCTGGTGTCGGTGCGCAACGGCAAGGTGCTGATGCGGCGTACGCCGGCGCAGGTCGAACGCCTGGCCTGACACCGCGGCACGCTTCAAACGCAACGCCCCGCTGGCTTTTGCCAGGCGGGGCGTTTTGCTTTCTGCGCTTCGTGTACGCGTTTCCCAGTCAGAAACCGCCTATTTGGCCCTTCACATGCGATAAGCCGTGATTATTCCATGTTAGATAGCACTTGAATTAGAGGTGCTGACCGGTCAAAATTAGTACGTAATTACATATTACGTATTCCAGTATAAAATCGTAGGAGCACGCATGGCCCGGGGCGGTATCAACAAGGTGGTAGTGCAGCAAGCGCGTCAGGCGCTGATCGCTCGCGGGGAGAACCCCAGCATTGATGCGGTACGTATCGAGCTGGGCAACACCGGCTCGAAAAGCACGATTCATCGCTACCTGAAGGAGCTCAATGGCCAGCAAACCGTGGCCACGGCGGGCGCCCCTGGGTTGAGCGATACGCTTGGGCGGTTTGTCGGGCAGTTGGCAACACAGCTGCAGGAAGAGGCGGATATACGCATCGAAGAGGCCGAAAGCGTTTTCACCCAGCAACGCGAACAGCTCGAAGCACAATTGCAGCTGGCCCAAGAAGCGCTGGCTGCGGCGCATCAACAGCAAAAGATCCAGGACGCGGCACTGGTTGCCGAATCGGAGAAACTGCTGTCCACGCAAAGCACCTTGCAGGCTGAGCAACTGCGCAGTGCCAGCCTCAACCAGTCATTGGGCGAGCTGCAATTGCGCCTGAACGACAAGGAAGAGCAGGTGCGGTCACTCGAAGACAAACACCGCCACGCCCGCGATGCCCTGGAACACTACCGCAGCGCCAGCCGCGAACAGCGCGAGCAGGACCAGCGCCGCCACGAGGCGCAACTGCAACAGCTGCAAGTAGAAGTAAGGCAACTGCAGCAGGGCATGATGGTCAAGCAGGACGAACTGACCCGCCTGCACCGTGATAACGAGCGCTTGCTCGGCGAGCATCGCCAAGCCACCAGCGAACGCAAGGCACGGGACGAATTGCTTGAACAGCGGGACGCGCAGATTCAGGGCCTGCGAACGATTTTGGCTCAAGCCCAAGGGGCGACCGAGGAAATGCGGCGGCAGCTGGATGTGCAAACGCAAAACCTGGAAGACAGGCGCGAGCTGTATGCCGAACAGGTGCGCCAAGTGCAGCGTCTGGAGGATGAGCTGCTAGAGCGCGATGAGGCATTGAGCGCTTGTCGAGCGCAGTTGAGCACCTGACAGTGCTTTGTCGGGCACAACTCATTATTATCAACGTGAGTCGTGTAACGATCAGGAGCAGCCCTATCATGGCAAACACTGCTAATACCCGCACTGTCACGGCTCACGTCCCTGAGCAACTCGCCCAAAAAGTCGATTTAATGGCAGAGCGTCTTGATCGCTCCAAAAATTGGATCGTCAAGCAGGCGCTGTCCGCCTGGATATTCCAAGAAGAAGAGCGTAGTCGCCTAACCCGAGAAGCCTTGGCTGATGTTGACGCGGGTCGATCATTTGACCACCAAGCTGTTCAGGCCTGGGCTGACAGCCTCAGCACCGATAAACCGTTGTCAGTACCGCGCTGATGGTGTTGAAGTGTCTGCTGCGACTGTGGCACACCCGTGAGGAGCGATAGTAGCGCTGAGCGCAGAAGTCCGTAGTAGTCACATTATCGACGCTTTGCCACAGCTATTTCTCCACGGTAGTTGCTCAGCACCGCCTTTCTGTCCTCTGCTTTCCCAGTGTGGTTGAACGTTGGCCAAGACCTGCGCTCACACATTCAAAGCGGGTAGCGAGGAGCCACGTACATGAGCATCGAACGCAGCATTCCCGAGCTTGAGGCCTGGTACGCGCAGTACGACGACATCAGTTACCGCCGCGAATCGCCAGATGCCTATCACCATGGACTGGTGCGCACGGCCGAAGCCCTGCGTGATGACGGCGCCATCGACTGGGATGACTGGTTGCAGCTGAAGGCCTTGGCCGACCAGGCGCACATCAACGCGCTCGAAGATGCAGTACAGGCGCATGTCGACGACCCTGACGCATGAAAGCGCTGAAGATCGCCACCTTCAATATCAATGGCATTCGCAGCCGATTGCCGGCATTGATCGCCTGGCTAGAGCGCGAGAAGCCTGACATTGCCTGCCTGCAAGAGCTGAAAGCGCCCGACCAGCAGTTCCCGCGTGAAGCGCTTGAAGCAGTGGGCTACGGGTGTTTGTACCAAGGGCAACCTTCGTGGAACGGCGTTGCCATTCTCGCGCGTGGCAGTGAGCCACTCGAAGTGCGTCGCGGCCTACCCGGCATGGAGGATGACGCCCAGAGCCGCTACCTGGAGGCAGCCGTGCAGGGGCTGATCATCGGCTGCCTCTACCTGCCCAACGGCAACCCGCAACCCGGGCCTAAGTTCGACTACAAACTGCGCTGGTTCCACTGCCTGATCGACCATGCTGCCAGTTTGCAAAAGAGCGGGCACCCGGCAGTGTTAGCCGGCGATTTCAACGTCGTCCCCACCGATTTCGACATCTATAACCCGCGCTCCTGGCTCAAGGACGCACTGCTGCAACCTGAGACCCGCGATTGCTACCAGCGTTTGCTCAACCAGGGCTGGACAGATGCGCTGCGCCACCTGCACCCTGACGCGCGGGTTTATACCTTCTGGGACTATTTTCGCAATCACTGGCAGCGTAACGCCGGGCTGCGCATCGACCATGTGTTGCTCAACCCTGAACTTGCGCCTTACCTAAAGGCTGCAGGCGTGGACGCCTGGGTACGCAACGAACCCAAGGCCAGCGACCATGCGCCGGTGTGGATCGAGCTGGCTTCGCGTAAGCAGCGCTGAACTATAGTCATAAGCGGCGAACGCGAGACGACAAGGGAATAGGATGTGCGCAGCCAGGAAACAGGATGACGATGGGCACCTAGCGGTAGCGGGCGAGGGCCGCGCCGTGGCATTGTTCCGCCAGGTCCTGGCATTCATGGTGGTGGTGATGCTGGCCTTCGTGATGGTGGAAGGTTGGCGTATCTGGCGTGATTACCGTCACGCGTTCAGCAATGCCGAAAACATGGTGACCAACCTGGCTCGGGCGACGGCGCAACACGCCGAGGACGCTATTCGCCAAGTGGATGTCGTTAGCGCGTCCTTGGCCGAACGCCTGGAGGGCGATGGCTTCGAGCATATGAACCGCCCGCGCCTGCAGGCGTTGCTCGCGCGACAAAAAGCGCTCATGCCGCAGCTGCACGGGCTGTTCGTGTATGGCGCGGATGGCCGCTGGCTGGTTACCGACCAGGCGACCCTACCGCCCAACCTCAACAATGCTGACCGCGACTATTTCGTTTACCACCGCAATCATCGCGACCGCCAGGTACGCATCGGTTCGGTGGTGCGCAGCCGCTCGACCGGCGACTTGATCATTCCCATCTCGCGGCGCCTGGAATACCCCGACGGGCATTTTGCCGGGGTGCTGTTGGGCACGATCAAAGTGGACTGGTTCGTGCGCTATTACGGCGATTTCAAGATCGACGAGCGTGGCGCGCTGGTGCTGGCCAAGCGTGACGGCACGATTCTGGTCCGTCGCCCGTTCGTTTCGAGGGTCGTTGGGCGCACATTGGCCAAAAGCGAAGTGTTTCGCAACCACTTGCCCTATGCCGATGAAGGGCTAGTCGAGGCAGTGGCGGTAGTCGATGGCACACCTCGCCTATATGCCTACCGGGCGCTGTCGAGTTACCCGTTGGTGGTAGAGGCTGGCCTGTCGCGGGAATCCATTGTCGCGCCCTGGCGGCACGACGCGATCAAATCAGTGGCCGTATTGTTGCTGTTGTTGGTGGGGTTGGCAGCGTTCGGCGGGGTAGTGTTGCGCCAACTGCGCGAACGCATTGTGATAGAGCGCGCACTGCACCAGGCGCACCAGACGCTGAAATCCCTGGCCTTGACCGACAGCCTGACCGGCCTTGGCAACCGCCGGCGGTTGGATGCAGTGTTCGAGCCCGAGGTGCGGCGGGCTCGACGGCAAGGTTACCCGGTAGCGCTGGTGATGCTCGACCTCGACTACTTCAAGGCTTACAACGACCGTTACGGGCACCTTGCCGGCGACCAATGCCTGCAGCGTTTCGCCGAGCTCCTGCAACAGGCTTTGAAGCGCCCGGCAGACCTGGCGGTGCGCTTCGGTGGCGAGGAGTTCACGCTATTGATGCCCGACACCGATGGGCCGGGCGCCGAGCTTGTCGTGCAGGAAATACAGCAGGTGTTGCGCCGCCATGTGATCGAGCACGGTGGCAGCCCATTGGGGCGGGTGTCGTTCAGTGCCGGCATTGCGATCGGCGACCCGGCTCGGCAAGCGATGACGCCCGAGCGCCTGATGGCGGCGGCAGATAGCGCGTTGTACCAGGCCAAGCGGCAGGGGCGGGACGGTTACTGCGTGGCGAACAGTACCGCGGCGGGTGTTGACCCATGATCGCCTATCAAGGGCGAGCAAGGCAGGCGCTGTTCAACCGATGCTCATGCGCATTGCACAACGCCCGACAAACCCGTGGGCATGTTCGTTGGCCAGGATGTTACCCAGCCGCGAGCACAGCAGGCCTTCATCAATAGTTTCAAACCCAAAGCGTGCATAAAAAGGTGCATTCCAGGGCACGTCGACAAAGGTGGTCAAGGTCAGTTCCCGAACGCCTGCTGCTTGCGCCGCATCGACCAGTTGATTCAGCAGCAGGCGCCCGATCCCTTGCCCTTGAGCCTCCCGGCGCACGGAAATTTCATGAATGTGCAATGCCTGTTGCTCCCGCCGTGCGCACACAAAGCCCAGGATCTGCCCGGTTTCTCCTTCCGCCAGCCAGCTTGTGCCTGCATCGACGAATCCTTGATGCGCTGTGCTGTCCAGTACTTCGCCTTGTGCCAGCCACGCCAGCGCCGGCAGTTGGGCGAAAGCCTGGGCGGCTGAACGCTCGACCTCGGCCAGCCAGGGGATGTCGCGGGTGAGGGTGGGGCGTATATGCACAGTCGGGTCCTGCAAACCGTGGGATGGGTGGGCGTCAGTCTGCCGCCACCTCTTGCGGCTGCAACTGCCAGCGCACCGAGCTTACACCTTTTTCCAGGCTCACCCGGCTGACCAGCCGTTCCAGCTGCGCCGGTGCCTGCGGGTTGCCCAGCAGTTCGGCGCGTACTTCGAGGCGTGCCGGGTTGGGCAGGTCCTCGCTGTGCAGCGATTGCAGGCGCAGCTCCGGATCGCCGAGGCTGTGCAGCATCAGGCTGCGAACCTGGATTTCATCCTCGGCACGGCACACAACACGCACTTCGAAGCGTTGCTCCACTTCAGTGGCCGGGACAATGTCCTGGCGGTCCAGGCGCTGGGCGATGTCGCGCAGCAGGATGTTGGCGCACAACACGGCCAGGCTGCCCAGTGTCGCTTCCAGCAGCAGCCCAAGGCTGCACAACACGCCAACGGCCGCCGTGCACCACAGCGTGGCGGCAGTGTTCAGGCCGCGCACGTTGAAACCGTCGCGCATGATCACGCCACCCCCGAGAAAGCCGATCCCCGACACCACATAAGCGGCCACGCGCGAGGCATCGTTAGGGGCCATGCCCGGTACGGCCTGGGTCATCAGTACGAACAGGCAAGCGCCGGTACTGACCAGCGCATTGGTACGCAAGCCCGTGAGGCGTTGACGCAGTTGACGCTCGGCGCCGATCAGGGCACCCAGCAGCAGGGCGATGCTGACGCGCAGCAGAAAGACTTTCCAATCCATAGCAAACCTCTTCCACGGGCACACGCCCGCATGAACGCCACCTGGTGTTGGCGTGGTTGAATAACCAGAAAATGCGCAGAACCACAGAAGGGAAGAAAAGAGGAAGGCTGCAGCCACGGGGGCTGAAGAAATCCACCATCAAGCCATGACGGCGAGACAGTGGCAGGGCACTGCCGGACTAGCTCGCCAAGTGGGCCTGTCGCAAGCGACTGGGGCTACTGTCCAATGCAGGACTCCTGTTTGGGGATGCGAAATTGCGTCGCGGACCTTACGCCCCGAGATAGGCGAGGTCAAGGGTAAAAACATGACAAGGGCTTCATCAGGAAAGTGCCTACAGCCCGTCACGCCTGCATGGAAAAATAGGCGGGTAGTCGGTAACCTTGCGCCTTCCCTTGCGATCACCCGGACCCGTTACATGCTGTTCAATCTCGCCGTGCTGCTCGGCACACTGGTGGCCATGGAGGGTGTCGGCACACTGGCGCACAAGTACATCATGCATGGCTGGGGCTGGTGGCTGCACCGCTCGCATCATGAGCCACACCTGGGCATGCTCGAGACCAATGACATTTACCTGCTTGCGCTGGGGCTGATCGCCGCCGGCCTGGTGGCGCTGGGTAAAGCCGGGTACGCCCCCTTGCAGTGGGTGGGTGGGGGCGTGGCGGGGTACGGCCTGTTGTATGTGCTGGCCCACGACGGCTTCTTTCATCGCCACTGGCCGAAAAAACCGCGGCCAGTCAGCCGCTACCTCAAGCGCCTGCATCGCGCCCATCGGCTTCACCATGCGGTCAAAGGCCGGCAAGGCAGCGTGTCGTTCGGCTTTTTCTACGCTCCGCCCCTTGCGGTGCTCAAGCGCCAGTTGCGCGACCGACGCGAGCAGCCCTGACCGTCACTGCGGTCAGTTGACCGCGTTGCCCTCAGCCTCAACGGTTTCTGCCACGTGCCCGCGGCTCACCCACCAGCCAAACCCTGCCGCCGTGAAGAACATGATCAGGCTGTAAAGCGCCGCCGGCACCGCCATGGTGGCGTTGTTCAGCAACGAAGGGCTCAAGGCCAGCGCGATCGCCAGGGTACCGTTGTGGATGCCGATTTCCATGCCGATAGCGATGGCCTGGCGCTTGGGAATCTTCAACAGCCGGGGCACCCAGTAGCCTACGGCCAGGCTCAGCACGTTGAACAACAGGGCCGCCAGGCCTACCACGGGGGCGTACTCGACCACCGTCTGCCAGTCCTTGGCCAGCGCGAGGATGATGGTGAAAGCCAGAAACAGCGCCGCCACCAGCTTCATCGGCTTTTCCATGCGTGCGGCAAAGCGCGGGGCAAAGTGGCGGATCAACATGCCCAGCGCCACCGGCAGCAGGACAATCGCGAACACCTGCAACACCTTGGCGAACTGCAGCGGGATGGCCTGGTCCGAGGCCATGAACCAGCCCAGCGACAAGTTCACCAGCAGCGGCATGGTGAGGATCGCAATCAACGAGTTGACCGCCGTCAAGGTGATATTCAATGCCACATCGCCGTGGGCCAGGTGGCTGAACAGATTGGCCGTGGTCCCCCCCGGCGAGGCCGCCAGCAGCATCAGCCCCACCGCCAGGGCGGACTCCAGGCCAAAGCCGTTGGCGATCAGGAAGCACACCAGCGGCAGCAACAGGATCTGGCAGACCAGGCCAATCACCACAGGCTTGGGGTATTTCACCACACGGGCGAAATCGGCCAGGGTCAGCGACAGCCCAAGGCCGAGCATGATGATGCCCAGGGCCAGGGGCAGAAATGCGGTGAGCAGGGGCGAGGCAGTCATGAAGGGGCTCTCGGATCAGGGAGTCGCACAAAGGATTCCGAGGAGTGTAGGTGGCACTGTAGTGATAGCTAATTGCAAATCGCCACCTCTTGGTAACCTTTTGTTACCGTGCCCACCGTCTGCAGCGTCTGCATGCCGCGTTGCGATGGGCGTCCCGGCGCAGTAGCATGCGCGCTTTTACCGAGGATTAGCCTGTCATGCCGTTTCAGCAAGGTCTGCTTGCCACGCCGGTGCCGGCCCATGCCCGCCACCTGTTCTTCACGTTGCACTCGCCCGAAGCGCTGCCCGCCGCACTCGACGCCTTGCTGCCGCAGGTCGACGGCCAACAGTTGATCCTCGGCGTCGGCGCGACCCTGGCCAAGGCCCTGGGCCGTGACGTGCCGGGTTTGCGTGCCTTCCCGCTGCTGGACGCCGCCGTGGAGAACCCCAGCACCCAGCACGCCCTGTGGCTGTGGCTGCGGGGTAACGAGCGTGGCGACCTGCTGCTGCGTGCCCAGGCCCTGGAACACGCGCTGGCCCCGGCGTTGCGCCTGGCAGACAGCGTCGATGGCTTTTTGCACCGGGGTGGCCACGACCTGACCGGCTATGAAGACGGCACCGAGAACCCGGTGGACGAAGAGGCCGTGCAAGCCGCCATCGTTGACAACGCACCCCCTGGCCTCAACGGTTCCAGCTTTGCCGCGTTCCAACTGTGGAAGCATGACTTGGAGTACTTCAAGTCGCTGCCCCAAGCGGACCAGGACAACATCATCGGCCGCCGCCTGAGCGACAACGAAGAGCTCGACGACGCCCCGGCGTCCGCGCACGTCAAACGCACCGCCCAGGAAAGCTTCGAACCTGAGGCGTTCATGGTCCGTCGCTCGGTCGCCTGGGCTGACGCCCGTGGTGCTGGCCTTGCCTTCGTGGCGCTGGGCCACAGCTTCGATGCCTTCGAAGTGCAACTGCGGCGCATGAGCGGCCTGGAAGACGGCATCATCGACGGCCTCTACCGCTTCAGCCGGCCACTGACCGGTGGTTATTACTGGTGCCCGCCGATGGGTGAAACCGGCCTGGACCTGCGCCTGCTGTTGCAGGCCTGATCGCTAACATCCAGATACAGAATCACTCGCCGAGGCGGGGTAGAGCGGCTAGCCTTGAAAGTTTCCGGTTCATGACGGGGGCTTTTCCATGTATGCACGTCGTGATGTTCTACGCGCCGGTGCAGCCTTGGGGTTGCTGGCCGCAAGCCCTTGGCTGCACGCAGGGGCGGCGAGTGGCCTGCTGACGCGCGCTATCCCTTCCACCGGCGAGGCCTTGCCGGTCATCGGTGCCGGTACCTCTGGCAGTTTCGAGGTCGAGGCCGGCTCGCCTCAGTACCAACAGCTCGGCGCGGTGCTCAGGGCCTTCTTCGAAGGTGGCGGCAGGGTCATCGACACCTCGCCCAACTACGGGGGGGCCGACAGCATTCTGGGCCAGTTGCTGGAAGAGGGCGGCTGGCACAAGCAGTGCTTTCTAGCCACCAAGATTGCCGCCGACAGCCAGGCCGACGCACAAGCGCAGTGGCAAGGCAGCCTGCGCAGCTTGCGCACCGACAAAGTCGACTTGCTGCAGATCCACAACCTGCGCGATTGGCAGACCCAACTGCCCTACGCCCGTGAACTCAAGCAGCAGGGCAAGACCCGCTACGTCGGCATCACCCATTACCTGAACAGCGGCCAGGATGAAGTGGCCAGGATCGTACGTAGCGAACCGCTCGACTTCATTCAGATCAACTACTCGGTCAACGCCCCACAGGCCGCGCGTGAGCTGCTGCCATTGTGCCAAGACAAGGGCGTCGCGGTGCTGATCAACCGGGCGTTCGATGACGGCCGATTGTTTGCCCGGGTCAAGGACCAACCGTTGCCAGGCTGGGCGTCGGAAGTGGGCATCGGCAGCTGGGCACAGCTGTTTCTGAAGTTCGCCATCAGCCACCCGGCAGTGACCACAGTCATTCCCGCCACCAGCCGCCCTGATCGCCAGCTCGACCAGCTCAAGGCCGGGCATACGCCATTGCTCAGCCAGGCGCAGCAACAGGCGCTGATCGAACAGTTCGGCTGACACCATGCAAGGCTGGCGGCGGCGTCTGGACCACGGGCTGAACATACAACCCGGCGAAGGGCCGGCGGTGGTTGCCGGCCTGTTGTTGTTCTACTTGCTGTTCACCGGCTACTTCATGCTGCGCCCGGTGCGCGAGACCATGGGTGTGGCCGGTGGCGTGGATAACCTGCAGTGGCTGTTCACCGGCACCTTCGTCGCCACCCTGGCGTGCCTGCCGCTGTTCGGCTGGCTGGCATCCAAGGTGCGGCGGCGGCAAATCCTGCCCTGGACCTACGGGTTCTTCACCAGCAACCTGTTGCTGTTCGCGGTGCTGTTTGCCCGGGCCCCGGACGATGTATGGACTGCGCGCGCGTTCTATATCTGGCTGTCGGTGTTCAACTTGCTGACCATTTCGCTGGCCTGGAGCGTGCTTGCCGACCTGTTTGCCACTGAACAAGGCAAACGGTTGTTTGGCCTGTTGGCATCAGGTGCCAGCCTGGGCGGCCTCTGCGGGCCGATCCTGGGTACCTTGCTGGTGGGCCCGCTGGGGCATGCAGGCCTGTTAGTACTGGCCGGGCTATGTTTGCTAGGCAGCACCGGCGCTGCCTTGTTTTTGCAGCGCTGGCGAGACCGTCATCCGCTGCCGGCCCATCTGCAGCGCTCGACGTCCAAGCCGTTGGGTGGCAACCCGTTCGCGGGGGCTACTGCCGTGCTGCGCGCTCCTTACCTGTTGGGCATCGCGCTGTTCGTGGTGCTGCTGGCCAGTGTCAGCACGTTCCTATACTTCGAACAGGCGCGTATCGTCAGCGAGACCTTCGCCGACCGCACCCGGCAAACCCAGGTGTTCGGCCTGATCGACACCGTGGTCCAGGCCTTGGCGATACTCACGCAGGTGTTTCTGACCGGGCGCCTGGCGAAAAGGATGGGCGTGGGCGTATTGCTGGTGGCGGTGCCGTTGATCATGGCCGCAGGCTTTGTCTGGCTGGCAGTGGCCCCGGTGTTCGCCGCCTTCGTGGTGGTGATGGTGGTGCGCCGGGCCGGTGAATATGCGCTGGTCCGGCCGGGACGGGAGATGCTCTTCACCGTTTTGTCGGCAGAAGACAAGTACAAAGCCAAGAACTTCATCGACACCGTGGTCTACCGAGGCGGTGACGCCCTCAGCGGCTGGCTCAAGCGGGCACTGGATGTGATCGCGGAGCACCCGCAGTTGGCGATGCTGATTGGCGCGGCGATCGCGTTGGGCTGGGCCGGCACCGGCGCCTGGCTGGGTCGCCGCCAGGCGCGGCTCGATGCACCCGATGCCGAGTGAGGCGGGCGGTCGCTTGGCGCACCAAATACGTAACCTTCCCTTATTTAACGCCACCGGTCCGAACGTGCGGCAATAAAACGAATCCCTCGATATCGCCGAACTCCGAAGCTATGTACGGCCCAGTGCCGTGCATCCTGAAGTCATACGAGGCTTGAAGACCATGGCTAACAAAGAGAACAGCCGCACCGGCACCCAAGGCAAGGAAGGCAGCCAAGGCGGCAGCAAGAACCCAGGCAACTTCGCCAACGACCGTGAAAAAGCGTCCGAAGCCGGGCGTAAAGGCGGCCAGTCTTCGGGGGGCAACATGCCTCACGACACCAGCCGCAAAGGCGGTCGTTCGTAACCGTCGTTTGTAACCGAGGGATCCGCAGTGCCAGGGCGACCTGGCACTGCATTCAGAGGCGCACGGCATGACGGTGATGACCTGCAAGACCGTTACTCATGAAAGGTCTATGACCGCAAGCCATAGCCTGCAGCACCGGTACCAGACCCTATTGCAAGGCCACGACGCCACCAGCGCTGCGTGGCTTAATGAACAGATCGCCCGCGTCGAGCAGTCCCCCGACGACCTGCCCGCCACCCCTTCACAGCTGCCTGCCTGGAGCGCCCAGCATGCCGCTGAGGTGGCCAAGGCCTATGCCGAATACCTCCAGCAGCGCCATCAAGGTGGGCCACGCCAGTTTTTCAGCAACCGCGCCCATGCGTTGTGGTTCCTCCAGCAAATTGCGCCGACCAAGGCCGTGGACGGGGCCTGGTTGCACGGCACACTGCAGCATTGGCAAGACCCGCGTTACCACGGGCTGATCCGCACCTACCTGGAAGAGCTGGGCAATGGCGACCCGCGCTGTAACCATGTGTTGATCTACCAACGGCTGCTCAGCCGCCTCGGCTGCCTGGAACTGCCGCCACGGGATGACGACCGTTATCTGCAAGGCGCCGTGCAACTGGCCTTGGGGCAGAACTGCGACGAATTTCTGCCCGAAGTGCTGGGCTACAACCTTGGCTACGAACAACCGCCGCTGCATTTGCTGATCACCACTTACGAGCTGGCGGAGTTGGGTATCGATGGCCACTACTTCCAGCTGCACGTGACCATCGACAACGCTGCCAGTGGCCACGCGCAGTTGTCTATCCAGGCGTTGCACCAACTGTGCCCCGCAGAAGACCCACAGGCGTTCTATCAGCGGGTGCGGCGGGGTTACCGCCTGAACGACCTGGGCATCGCGGCTGCCACCCTGGTCAGCCAGTTTGACCTTCAAGCGCAGCTGTTCGCGGCCTTGGAGTGCAAGCGCCAGTATGGTCAGTTCATGCACTCCGATCATTGCCGTTTGCAGCAACGCACCATCAATCAATGGCTAGCCGAGCCTGGGGCCATCCCGGCCTTTGTGAGTGCCCTGCAGGCCCAGGGCTGGATTCGCCGCGGCGAGGACCCGGCGAGCAGCCGCTGGTGGAAGCTGATTGAAGGGCCAACGGCGGCCATGTTTGGGGTATTCACAGCGTACGAGAAGCAGTTATGGCATGACTGGATCGCTGACGATTGGCAGGCCACGACCCGCCGCGTCGTGCCTGGCAGTTGGGATACACCTTCAGCTTTGAGCGAAGTACCGATCGCCAGCATCGCCCCAGAAGGGCTTGCTACCCTTATGGAGCGGATGTCCGGTAACCGTCACGCGTTGCCGGAAGGTTTGCAGGCTACTCAAGCCTTCGCCCGCGCAACCGGCCTGATTCAAGAGGGATGCCATTGATGGTGCTCGACTCGGCTCAAGGCCAGGCAGATGAGGCCTTGCTGCAACTAGGCAAGCGCCTGCGAGCCGACGGCTACCGCTTCACCTGCGTCAGCCCGGCCACCCATGCCCGCAACAATGCCCGCGATGGCGCCAGGCATTCGACGAACGTGCGCGACGTATTCGGCTGGAGCCGCCCCTTCGCGCCTTCGCTGATGCCTGCTGACCTACTACACCAGCTGGAGTGCGCGCAGGTGCTGACGCGACGCGGCGAGCTGATGGCCAGCACGGTGCGCTGGTCAAGCCTGGACGACCTGCTGCTGGTCCATTCGGCTTACCCGACCCACGCCAGTGACGCAGTGTTCTTCGGTCCCGACAGTTATCGCTTTGCCCAGGTCATCCACGATCACCTGCAACACCGCTTGGCTCGGGTGGAGCATGCGGTCGACATCGGTTGCGGTTCCGGCGTGGGCGCCTTGATCATCGCGCGCGCCGCCCAGCACGCGCAGGTCAATGCAGTGGACATCAATCCGCTTGCGCTACGCTACACCGCCATCAATGCCGCCTTGGCGGGGATCAACAACGTGTCGGTGGCCGCCAGTGACCTGCTCGATGGCACAACCGGCGGTTTTGACCTGATCGTCGCCAATCCTCCCTACATGCTGGACCTCAGCGCGCGCACCTACCGCCACGGCGGTGGGGCGCTGGGTGAAGCGCTGTCGCTGCGTATCGTCGAGCAGGCGCTGGAGCGCTTGAGTGCGCGGGGCACGTTGTTGCTCTACACCGGGGTGGCGATCGTACAAGGGCGCGATGCCTTGCTTGACACTGTTCGTTTACGCCTGGCGGGCCCGGAGTGGTCTTGGGGCTACCGGGAAATCGACCCCGATGTGTTCGGCGAGCAACTGGCTGAGCCCGGCTATGAACAGGTGGAGCGCATTGCCGCCGTAGCGCTCACTGTCACTCGCAACGGCTGAAGGCCTATGCCGCGGCCTTGCACGTTCGGCATCGAAGAGGAGTATTTGTTGGTGGACCTTGCCACCGGCAAAGTCCCAGCGATGCCTGCGCCCACCCTGGCAAGGCACTGCCGAGAGGCAGTGGGGCCGTACTTTGTGCAGGAGATGTTCCGCAGCCAGATAGAAGTCGCCTCGCCGGTGTTTTCGAACCTGTACCAGGCACGGGAATTCTTCGTGCATGCGCGGCAGCGGCTGACCGACGTGCTGGCGGCGCAGGGTATGGGCCTGTATGGCGCAGCCAGCCACCCCAATGCACCTTGGTTACGGCATAAGCCGGCAGCCTCGGCACACTACCGCCAGCTGTTCGACGACTACCGGCATGTGGCACGGCGCAGCCTGCTCAACGGTTTGCACGTGCACGTAGGCGTACCGGCTGACTGCGATCGCATGCAACTGATCAATCGCCTGGTGCCCTGGTTGCCGTTGCTGCTGGTGCTCAGCACATCGTCACCCTTATGGCTGGGCCAGGCGACCGGCTACATGAGCTACCGGCGGGTCATTTGTGGCGAATGGCCGCACATGGGGCTGCCAGAGCCACTAGCTGATTGGCCCGCCTACGAGCGCTACCGAGCCTTGCTGCAGCGCACCGGCTCATTGGCAGAAAAGGGCGATTTCTGGTGGGCGATCAGGCCTTCGCAGCGCTTTCCAACAGTCGAGTTGCGTATCTGCGATGGTTGCCCTCGCCTTGAGGACGCATTGAGCATTGCCGGCGTGTTTCGCCACTTGGTCGAGCACAGCCTGCAGCCAAGGCATGAACGTAGCCCCTTCAACCGCGAGCTGCGCTGGGTCGCACAGGAAAACTACTGGCGAGCCATGCGCTATGGGCGCCATGGCCAATTCATCGGTGCCGATGCGCAGCAGCCGGTCACGGCGCAAGGCTGGCTTGGGCAGTTGCAGGGCCAGTTTCCGGTCGACACTGTCGACGCCGAACGCGCCTTCCAGCATGCCCAGGGCATTCTGCGCGAGGGCACCAGCGCGGACCGGCAATTGCACTGCTTCGAGCGCGCTTACGCCGATGGTCAAAGCGCAGCACACGCTTTACAGGCCGTGGTCGAGCAGGTGGTGACGCAAGGACACGCTGCATTGCCAACGGCTGGGGTTGCAATTAGACAGGGTTGACCGAAAATGGCCGCGCCCTTTGCAGCCACTCGGAACGTCCTGCGCCATGATGCTGATCAAGCAATTTCCCCAGATCACCCCGACCGACACGCTTTTTGTCTTCGCCCTCGAGGCAGAGGCGGGCACTGTGTTTGCCGATGTGAACACCGTGTTCACCGGCATCGGCAAGGTCAATGCCGCCATCGCCCTGACCAAGGCCATTGCCCAGCGCAAGCCCAAGTTGATCGTCAATCTGGGCTCTGCCGGCAGCCAACGCTATGGCAAGGGCGAGGTGGTGTGCTGTACCCGTTTCGTGCAGCGCGACATGGACGTCACGCCATTGGGCTTCGCCCGCTACGAGACGCCGCTGTCTGACATCCCGGTGCTGCTGGAACACGGCGAGGAAATCCCCGGGCTCGCCCTGGGTACCTGCGGCAGTGGTGACAGTTTCGAAGTCAGTCACGGCGAGGCACCTTACGACATCGTCGATATGGAAGCCTATGTGCTGGCCCTGATCGCCCGTGACGAAGGCATTCCGTTCGTCTGCCTCAAGTACATTTCAGACGATGCCGGCAGCGACGCGGCAGACGACTGGTCGGTGCAGGTGCACCTGGCCGCCGAAGCCTTCAAGCGTGTGTTGTTCAGCTAAAAAAGCGGCGCTGCCCGCCGCAGGGCAGCCTGACTAAACCTTCCCGGCGCGCCGCAGTCACTTCCAGTAGAAGCCCCGATAGACGCGGGGCCTGGCGGGAGGTGATTAACGATGGCTAGGGCAATCTGGAAAGGCGCGATCAGCTTTGGGCTGGTGCACATCCCTGTCTCGCTCAATACCGCGGTGCGCACCGAGCGGGTGGATTTCGACTGGCTCGACAAACGCAGCATGGAGCCGGTCGGGTACAAGCGGGTCAACAAGGTTACAGGCAAGGAAATCGACAAGGAGCACATCGTCAAAGGTGTGGAGTATGAAAAAGGCCGCTATGTGGTGATCAGCGAGGAGGAGATCCGCACAGCCCGGCCTGAAGCCACCCAGACCATAGATATTTTCTCGTTCGTCGATGCCGGCGAAATCCCCCTTCAGCATTTCGATACCCCGTATTACCTGGCCCCCGACCGCCGTGGCGGCAAGGTTTACGCGCTGCTGCGCGAAACCCTGGCGAGTACCGGCAAGGTGGCCTTGGCCACGGTGGTGTTACATACCCGTCAGCACCTGACGCTGCTGCGCCCGCTGGACGATGCACTGGTGATGATCACCTTGCGCTGGCCAGAGGAAGTGCGAGGGCTGGAGACGCTGGAACTGGACAAGAGCGTGACCGACACCAAGGTAGACAAGCGTGAACTGGACATGGCCAAGCGGCTGGTGGAGGACATGAGCGGGCCGTGGCAGCCGGATGAATACCACGATGCGTTCCGCCAGACGATCATGGACCTGGTGGAAGAGAAGGCCAGTAAAGGCAAGATCAGCGTGGTCGAGAAGGGCGAGGGCGGCAGTGCGGAGAAAAGTGCCGACATCATCGACCTTACCGAGTTGCTCAAGCGCAGTTTGGGGGGCAAGGGTGGGGCTACTGGCAAGAAGAAGCCTGCCAAGCGGACCCGGAAGGCTTCTTGATCTTTCCATCTATGTATCGGCAGCCCACTCTCACAAAGGATCTCTATAAGCCTGCGATTCAGGAGGGGGCTGCTTCAAGGCCTGCCAGAAAATCCCCAAACCCTTCCCGGGCGCGGCTGTCGCGTCGGCTGCTGGTCGCCACGCTGTGCCGTGCCGTCCAGGAAATCTGCGCACCGTGCGCCTCCAGGTCGCGCACCAGTTGTACGTCTTCATGGGCCGGCAACGGCTGGAACCCCCCGATACGCAAATACGCCTGCGCACTGACCCCAAGGTTGGCGCCGTGGATATGCCGGTGCCCCTCTCGCGCCTGGTAATGGCTCAGGTACAACCGGCGCAACGCGGCTTTCTGCCAGGGCTGCCAGCGCTCCACATGCACGGTGCCACAGACCACGTCCGCACCACACGCCAGTTGCGACAGCAACCAATGCGGCGGCACCTGGCTGTCGGCATCGGTACAGGCCAGCCAGCTGGCGCCCTGTTCGATCATCTGTGCCGCGCCGGCACTGCGCGCCATGCCAACATTGCCTGCGTGCACTTCCAGTGTCTGCACCTGGTGCCGCCTGGCAACCGCCGCACTACCATCGCTGCAGCGGTCCAGCACCACCAGTATTTCGACCCGATAGCCCGCCAACTCAGCCTGGCGTGCAGCCGCCCGTACGGACTTGAGGCAACGACCCAGGCGGCGCGCTTCGTTGTGGGCGGGTATGACCACGGCAATCATGGGCAGGTCTCGTCAAGGTCGACCACGCTGGGCTGGCAAGACCAGTACTCGAGCAGAAAGTCCGCTTCTTCATGGCGATAGACGGGGTACAGCGGCAGATGCTTGCCCAGCATGCGATGCACTTCACGCCCGTCCTGGGGGCAGCCCGCGATCGGGTGTTTCCAGTGGCAGGCCAGCAGACCGCCGTCGTCGCTGAGGCTGGCGGCTGACTGTTCGATCACTTGCAACCAATCGGTGGGATCAAGGTAGTAACCCAGCTCACTCAGCACGATCAGGTCAAAGCGCCCACCGGGCCAATCACCCGGAAGCCTGCCGAGTTCGACCGAGGCGTGGCTGACCCCGGCCAAGCGTTCCCGCGCCAGGCCGACGGCAGTTGGGTTCAAGTCCTGGCACAACAGGTCGGCACACCGCTCGGCCAGCAGAGCGCTCAGCTCGCCATTGGCGCACGCAGGCTCGAACACGCGCTCATAGCATTGGCTGGGCAGGCTGGCCATGACCAGCTCGCGTTTGCGCTTTTCGTACCAGCGGGTGCGAAAGGCCCAAGGGTCTTCGCTGCTGGCGTACAGGTCGGCGAAATACTGCGCGTCAAGGCTCATGTCAACTCCCTTTACAAGAACACCAATTCGAAAGGCTGTAGCAGGCACTCCTGCAAGTTCGCTGGCAGCACGGGCGGTTGGCCTTCATCTGGCTCGAGTTGGCTGGTGTGCGCGGCCAAGGCCTTGCGCTTGCGGGCCAGGCGGGTTTCATCCAGCTGCACGCGATGAGCCCGTGGCCAGGGCAGGCGAGGGTCGTCCGGTTGCGCCCAGTGCCAGGCCCAGACCGGCACCTCCACCAGTTGCACCTTGCGCGCCATTGCCGCTTGCGCGGCGGCCCTGCCCACCGCCTCGTGGTCGCAGTGGCCGTCGTTGCGCCAGGTCGCCATCAGCACGTCGTCAGGCTTGAGCAACTGGCTCAGGTGGTTGACCAGAAAGGCCTCGTCGCGCGGCAGCGCGCCGTCCTTGAGGTGCAACCTGCGCCAGTCCAGCCGGTTGAGGTCAAGTTCGAGCTGTTGCAGGGCGTGGCGGCTCTCCAGCGGCCGCTGCCTGCGCAAGCGGTGCTCGGTCCAGTGGCTGGAGCCTGGATGGCTGCCCTCGCCATCGGTAGCGGAGACCAACACCAGGTCGTCCTCGCGCCCATGAAAGCCTGCCAGCAAACCACCCGCCATTAGTATTTCGTCATCCGGGTGCGGGGCGATCAGTACAAGCCGGCGGCCAGGCGGGCACAGTTGCCCTGGGTCGATCCAGGTGGCCCTGGCCAGGTGCGCGGCGTGCTGCCAGGCCGACCAGGGGGTACCGCTACTCGACTCGATCAAATTCATAGTTGCCAGGCTCCTGCCGGCAGGGTAGCCAGCTGCTGTCCGAGGGCGGCCAGGTCACGCTCGGCGTGGCTCTGGCGCAGGAACACCGGCAAGTCGGCACTCAACCGGGCAAAGTGGCTGCTGCGGCAAAACGGCGAGGCGCCCAAGGCGCGCCCCACGTGATGGATCACGTGCTCGACGGCCTGCTCGACCTGTGCGCGGGTACGCCGCACTTCGAAACGGGCGTCTGCGCCCGGCTGGCGGTCGATCCAGCCCGCACACTCGCGCAGTGCCGCCCTGGCACCGCACAAGGCGGCGTCCACAGCCCCCAAGTGCGCGTCGGCGTGCGGGTCTGGTCGCGGGTTGCGACAGTGTTCGCGCAGGTAGTCCGCCAGGGCCTCGGCGCCGCCGTACCAGCACGCCGCGATACCCCCGCCACCGTGCCAAAAGCCGGGTCTGGAGAGGTACTGCCCGGGCCGGCCGATGGCGATACCAGGCGTATGGTTAAACTCGACCTCGACGCTCGCGGTAATGGCCATGCCGACAGCCTGCCACTGTTCAATACGCAAGCCTTGGCTAGGGTGGGACAGTTCTATGGCCACCAGCTGCGGTTGGTCGTCTTCGCCCCATGCCGTGATCAGGGCGCGGTCAATTTGCAAGGCGCCCGAGCACCACGCCTTGCGGCCCGAAAGCCGCACCTGCTCGCCCTGGCGCTCGACGATACGTGCGCGGGCATCTGGCGGCTCCGCCGCCCATACACCCCAGATGCCGTCCTGCGCATGGTGCGCGGCGCCACATTCGGCCAAGATCGCCAAGGCATCGGTGTGGCCTTCGTAGAGCTTGGCCAAAGCCATGTCACAGCCGGCAATGCGGGCCAGGCTCTGCCAGCGGCGCAGCGTGTTGCCCTGGCCGGGCAGGGGCAGCAGGTCAAGGTGGTCGGCCTGCAGCGCCTGCATCAGCGCTGGCAGTTGGGTATCGAGGTTCAGCGCCTGCGGCCTTTCGGTGAAGGTGCGCAACAGGCGGTCGAGGGTGTTCAAATCAAAGTCCTGAATGATGCTCATCAGCCCAGCCCTAGCTGTTTGCGCATGCGCGCAGTGATCGATTGACGGGTCTTGCCCATGTCGGCCCAGGGGTCGTCCACCTCGGCCAGGCGCTCGTGCAGGTTGCCGATGTGCCATTGGTTGGCACCCTTGAGCTGGGCCAGCTCTTCACGCCAGATCGGCACGGACACCGGCAGGCCCTCCCGCGCACGCAAGGAGTAGGCACAGGCGGTGGTGGCGCCTTTGCCATTGCGCAGATAGTCGATGAAAATGCGCCCGACTCGGTTTTTCGGCCCCGATACTGCGCTGAGGCGATCGGGGAACAGGTTGGCCAGGTAGTCGACGATCGCATGGCTGAAGTCCTTCACCTCGTCCCAGCCCGCTTTTCGGGTCAGCGGCACAACAATGTGAATGCCCTTGCCACCACTGGTCTTCAGAAACACCTTCAGGCCAAGTTCGTCGAGCAGGGTCAAGGTCAGCTGCGTGGCCTCCAGCATGGCCTTCCAGGGCAGCGCCGGGTCCGGGTCTAGGTCGAGCACGAAGCGGTCCGGTTTGTCGAAGTCCTTGTCGGTGGCGTTCCAGGTGTGCAGTTCGAGCATGTTCATCTGCACCGCGCCCAGCAGGGTATCGGCGCGGTTGATGACCATGGCGGCCTGGCCGGCCTGTTTCTTGTCGTAGCTGACCACGTTGGGGATGTGCAGTTGGCCAGCGTTTTTCTGGAAGAACAACTCGCCACCGAGGCCATCGGGCGCGCGTACCAGCGCCACGGGGCGGTTTTTAAGCTGGGGCAGGATCCATTCGCTCACCTGCGCATAGTATTCGGCGACTTGGCGTTTGGTGGTGGCGCGGGTGGCGTCGATGACGCGGTCAGGGTGGGTCAGGCGCAGTTCGCCCAACGCCTCGGGCTTGTGCTGAGCCTTGGTTTTAGCCACGGACTTGCCAGGCATGGCGTGCTCCAGGTCGATCGCGGTCGCGAGTTTGTCATCACGCAGGCCGTGGAACACCGCATGGCGCACCACGCCGTCTCGGGTCATCTGTGCGTAGGCGACTTCGGCCAGCAACGTCGGCTTGAGCCAGTGCACGCCCCGGGCTTCGGCGCCGGTCGGCGGCTTGCTCAGCATCGGCTTGGGGGTTTCCAACGGTTTGAGTCGCGCATGAATGGTTTCCAGGGTGGCAGCACTGAACCCTGTACCGACTTTGCCGGCATAGCGCAGCGCGCCGCTGTCGTCGTGCACGGCCAGCAGCAAGGCGCCAAAAGCGCTGCGGCTGCCCTTGGGGTCGGTGTAGCCGACAATCACGAACTCCTGGCGTTGCTGGCACTTGAGCTTGACCCAGTCGGCGCTGCGGCGCCCGGTGTAAGGGCTGTCGGCGCGTTTGCCGATCAGGCCTTCCAGGTTCATGCGGCAGGCGCTGTCGAGCAGGGAGTCGACCGGCTGATCGAAACCTTCGGAAAATCTCAACCACTGCGAGTCGGCCTGTTCAAGCAACTGCTGCAGGGTTTTGCGCCGCGCTTGCAGCGGTAACTGGCGTAGGTCCTCGCCGCCCAGGAAGGGCAGGTCGAACAGGTAGTAGAGGATGTGCTGATCGTCCTCCACGTCAAAGGCGTTCTGCAGGGCCTGGAAGTCGGCCACGCCGTGTTCGTCATTAATCACCATCTCGCCGTCCAACCAGGCCGCGTCGAGGCCCAGCGTGCGCAGTGCATCTCGCTGATGGGGCAGCTTGGCGCTCCAGTCGTGGCCATTGCGGGTAAAAAAACGCACGTCATCGCCGTCGATGCGCGCAAGAATCCGGTAGCCATCGAACTTGACCTCGTACAGCCAGTCGCCAGCGGGCGGCGAGTCGACCAAGGTGGCCAGTTGCGGTTGCAGCGTGTCAGGTAAGGGGGCGTTCTGTGCGCCTGCCTTGCGTTTGCGGGTACGCGGCGCCGCTTTTTCGGCAGGCTTGCTACGCCTGGGGACCAGGGTGCGCTCGCTGAGCACGCTGTCGGGCTGGGCCTCGACGATGCTGTAATCGGCCTCGCTACGGGCTTCGCCATCGTGCGACTTGACCAGCATCCATTGTTCTTTCTTGCCCGCCAGGTGGGTGCGGAACAGGTTCCAGACACCATTGAGCTTCTCGCCTTGCAGGCGAAAGCGCAGTTTGCCCTTGGCGTAGGCCTGCTGCGCATCACCTTCAGGCTCCCAAATGCCACGGTCCCAGACGATCACATCGCCCGCGCCGTAATGGCCTTCGGGGATATTGCCCTCGAAATCGGCGTAGTCCAACGGGTGATCCTCCACATGCACGGCCAAGCGCCGCACCTTCGGGTCCAGCGACGGGCCCTTGGGGATGGCCCAGCTCTTGAGCGTGCCGTCGAGCTCCAGGCGGAAGTCGTAGTGCAGGTGGCTGGCGTCGTGCTTCTGGATGCAGAACTGCAGGGCATGGGGCTTCCGGCCCCGGCCACGTTTACCGCTCGGCTCGGGCGTGGCATTGAAGTCACGCTTGCGCTGGTATTCCTGCAGGGGCTTGGCCATGGCGGGGTCCTGAAGAATCGCGGGGGCTCTTCAGGTGGGAGAGGGTGCGGTGAGGGGAGTTCAAAATTTCCCCCCGCCGAGCGCCTGACGGCTCGACGGGGGCACAAGGCCATCTAGCAGCTTGAACGGCTGCCCTCACCATCGACAAGGCGCCAGATACCCAGCGGATTGGCGTTCTGCAACGCAAGGGGCAGCATCGCATCAGGGTAGTTCTGGAAGCACACTGGCCGCAGGAAGCGATCGATCGCCAGCGACCCAACCGAGGTCCGCGGGCGTCCGAGGTGGCAGGGTATGGGCCGCCGTGGACCATCGCATCGCACACCTCGACGCCGGTGGGGTAGCCGTTGAACAACACGCGGCCGACCTTGTCCTGGAGCAATTCACTCAACCAGCTGAAGCCTGTCAGTTCTGCTGCTTCGCCAATGATCGTGGCGGTCAGTTGCCCGCGCAGGGCGTGCACGGCGGCGCTCAGTTGCGCCTGATCTGCAACTTCAATGACCAGGGTCGCGGGCCCAAACACTTCTTCCTGCAGCAGCGGGTCGCCGTTCAGCAGCAGGCTGACATCGGCCTTGAACAGTTGCGGCTGCGCCTGCCGCTCGCCTTGCTCGGCGCCGGCCAAGTGGGTGATGCCGGGGTGCGCGTGCAAGTGCTGCAGCCCCTGGCGGTAGCTGGCCAGGGTGCCGGCGTTGAGCATGGTCTGGGCGCCTTGCTCGGCCATATGTGCTTGCAGGTGCTCGACAAAATGGCTGAATGCAGCAGAGCGCATGCCCAGCACCAAGCCTGGGTTGGTGCAGAACTGGCCACAGCCCAGGGTCACGGACGCGGCGAGCTCGCGGGCCAGTGCAGCGCCTCGCTGAGCCAGCGCTTCAGGCAGCAGGATCACCGGGTTGATGCTGGACATCTCAGCAAACACCGGGATCGGCTGCGCCCGCTCCGCAGCCATGCGCATCAGCGCGTTACCGCCCTTGAGCGAGCCGGTGAAACCGACCGCCTGGATGGCCGGGTGCTTGACCAGCCACTCGCCGACGCCCGCACCATAGACCATGTTGAAGACGCCCGCCGGCATGCCACTGCGCGCCGCGGCACGCAAGATGGCATCCGCTACACCTTCAGCGGTGGCCATGTGGCCGCTGTGCGCCTTGAACACCACCGGGCAACCGGCGGCCAGGGCCGATGCGGTATCGCCGCCTGCGGTCGAGAACGCCAGCGGGAAGTTGCTGGCCCCGAACACGGCAACCGGGCCCACCCCGATACGGTACTGGCGTATGTCCGGGCGCGGCAGCGGCTGGCGCTGCGCCTGCGCGCGGTCAATGCGGGCGCCGTAAAAATCACCCCGGCGCAGCACCGTGGCGAACAGGCGCATCTGGCCGCTGGTGCGGGCACGTTCCCCCTGGATTCGGCCGGCGGGCAGGGCCGTTTCCCGGCATACCGTGGCGATGAAGGCGTCACCCAGTGCATCGAGTTCGTCGGCAATCGCCTCCAGAAACACTGCACGTTGCTCGGCCGGCAGGTTGCGGTAGGCCGGGAAGGCCGCGGCAGCAGCCGTTGCGGCCGCATCCACTTCAGCTTCGGTGGCTTGGCTGAATGCGCCGGGCAGCGCTTCGCCAGTGCTGGCATCCAGGCTCTTGAGCAGCGTATTGCCTTGCGCCGAGCGCTGGCCGCCGATGTAATTGTGACCAAGGATCTGGGTCATGAGGGCTCCGATAAACGTTAAGGCAGGTACATCAAGGCAAGCAGTCAGGTAATGGCGCCGATCTGCCACGGCACGAACTCGTTCTGCCCGTAGCCATGCTGTTCGCTCTTGCTGCGCTCCCCCGAGGCGATGCGCAGCATCATCTGGTAGATGTGCTCGCCGCGCTCTTCGATGGTCATGCTGCCGTCGGCAATGCCGCCGCAGTTGACGTCCATGTCGTCTTCCTGGGTTTCCCACAGCCGCGTGTTGGTCGCCAGCTTGATGGACGGCGAGGGCGCACAGCCGTAGGCGGAACCGCGGCCGGTGGTGAAGGCGATCAAGTTGGCACCCCCGGCGACTTGGCCAGTGGCCGAGATCGGGTCATAACCGGGGGTGTCCATGAACACCAGGCCATGGGCGCGCACCGGCTCTGCGTATTCGTACACATCCACCAGGTCACTGGAGCCGGCCTTGGCGACCGCACCCAGTGATTTTTCCAGGATGGTGGTCAAGCCACCGGCCTTGTTCCCGGCAGAGGGGTTGTTGTTCAGCTCGGCGCCCATGCGCTGGCAATAGGCTTCCCACCACTGGATGCGGGCGATCAGCTTTTCACCAACCTGCTGGCTTACGGCGCGGCGCGTCAGCAAGTGCTCGGCACCGTAGATTTCGGGGGTTTCCGACAGGATCGCGGTACCGCCTGCGGCTACCAGCCGGTCCACGGCATTGCCCAGCGCAGGGTTGGCGGTGATGCCCGAGTAGCCGTCCGAGCCCCCGCATTGCAGGCCCACGGTGAGGTGGCGCACGCTGACTGGCTGGCGCTCGACCTGGTTGGCTTCGGCGAGCAACGCCTTGACCTGGGCAATGCCGCTGGCGATGGTCTTGCTGGTGCCACCGGTGCCCTGGATGGTGAAGGTGCGCAGGGTATGGCTGCTTTGCAACCCTTGGGCGGCGAGCAGCTCAGGGATCTGGTTGGTTTCGCAACCCAGGCCGATCAGCAGCACCGAGGCGAAGTTGGCATGCACGGCATAGCCGCCCAAGGTCCGGCGCAGCATGGCCAAGGCCTCGCCAGAGGGGTCGACGGCGCAACCGACGCCGTGGGTCAGGGCCACCACGCCGTCAACGTTCGGGCACGGCGCCAACGCTTCGGGGTGAATGTCACGGCGAAAATGGTCGGCGATTGCCCGGGCCACGGTGGCCGAGCAGTTCACCGAGGTGAGGATGCCGACATAGTTGCGCGTGGCGACCCGGCCATCGGCCCGGACGATACCCCTGAAGGTATCGTCGCTGGGCGCCTGCACGCCACGGGCATCGACGCCAAAGGCGTAGTCGCGGGCAAAGTCACCCATTGCCAGGTTATGCACGTGCACATGCTCGCCTGCGGTGATGGCCTGGCTGGCGAAGCCGATGATCTGCCCGTAGCGGCGCAGCGGCTGGCCGGCCGCAATGTCGCGCGCCGCCACCTTGTGCCCGGCAGGGATTGGCTGGCGAACGGTGATACCCTCGTCCAGCAGCAACCCTTCGGGCAGGGCCTGGCGGGCGATGAGCACGTCGTCGAGCGGGTTGAGACGGATCACGGCGTGGGCAGCGCGTTCACTGCCTGTTGTTGTAATGAGTTGCATGACAGTTACCTCAATAGGGCGCGTGGCTCAGGCCAGCCCGCGCTCGCGATAGTCGATCAGGCCAGAGAACAGCATCAGGCCGAAGGCCATGACCACGAAGAAGATCAGGGCCAAGAAGTACGAACCGGTGAACTGCACGATCAGGCCGATCAGGATCGGTACCAGCACGCCGACCATGTTGCCGCAGAAGTTCATGCTGCCGCCCAGAACGCCGGCTTTGGATTTACCGCCGAGAATGGCCGGCAGGCACCAGTACATGCCGCACCAGCGGATGAAGAACAGCGCCACGCACAGCAGGGCGATCACCCGTGCAGCATCGGGGGTGTAGGCCACCAGCAAGATGCACAGCGCGGCGACGGCAGCGGAGCCTGCGAACATGCTGCGCATGACCGTGTTCGGCTGGCCGCCATTGGCTTTCCACTTGTCCGAGATCCAGCCGCCCACCAGCTCGCCGACAAAACCGCACATGAAGATCAGGAAGGTCGCGCCACCCATGGCCTTGATGTCCAGGTTGTGGGCTTGGTGCAGGTAGCTTGGCATCCAGGTCAGCAGGCCATAGAACACGCTGTTATAGCAGGCGTAGCCGGCGAACATGCACAGCACCGAGCGGCTTTTCAGCAGCTCTTTGAGTACCGCCTTGCGGTTGCCGTTGGCCTGGGTCGCGGCGTCGTTGGCTTGGGTGATGTAGGCCAGTTCGGCGGCGTTGACCTGCGGGTGTTCGCTGGGGTGGTTGCGGATGTACCACCAGGCCCAGATGCCTGCAGCCACGGTGCCGACACCGGCGATGATGAAGGCGATGCGCCAGGAGTCGAACCAGGTGATCAACCCGGCGATGATGATCGCGCCAAACGCTGTGCCCAGCGGCGCGCCGCCGTCGACCAGGGTGGCGCCGCGGCCACGTTCGTTGGGGGTCAACCAAGCGCCGTTGAGTTTGGCGCCCGCCGGCATGATAGGCGACTCGGCCACGCCCAGGCCAATGCGGGTGACCAGCAGGGTGATCCAATTGTGGGCAAAGCCGCCCAGCGCCTGGAAGGCGCCCCAGCCGATGGTGGCGACACCAATGATGTTGCGCACCTGGAAGCGGTCGAGCAGCACACCGGCCGGGATCTGCATCAGGGCATAGGACCAGAAGAACGCGCTGAGGATCAACCCTTCAAGTGCTGGGGTGAGTTCGAACTCGGCAGAAATCAAGGGCAGGGCCACCGACAGCGACGCCCGGTCGATGTAGTTGATCGCTGCCAGCAACAGCAGGATCAGGAAGATCCGCCAGCGCACGGTGGTCGGCTTGGCGGTGTCTGTGCTGGCCGTGGCGGCTGTGGCCGCCGGGTAAAGGGTGTGTTTCATGCTCATCTCACTGTTGTGATTGTTATGAAATGCCGCGGCGGCGCGGCCCTGCGCCGCCGTCGGTTCAGAGCGTCTTCACCTCGCCAGGTGAGATGGCCGAAGGCGTCCCGGCAATGCCATTGCACAAGGGGGCGCCGAAATCAGGCAGGCTGATCTCGAACACATCACCCTCGGCGGGCTTGATCTGATCGGCGAACGACAAGGTCGCCGTGCCGAAGAAGTGCACGTGCACATCGCCTGGGCGCAGGAACTGGGCGTACTTGAAGTGGTGATACTCCAGGTTGTCCAGCGAGTGGCACATGTTGTCCTCACCGCTGAGGAAGGCCTTTTCCCAGATCACCTGGTCGCCGCGACGAATCCGGCTGATGCCATCGAGGTGGCGCGGCAGCTCACCGACCCGCAGTTCAGGGCCAAAGGCGCAACTGCGCAATTTGGAGTGAGCCAGGTACAGGTAGTTGCGTCGTTCCATCACATGGTCGGAAAACTCGTTGCCGATGGCAAAACCCAGGCGGTAGGGCTGGCCATCATCGCCGATCACATACAGGCCGGCCAGCTCGGGCTCTTCACCGGCATCTTCGGCAAAGGCCGGGCGCTGCAAGGCCTGGCCAGGGCGGACCACAATGGAGCCGTCGCCCTTGTAGAACCACTCCGGTTGTACGCCCGCGGTGCCCGGTGCAGGGCGGCCGCCTTCGATGCCCCACTGGAAGATCCGCGCGGTGTCGGTCAGCGCCGCCGCATCGTCGATTTTTTGCTGGTGCATCTTGTCGCGGGTGGCAGCACTGCCCAGGTGGGTCAGGCCGGTGCCGCTGATCAGGCAATGGGCTGGGTCTTCGTGGTCCAGCGGGGGCAGTACGCGGCAGTCGCTCAGGGCCTGGCGGTAACTGTGTTGCGTGCTGTCCAGGCCGCGTTCGAGCACTTCTGCGGCCAGGCTGGTGTGGTTGCGGATCGCGGCCAAGGCCAGCTCACGCATGGAGTGGGTATCACGCACGACCTGGATCAGGTCGCCTTCGACCACGCCGACGTGGCGTTGGCCGGGTGCGGTTTCAAATTGGATCAGGCGCATGCGGGTTCCTGTGTTGTTCTTGTTGAAGATGCAGGTCACTTTAATTTTCCCCGCCGTTGCTGCCTAATGAGACCTGCTGACCCCGTGATAACTTTAAGTGATCCCCTATGCTGCCACCCCTGAGTTCCATGGCCTCGCGCCTTCGCCTGCGCCAGTTGCGGTTATTGATCAGCCTGGATGAGCTGGGCTCGATTCATAAAGCGGCCGAGGCCATGTCGATCACCCAACCGGGGGCGACAAAAGCCCTCAACGAGATTGAATCGACCCTGGGCGCGGTGCTGTTCGAGCGCACCAGCAAGGGCCTCGAGGCCAATGACCTGGGCCGTTGCGTGCTGCGCTACGCGCGCCTGATCAGTAACGACCTGGCACACCTGCGTGAAGAGATGCTGGGTATTCTGCAGGGCCATGGGGGGCGTTTGTCGGTCGGCACGATCATGGGGGCGGTGCCGATATTGGTGGAGGGGTTGGCGCGCTTGCGTGAAAGCCAGCCAGACCTGTCGGTGTCGGTAGTTGAGGACACCAGCGACCGCCTGCTCAACCTGCTCGACCAGGGCCGCCTGGACGTGGTGATCTGCCGGACCAGTGTCAGCCCGCGGCCCGCCGCCTACGACAGTGTGCCGAAACACCAGGAGCAATTGGTGCTGGTAGCCAACCCTGCACACGCCCTGGCCGGCAGCGAGACCTTGAGCCTTGCGCAGCTGGCCAGTTCACGTTGGGTGGTATTCCCGGTCAACATGCCCATGCGCCTGACGTTGGAGCGCGAATTCCGCGAAGCGGGCCTGAGCTTTCCGCAATACCCGATTGAAACGTCATCGACCTTCACTACTTTGTCGATGCTGCTGCAGGACCCGGGCTTGCTCGCTGTGATGCCGTGGGATGTGGCCAAGGTCGCACTGGACCATGGCATGCTGGTGCGCCTGCCGCTGCAGCTCAAGTCGCGCAGCGAGCCGTACGAAGTGGTCACGCGCAAGGGCGTGGAGTTGAGCCGGCCTGCGCAGATGCTGGTGAGCATTCTAATGGCATGAGCCCGCTGCACCGCTCGGGTGCAAGGGGCTTTAAAGGGTGGCAGAGCGCGGGGTCAGTCGCCGAATGGGCCAGCGACGGTGAAGGCGCCACCTTGCAGGTGCGCGCTGGCATCGTCAGTGGCAGGTTTTGGCTGTTGCTCGAGTTTTGCGCGAAAGCGCTCCGAGCTGTCCTGCGGATTGAAGCCCAGGTGCGCCGCGTAGCGGTTGTCCCACCACAGCTCGCGGTTGGCCGACACGCCATACACCACGGTGTGGCCAACGTTTTCAGCGAGCAAAGCCCGTTCTACCAGGTGTGAAAGGTCTGCATAGCTCAGCCAGGTCGAGAGCATGCGCATGTTGCGCGGTTCTGGGAATGACGAGCCGATGCGCAGGCTCACGGTCTCGATGCCGTAACGGTGGAAATAGAAGGTGGCGAGGTCTTCACCGTACGATTTCGACAACCCGTAATAACAGTCTGGGCGACGCACAGACTGCGCATCCACCTGCTCGTCTTGCGGATAAAACCCAGTGACGTGGTTGGAGCTGGCGAACACCACCCGTGGGATCCCGTGCTTGCGTGCGGCTTCATAGATATGAAAAGTGCCGCGGATATTGGCGTCGAGAATTTCTTCGAACGCACGCTCCGTGGAAATCCCACCCAAGTGGACGATGGCATCCACGCCTTGGGCAAGCGCCAGTACACCGGCCTTGTCCGCAAGGTTGCAACTGATCACTTCTTCATGGGCGCCCGCTGCGGGCGCCATCGCACTGATATCGGAAGCCCGTACAACGTTGGCGTGCGCCTGCAGGGCTTCGCGCAGGATCTGCCCGAGACCGCCGGCGGCGCCGGTCAGCAGCAGGCGGTTGAACGGTTTGCCCTGGGGGGGCGAGGAGGGTGTGGTCATGGCGAGCGCCTTGGCGTGAGAGGTGGTTGGGGGGTAGTTGGGCGACAACGCCGGGCCACCTGGCAGGCACCCGGCAGCGCGGCATTACATGAAGTTGTACTGGATGCCCAGGCGCCAGCGGGCCTGGCGGTCGTCGGTGTAGGCGTTGACCTTGATGTCACCCACTTCCATGAACGGCGCCCACTGCTTGTTGAGCTTGTACTTGACGATCAGGTTCTGCTCGTAGTCGCTCTTCTTGTTGTCGTAGCGGATGTAGTCGGTGTCGAAATAAATGTACTGGTACTCGAAGGCCCACGGCCCTTTCGGGGTGTAGCCGAGCCAGCCTTCGAGCCGAGTGGTGTTCTGGTTGTCCTTGGCGCGGTCTGCCTTGGAGTGGTCGATCTGGTCGCGGTCGAGGTTGCGCGCGTCGTGCCGCACACGGGTGGCGACGTACCAGGTGTCGCTGATCTTGTAGTTGTACTTCAAGCCGAACTTGTAGGTGGTGGCGTCCTTGGAGCTGTCCATCTGGAACGCGGGAGTGAGGGTCGACTTGGGACTCAGCTTGTAGTTGTAGTCCACGGTGAACTCATGGCCGTTGTTGACCATGTTGTCGTACGCCACGTCCTCGCGGTCGCCGGCGGTCTTGTACTTGATCTCGGCGGCGAAGCCCAGGCCAGTGTCCATCCGGTAGTTCAGCTTGATCCGGTCGGAATGGATGCTGTCGTCTTCGGTGTAGCCGTGGCGGTAGTTGATGCTGGCCGAGTCTGCGCAGGCATAAAACGACAGGCCGAGTGTACTGACAGCAATGAGATTGCGGAGTGTGGTGTTCATTCGATCTTCTTTTCTTGTTTTTGTTGAGGTCGTTTTGAAGCGGGTGGTCACGATCGGATGCGGTAAGGGGCAGGGCGCCGCGATCAGATGCGGCAAAGTTATCGTACAACATTTAGGTTGTCTACGATTTCTTCAGTGGTTGTCGGATGACCTTTCCGTTAGCCTTTGAAATGCCTGATATAGAGGCTTTAGTGCAACCATTGGAATGCGATAGGCATCCCAAAAGAGGTAAAAAAGCAGACGTCAAAGCCATTTTTGAAAGTTTTTAAGGGGTGCTTTTCAAAAGTTGTATGATGACGTAGGATGACCTCCAGAGCGTGACTCACCCGCCACAAATCCAATAAGAAGGCTCAGACGTCCATGATCATCACTGCTGTAAACGTCCAGGTTTTTTCCTACCCCACGCGCCGCGCTGTCGACAGCGCCGGCCATGCCCACCCCGGTGACGTAACCCAGGCCAAGATGGCGCTGCTGCGCATCACCACCGAATGCGGTAACGAAGGCTATGCACTGGGTGCCCCTGAACTGATCCGCCCCTACGTGCTCGACGGTTTCGTGCGCAAGGTACTGGTCGGCGCAAACGCCTTCGACCGCGAGAAGATCTGGCACGACCTCGCCCACTGGCAGCGCGGCAGTGCCAGCCAGTTGACCGATCGCGCCCTGGCGTTGGTCGAGCAGGCCTTGTGGGACTGGGCCGGGCGCAAGCTCAATGTGCCGGTGCACAAGTTGATTGGTGGCTACCGCGACAAAGTGCCTGCGTATGGCTCGACCATGTGTGGCGACGAGCTTGAAGGTGGCCTGTCGACCCCTGAGGAATACGGGCGCTTTGCCGAAACCCTGGTCAAGCGCGGCTATAAAGCGATCAAGCTGCACACCTGGATGCCGCCTGTGTCGTTCGCGCCCAGCGTGAGCATGGATATCAAGGCCTGCGCCGCGGTGCGCGAGGCAGTCGGCCCGGACATCGCCCTGATGATCGACGGCTACCACTGGTACAGCCGCACCGACGCCCTGACCATCGGCCGTGCCCTGGAAAAGCTCGACTTCGCCTGGTTCGAAGAGCCGATGATGGAAGACTCCGCCGAATCCTATGCCTGGCTGTCCAGCCAGTTGGACATCCCGGTACTGGGCCCGGAAAGCCTGGGTGGCAAGCACCTGAGCCGGGCCAGCTGGGTCAAGAACGATGTGTGTGACATCCTGCGTGCTGGGGTTGCCGGGGTCGGTGGCATCGCCCCATGCCTGAAGGTGGCGCACATGGCCGAGTCATTTGGCATGGATTGCGAGATCCACGGCAACGGCGCAGCCAACCTGGCCGTGGTCGGGGCGATCAAGAACTGCACCTGGTACGAGCGCGGCCTGCTGCACCCGTTCCTCGAATACGACGAGGTACCGGCCTACCTCAAGCGCCTGGTCGACCCGATGGACAAGGATGGCTTCGTGCACCTGTCGGACCTGCCGGGCCTGGGTGAAGAGATCGATTTCGACTACGTCGAGACCCACACGCTGCAACGCTACTGATTCGTGCATGGCGGCACGCGCCCTCGCGTGCCGCCCGAGAGTCCAATAACTATAAAAAGGCAATCTCACATGAGCGTTCTCCCCACATTCTGGGCAGGGGTCCTTGCTGCATCGCTGGCAATGACCTCGGTACCTGCTGCTTTCGCCAAGACGCCGGCCGACCAGTTGATCGTCGGCATGAGCATGATCAACCTGTTGTCCCTCGACCCAGCCGGTGCCACCGGGCTGGACGTTTCCGAGGTCAACGCCAACCTGTACGACATGCTGCTGGTGCAGGACGCGCAGCAACCGGACCAACTGGTGCCGGCGCTGGCGCAAAGCTGGCAGGTCAGCGATGACCGCAAGACCCTCACCTTCAAGTTGCGCGAAGGCGTGAAGTTCCAGTCCGGCAACGCGTTCAGCGCCGAGGACGTCGCCTGGTCACTGCAGCGCATCCTCAAGCTCAACCTGGCCCTGGCCTCGACCTGGAAGGCCTACGGCTTCACGGCGGGCAACGTCGCCCAGTACATGCGTGCCAGCGATGAGCACACCTTTGTCCTCGAACTGCCGCGGCCGACCGACCCGCTATTGGTGCTGAACACCCTGGCGACCTCGCCCAGCGCGTTCATCCTCGACCGCAAGGTCGTTCAGCAGCACCAGAAGGGCGACGACATGGGCGCCGCCTGGCTGACCACCCATGCCGCTGGCAGCGGCCCGTTCATCCTCAACGACTGGCGTGCCAACGACGTGATCCTGATGAGCCATTTCGACGGCTATTGGGGTGGCCCGGCCAAGCTCAAGCGCATTGTCATGCGCAACATGACCGAATCGCAGTCGTTGCGGCTGATGGTGGAGCGCGGCGACCTGGACCTGGCCAAGGGCATGTCCGCCCCGGACATCGAAGCGCTGGAGAAGTCCGACAACGTGCGCACCGAGACCGTGCAGCGCGGCACGCTCTACTACGTGGCGCTGAGCGTCAAACAAAAACCCTACGACGACGCCCGCGTGCGCAAGGCCGTGCGTTCGCTGATCGACTACCAGGGCATCAACCAGACCGTCATGCCGCATTACGGCCAGCTCAATCAGCGCCCGCTGCCACTAGGCCTGCCGGCACGCCTGGACGACCCTGGCTATAGCCTGAACGTGGCCGAAGCGAAAAAACTGCTGGCAGAAGCCGGTTACCCCAATGGTTTCAAGACCACCATCCGCGTGCTCACCGAGCCCCCGTTCATCAACATTGCCTCCAGCCTGCAGGCCACCCTGGCCCAGGCCGGCATCCAGGCCACCATCGTCACCGGCACCGGCAACCAGATCTACGGCGCCATGCGCGAACGCAGTTTCGACATCCTGGTGGGCCGCGGCGGCGGCGGTGCCGAGCGGCATCCGCATTCCAGTTTGCGCACCCTGGTGTACAACCCGGACAACCGTGACGAAGCCAAGCTGAGCAACTTCCAGGGCTGGCGCACGTCGTTCTACAGCCCTGAGTTGAACACCCTCATCGAACAGGCCGAAGTCGAACCGGACAAGGCGCGGCAGTTGGCCCAGTACCAGCAGATCCAGACGTCCCTGGACGCCCAGGTGGGCGCGATTCTGCCGGTGTCGCAGATGACCGACACCGTGGTGCTGTACCACGACGTGCAGAACTATCAGGCCCACAGCGCGGCCACCACCCGTTACAAAGACGTCTACAAGTCGCGATGAGCGGGACGGGGGCGCCCGCGCCCCTAACGCCTCGGTGTTTGCTGAACGCTTTTTCAGGAGCCTGTTATGTTGCTTTCGACTGCCTCTGTGCTGGGCACGCGCGTGTCTGCCACTGCCCGACGGGCCAGCACGGTCCTGGTGACCTTGCTCGGCCTGTTGGCGCTGACGTTCTTCATTGGTCGGGTGATGCCGCTGGACCCGGTGCTGGCCGTGGTCGGGCCGGACGCCGACAGCTCCACCTATGATCAGGTCTACCAGGCGATGGGCCTGGACAAGCCGATCTGGACCCAGTTCGGGCTGTACCTCAACGATTTGCTGCACGGTGATTTTGGCAATGCGCTGCTCACCGGCCACCCGGTGCTGGAAGACATCAAGCGGGTGTTCCCGGCGACCATCGAGCTGGCCACGCTGGCGATCCTGTTCGGCATCCTCATCGGCCTGCCGCTGGGTGTGGTTGCCGCCAGCAACCAGGGCAAGCTGGGCGACCATGTGGCCCGGGTGATCACTTTGTTCGGTTACTCCACGCCGATTTTCTGGGTGGGCATGATGGGCCTACTGGTGTTCTACGCCTGGCTCGGCTGGGCGGGCGGGGCAGGGCGTATCGACCTCGCCTACGACGGCATGGTCCCGGACGTGACCGGCCTGCTGCTGATCGACACCGCCCTGGCGCGTGACTGGGAGGCGTTCAGCAGTGCCTTGCGCCACATCATCTTGCCGGGGCTGATCCTGGGCTTGAACTCGGTGGCCTATATCAGCCGCATGACGCGCAGCTTCATGCTCGAGCAGTTGTCGCAGGAATACATCATCACGGCGCGGGTCAAGGGCCTGTCGCGGCGCCAGGTGGTGTGGGGTCATGCGTTTCGCAACATCCTCGTGCAACTGCTGACCGTGGTGGCGCTGGCCTACGGCTCGCTGCTCGAAGGCGCGGTGCTGATCGAGACGGTGTTCGCCTGGCCGGGCTTTGGCCAATACCTCACCAGCAGCCTGATGCTCGGTGACATGAACGCAGTGATGGGCTGCGTGCTGGTGATCGGCCTGATTTTCGTTGCCCTCAACCTGATCAGCGATGCCCTGTACAAGGTGTTCGACCCAAGGACCCGCTAAGCCCCCAAGGGCTGCGTGAACACATTGCATAACTATAAAAAGAAGGACGCCCACATGAAGACTGCACTTCCCCCGCTGCACATGAGCCTGCTGGGTGCAATCCTGGCCCTGGCGCCGATGGCCGCCGTGCAGGCCAAGACCCCTGCCGACCAGTTGATCGTCGGCATGAGCATGGTCAACCTGTTTTCCATCGACCCGGCCAATGCGCCGGGCCTGGATGCCTCCGGGGTCAACGCCAACCTGTACGACACCTTGGTCAAGCGCGACCAGGGCAACCCGGAAAAACACCTGCCACAGCTGGCCGAACGCTGGGACATCAGCGAAGACGGCAAGCAGATCACCTTCCATTTGCGCAACGACGTCAAATTCCATTCCGGCAACCCGCTGACCGCCGAGGACGTGGCCTGGTCGCTGTACCGGGTGATGAAGCTCAACTTCGGCCTGGCCACCACCTGGAAGGCCTACGGCTACAACGTCGACAACATCCAGGCGCTGATCCGCGCCACCGATGCGCAAACCCTGGTGGTCGACTTGCCACAACCGACCGACCCGTTGCTGTTGATCGACTCGCTGGCGACTTCGCCCAGTGCGGTCATCGTCGACCGCCTCGAAGTGCTGAAGCACGAGAAAAACGGCGACCTCGGCGCCGCCTGGCTAGTCACCCATGAAGCGGGTAGCGGCCCGTTCACGCTGGCCAAGTGGAGTGCCAACGATGCGTTGGTGATGAACCGTTTTGACGGCTACTGGGCTGGCCCGGCGAAAATGAAGCGGGTGCTGGTGCGGCACATGACCGAGTCGCAATCGCTGCGCCTGATGCTCGAACGCGGTGACCTGGACCTCGCCTACGGCATGGCCGCACCGGATATCAAAGCCGTCGAGCGCTCTGACCAGTTGCAGGTGCAGCCCTTGCAGCGCGGCACCATGTACTACGTGGCGATGAGCATGAAGCAGCCTGAGTTCGCCAACCCGAAGGTACGTGAAGCCGTGCGTTACCTGATTGATTACAAAGGCATCGACGAACAGGTCATGCCGCATTACGGCATGCTCAACCAGCAGCCGATGCAACTGGGCCTGGACGCGCGCCTGCCAGACCCTGGCTACCGGCTCGACGTGGCCAAAGCCAAGGCGTTGCTGAGCGAAGCCGGCTACCCGCAAGGCTTCAGCACCACCCTGCGGACGCTGTCCGAACCGCCCTTCATCGACATTGCCGCGCGCATGCAATCGACCCTGGCCGAAGGCGGCATCAAGGCCAGCATCGTCACCGGCACCGGCAACCAGGTGTACGGCGCCATGCGTGCGCGCAACTTCGAAATGATCGTGGCCCGTGGGGCCGAACGCTACCCGCACCCGTACTTCAGCCTGCGCACCTTCGTCTACAACCCCGACAACAGTGATGCCGCCGGGCTGCCCAACTTCCAGGGCTGGCGCGCGTCGTTCTTCGACCAACAGCTGAATGCGCTGATCGACCAGGCTGGGGTCGAGCGTGACGCCGGCAAGCGCCTGAACCTGTACCACCAGGCACAGCAGCGTTACGACCAACAGGTCGGCCCGATCATGATGATCTCGCAGATGACCGACACCGCCGTCAGTGCAGTGGACGTCAAGGGCTTCACCGGCGATGACGCCGAGGCGACCCGTTACCTGGGCGTCTACAAGCAACGCTGAACACTGCCGAGGGCGTCTGCGGGCGCCCCAGGTGGCCATGATTTCACATCGAGAACATGCCGATGATTGCCAACCTGTCTTCTACCGTTTCAAGCGACAAGCCGCAGGCCGACAACACACCTGCGTCCAGTGTCGATGCGCTGTACAAAAGCAGCCTGCGGGTGCTGCGCCACCTGCTGCGCAACCCGATGACCCTGGCTGGCCTGCTGGTGGCCTTGCTGCTGGTGGTGGTCGCCGCCTTCGCGCCGTGGATCGCCACCCATGACCCGGTCGTGCAAAACCTCGCCAACGCCCTGCAGGCACCCGGTGCCGCGCACTGGTTCGGCACCGACGAGTACGGCCGCGACATCTTCAGCCGGCTGGTGTATGGCTCACGTATCACCCTGTACATCATTACCCTGGTGACCGTGATCGTCGGCCCGATCGGGTTGTTCATCGGCACGGTGTCGGGGTATTTCGGTGGCGTCGTCGACACCGTGTTCATGCGCATCACCGATATCTTCATCTCGTTCCCAAGCCTGGTGCTGGCGCTGGCGTTCATCGCTGCGCTCGGCCCTGGCCTGGAGCATGCCGTGGTCGCCATCGCGCTGACCTCATGGCCGCCGATCGCTCGCCTGGCGCGGGCCGAAACGCTGTCGCTGCGCAAGGCTGACTTCGTCGTTGCGGTCGAGCTGCAGGGCGCGTCGTCGACGCGGATCATCCTGCGCCACATTGTGCCGATGTGCCTGTCGTCAGTGATCATCCGCCTGACCATGAACATGGCCGGCATCATCCTCACCGCGGCTGCATTGGGCTTTCTTGGCCTGGGCGCGCAGGCGCCGTTGCCGGAGTGGGGCGCGATGATCTCCACCGGCCGACGCTACATGCTCGAATGCTGGTGGCTGGTGGCTGTACCGGGGGCCGCGATCATGCTGGTGAGCCTGGCGTTCAACCTGTTGGGCGATGGCCTGCGGGACATTCTCGACCCGCGTAGCGAGTAACTGGAGGCTTTATGTCGACGCTCAAACTCACTGTCGATTCGCTCAATGTGCGCTTCGTCAATGGCAAGAAAGAAATGCACGCGGTACGCGATGTGTCGTTCACCTTGGGCCGCGAGAAGCTCGCCATCGTTGGCGAGTCCGGTTCGGGCAAGTCCACCGTCGGGCGCAGCCTGCTCAAGCTGCACCCCAATAGCACGCAGATCACTGCCAAGGCCCTGCAGTTCGGCGATGTCGACTTGCTCAGTGCCAGCGAAAAGGCCATGCAGAAGATTCGCGGCCAGCGCATTTCGATGATCATGCAAGACCCCAAGTACTCGCTCAACCCGGTGGTCAAGGTGGGCGATCAGATTGCCGAGGCCTACCTGGCGCACCACAAGGCCAGCCGCAGCGAGGCCCGCGAACGGGTCTTGCTGATGCTGGAAAAGGTCCATATCCGTGACCCCAAGCGGGTCTACAACCTGTACCCGCATGAAGTCAGCGGCGGCATGGGCCAGCGCATCATGATCGCCATGATGGTCATCACCAACCCGGAGGTGATCATCGCGGATGAGCCGACCTCGGCGTTGGATGTGTCGGTACGCCAGCAGGTGCTCAATGTGCTCGAAGAACTGGTGGTGGAACAGCAGATGGGGCTGATTTTCGTCAGCCACGACCTCAACTTGGTGCGCAACTACTGCGACCGGGTGCTGGTGATGTATGCCGGGCGGGTGGTCGAGTCGCTGGCCGCCTGCGACCTGCAATATGCCGAACACCCCTATACCCGTGGCCTGCTGGCGGCCTTGCCGAGCATGGACAACCGCCGCCCACGCCTGCCGGTCCTGCAACGCGACCCGCTGTGGCTCACCTGCTGAGGGAACTGACATGAGCATGATCCAAGCACAATCGCTGAACCTGAGTTTTGGTGTGGGCGCCGCCTGCAACCAGGTGCTGCACGATGTCGACCTGACGGTCGAAGACGGCGAGTCGTTCGGCCTGGTAGGCGAGTCGGGCTCGGGCAAGACCACGGTCTTGCGCTGCCTGGCTGGGCAGTACCGGCACTGGAGCGGGGCGCTGAGCATTGCCGGCGTCCCGCTGCAGCACAAGCTGCCCAAGGAGCACTTTCGCAAGGTGCAGATGGTGTTCCAGGACCCTTACGGTTCGCTGCACCCGCGGCACACCATCGACACCGCGTTGCGCGAGCCATTGACCATTCATGGCCTGGGCGAGCGCGATGACCGCATCAACGACATCCTGGTCAAGGTCGGCTTGAACGACAGCTTCCGTTACCGCTACCCGCACCAGCTGTCAGGCGGGCAACGCCAGCGCGTGGCGATTGCCCGGGCGCTGATTCTCGAACCCCGGGTGTTGCTGCTGGACGAGCCGACGTCGGCGCTCGATGTGTCGGTGCAGGCAGAGATTCTCAACCTGCTGGCGGACCTGCGTCAGCGCGAGAAACTCACCTACCTGATGGTGACCCACGACCTGGGTGTGGTCAGCCATTTGTGCGACAAGGTCGCGGTGATGCAACAGGGGCGGATTGTCGAGCGCCTGGACAGCCAAGCCTTGAGCCAGGACCTGGCCAGCCACGACTACACCCGCATGCTGGTGCAGGCCAGCCGCGATTTCAGTGCTGAATCAGTACGTAACGTCAGCTGATACACGCTTTGTGTAGGAGCAGCCTTGCGCTGCGAAGAGGCCGGTATTAGCCACCGCTTTTCTTTGGCTGGGATGGCCTCTTCGCAGCACAAGGCTGCTCCTGCAACGACTGTGCATAGCGCTATAACAAGGAAGATAACCCCATGCCGCATGCAAACACCGCGACCACCCGATCACTGCTGACTGTCCTGGCACTCGGCTTCAGTTCACCCCTTTGGGCACTCGAAGCACCGAGCAAAGTGCTGGTCCCGACGCTGGCCTACGACGACCAGCAGATAATCCTGGTCTGGGAGAAACCCGCCGACCTTGCCGACATCGCCGATTACCACGTCTACGCCAATGGCAAGCTGCTCGGTGGCAGCAACGCCAACAACGGGCACGTGTCCCCGGCCAAACCCTATATCGACCGCTTCTACGAGCAGGACACGCGCAATTTCCACCACCGTATCGCCATCCACAGCTACACCGCAGTTGGCCTGGCCCCCGACACTGAATACCGCTTCACCGTGCGTTCGGTGGACCACGCCGGCAAGGAATCGGCCGACAGCCCGGTAATCGTCCAACGTACTACCGCCGTGCCGGCACTGTTCGACGTGCGCCACTATGGCGCCAAGGGCGACGGCCAGACCCTCGATACCGCCGCCATCCAGAAGGCCATCGACGCCTGTACCGTCGGCTGCAAAGTGCTGCTGCCAGCAGGTACCTACAAAAGCGGCTCGCTGTACCTCAAAAGCAACATGACCCTGGAAATCGCCGAGGGCGCGACCCTGCTCGGGTCCGAGCGCGCCGAAGACTACCCCCGCGATGGCTATATCCAGTACCCGTACTCCACCACCGTACGCCCGGCCTCGCTGATCAACGCCTTGCCGCGTGACCCGCGTGCGCACCAGGCATTCGAGAACATACGCATCGTCGGCAAGGGGGTCATTGATGGCAATGGCTGGAAGCGCAACGCCGACATCGTCGATGAACGTGGCCAACCGCTGCCGTTCTACCTGCCGAGCGACAACACCCGCTACCTGCAGGACGGCGTGCTGGCCAAGGCCCAGGTCGCTCGCGCCGTGGCCGAAGGCATGAACGTCAAGGACGCCTATGGCCAAATGCGCTCGTCGCTGGTCACCTTGCGCAACGTCAAGAACGTGTTCTACGGCGGCTTCACGGTGCTCAACCCGGCTTATCACGGCATCATGAACCTGGAGACCGAGAACGTGGTGCTGGCCAACACCACGCACAAGACCTACGACGCCAACAACGGCGATGGCATCGAATTCGCCAACAGCCGCGGCGCATTGGTGTTCAACAACTTCTTCGATACCGGCGATGACTGCGTCAACTTCGCAGCCGGCACCGGCGCCGATGCGGTCAAGCAAAAGCCCCAAGAAGACGCGTGGATCTTCAACAACTACTTCCGCAAGGGCCACGGCATGGTCGTGGCCGGCAGCCACACGGGGGCGTGGATCCAGAACATCCTGGCCGAAGATAACGTTTCTGACGGCACCGATACCGGCTTACGCATGAAGAGCACCAACTTCATGGGCGGTGGCGCGCGTAACGTGGTGTTCCGCGATTCGGCGATGCGCAATACGGTCAAGCAGGCGTTCATCTTCACCCTCGACTACAACGACCCGAACGCCAAGCTGGACTACAAGAAGTCGACCATCGCCGGCCAGTTCCGCGATGTGCGGGTTAGCAATGTCACGGTCGAGAATGCCCAACTGGCGGCTATCGAGGTCAAGGGCGACAGCCTGCACGGCGCTTATCACCAAGGCCTGTCCTTCGAGCGCGTGCGTTTCAGCGGGCCGGCCAAGGCCAAGATCGATGGCTTGAAGGGCTCACGGTTCGACACGGTCCACTTCAGCGAAACCGGCAGCGCCAACCCGTGGCAGGTCAGTGCCAGCGACGGGTTGGTCTTCGAGGATGTGCAACCGGCGCCTGAAGCGGCTCACTCGCTGTAGACCGCCTGGTGTTTCTGCGCCTCGCGCAGGCGCATGCGGCTATTGCTCAAATGCAGGAACATGGCCGCACGCGCCGCATCGACCTGCTTGCTGACGATGGCGTCGAAGATTTGCTGGTGTTCGGCGTTGATCCCCGCCAGGTAGGTGCTGCGGTTGCTCTGCCCGGTATAGGCGGAGTTCATCCGGGTGCGTGGGATCAGCTTGGTGCCCAGGTGTTTCATGATGTCGATGAGGTAGGGGTTGCCGGCCGCTTTGGCGATCTTCAGGTGGAACTGGAAGTCGGCGTTGGTGGTACTGCCCGACTTTTCCGGGCCTTGCAGCAACGCGTGCAATGCTTGTTCCAGCTCGTCGATGGCCTGCGGCGTGGCCCGTTCGGCGGCCATGCCTGCAGCCTGGACTTCCAGGCTTAGGCGGAACTCCAGCAGGTCGAGGACGTCTGACAACAGCACAATGGTGGCGGGCCCGACGTTGAAGCCTTCGGGTGCCGGCATGTCGAGGACGAAGGTGCCGACGCCATGCTGGGTCTCGACCAGGCCTGCCGCCTGCATGCGCGACAAGGCATCACGCACCACCGAGCGACTGACACTTTCGGCGGCCATGATCTGCGTTTCGGTAGGCAGTTTGTCGCCGCGTTTGAGGGTGCCGTCACGCATGCGTTGGGCAAAGCGTTCGACCAACGATTCGGCCAGGCGGCGAGGTTTGATTCGGGCAATAGCCGTGAGGTCAGACATCATCGTGCTCTTGTGAGATCAGCGGGCATTATAGTGCGTTTTGACGTAAAACTGCGGTTACAATCGTTCATCGTCTGGTTTTTGAATGGATCCTCTGATGGAGCGTGTCAACCCTGAACGACGTGTCAGCCTGGCCCAGCAACTGGTGCTTGAACTGTCGCGTAGCATACTGGCCGGCGAGCTACCGGCAGGCACCAAGTTGCCGACCGAACAAGCCTTTACCGAGGCGCGCAAGGTCAGCCGTACCGTGGTTCGCGAAGCGATGTCGCGGCTGCAGGCAGAGGGCCTGGTCGAGACCCGCCGAGGCATCGGCACGTTCGTGGTCGACACAACCCGGCCAGGCGACTTTCAGGACAGCCAGCACGAGAAGGGCAGCGCCCTCGATGCGGTGGCGCTCATCGAATTGCGCCTGAGCCTGGAGGTGGAGTGCGCCGCGCTTGCTGCGCAGCGTGCTACGTTAAGCCAGTTGCAGGCCATTGCCGACGCCCTGGGCGAAGCCAATGCCGTGGGGCCGTTGCACCAGGACAGCACGCGTATCGTATTCGAGTTTCACCTGCAAATTGCCCTGTGCACCGGCAACAGCTTCTTTATCGATGCCATGCGCCACCTGACCGATACCCTGATGCGTGGCCCGCAGAGCAACGTTACCCAACAGCAACGCGCACAACAGGTGCGTGAGCGCGAGCAGATTCATGCTGCACTTGCGCACCAGGACGCCGATGCCGCCCGGGCAGCGATGCGGCTGCACCTGACCAATGAACTGCACCGTGCGCAACAAGCGGCCCAGCCCCCGGCGTAAAAACTCTGAATTTTCCCGTGGTGGGCGCAGTCGACCGTGTATAGCCCACTGACGGAGTACGCACATGTCTCGCCCCGATGAACCCAAGCCTTACACACCTACCGAAATCGACGACACCGAAGACCGCATGGGCAGTGTCCATGAGCTGGACTTCAGTGACCGTCACGATGAACGCGAAGGGCGGGTGGGCGACGAACAACCTGCCCGTGAAGATGAGCACGAGTTTCCGCCACAGCGCGTCGCCGAAAGCGGCATGACGGGTGGCGAAGCGTTGAGCGACAGCCTGCACGAAGACAACGTCACTTATGACGACATGAGCCCGGATACCTTGCTGGACGAGACCGGTGCCCGCGACCCGTATGAGGACGGTGACGGCGAAGGGCCGGCAGACCAGTCGCTGCGGCAGGTCAATGCTAACGAGATTGGCGGTGGTTTTGGGCTGGATGAGGCTGAACTGGCGCGTTCGGCGCCATTGGACGGTGAGCCATGGACCGATGATGTGGTTGATGAGGAAGATAAGTCCTAATTGATCGGGGCCGCTGCGCGGCCCATCGCCGGCAAGCCAGCTCCTACAGGGAGCGAGATTCCTTGTAGGAGCTGGCTTGTCGGGGCGCCGAACCGCTGCGATGGGCTGCGCAGCAGCCCCAGTTTCCCGGGCCGAGGCCCTGTAGAGCGCTAGGCCGGATTATCACGCTGGCGCATCGCCTTGGCCCGTTTCTCCAGAATCAGGTACGTGATCACTGCCAGCAGCAGCGGCAGCAGGTAATACAGCGTGCGATACCCCAGCAACGCCGCTACCAGCGTGCCCTGTTGCATCTGGCCATGCAGCAATGCCAGAAACACCGTCTCAAGCACGCCGAGCCCGGCCGGGATGTGCGCAACCACGCCCGCTACGCAACTGATCAGCAGTATCCCGAGGATCGACGGGTAGAAGGCTTCCCCAGGCAGCAGCCAGAAGATCAGCAGGGCCATCAACGCCCAGTTGCTGGCGCCAAGGGCAACCTGGGCCAGCGCCAGACGCCAGCCAGGCAAGGTGACTTCGTGCTCACGCCATTGCCAGGTGCGTTTTTTCGCAAAGCCGCAGGCCAGCAAGTAGCCGATGGCGATTGCCAGCAAGCCAAAACCGATCAGTTGCAACCCCGTTGCCCCGACTGCCCAGCTGTCCGGCAGGTCTACCAGGCGCAGGGCGAATACCGTACCCGCCAACAACATGTAGCCCATCCAGTTGGTGAGTAAGCCAAGGGTCAGGATGCGGGTGATGGTCGCGGTATCCAGACCTAGCCGGCCGTACAGCCGATAACGCAACGCGACGCCGCCCACCCAGGTGGTGAAGTTGAGGTTGAACGCATAACAGACGAAAGCCACCGGCAACACCTGCCTGGCAGGCAGGTTGTGGCCTGTATAGGCACGCGCCAGCAGGTCGTAGCAGGCAAACGTCAGGTAGCTGAACAGCGCAACCGCCAACCCGATCGCCAAGGTGCCAGGCTTGTAGGCCAGCAGCGACTGGCGCACCTCGTTCCAGTCCAGGTTGCGCGCCAGCATGAACAGCAAGGCTGGAATCAACAAAAGGAAGAGCAAGGTGAACAGGCGCTTGGCCCAGATTTGCCAACGTTTACCCGCCATCACGTCTGGCCCTCATGCATATCGCCGTGGGCTTCCACCTCCGGCTGCACCGAGCGCAGGCGCTGGCGGTGCGCCGGGAACCAGCCGGCAATGCGCGGAAAGTGACGTATGGCGTGGAAGCACAGGAAAATCAGCGGCGCCCGCCACCAGTAACCGCGCACCATGCGTTCCAGGGTGACGGCCTTGCACTGTTCGCTGGCCAGCGACTGCAGGTGCTGGTGCAACTGTTGGTTGAAGCCGTGATCGCGGATGAACAGGTTGGCTTCAAGGTTCAACGACAGGCTCAAGGGGTCGAGATTGCTCGAGCCGACAGTGGCCCACTGGTCATCGACCAGCGCAACCTTGCCATGCAAAGGCCGGCGGCAGTATTCATGAATGTGCACACCGTCACGCAGCAGGTAGTTGTACAGCAACCGCGACAAGGCCCGCACCCAGCGCATGTCTGGCTGGCCTTGCAAGATCAAGGTCACGTCCACCCCACGCCGCGCCGCATTGCGCAGCTCCCGCAGCAACCGGTAACCCGGAAAGAAATAGGCATTGGCCACCACGATACGCTGCCGGGCAGCGCGGAAGGCTTGCAGGTACTGGGCTTCGATGGCTGTTCTGCGCTGGCCATTGTCGCGCTCGACCAGCAGGGCAGTGATAGCCCCGGTGGGCTCGGTGACAGGCCGCACCTCACTGGGTGGCTGCAGCACAGGGGACATCAGGCGACGGCTGGTGGCATGCACCTGCGCGACCACCGGGCCGGTAACCTCCACGGCATAGTCCTGCTTGGCCATGGGGCCGTAGTCGCCCAGGTGATCGGCACTGTAGTTGATACCGCCGATGAACGCGCGCTGCCCATCGATGACCACGATCTTGCGGTGCAGGCGGCGGAACAGGTTGGTGCGCATGCCCACCAGCCGGGGCTGTGGATCGAAGGCATGAAAGTTGACGCCGGCTTCGGTCATGGCCGAGATGAAGGTGTCGGGCAGGTCGGCAGTGCCGTAACCATCGACCGCCACTTCGACGCGCACGCCGCGCTGCGCGGCGTCTATCAACACCTGCTGCAACTGCTGGCCGACCTTGTCATCGAAGATGATGAACGTCTCCAGCAAAATTTCCTCCTGCGCCTGGGCCATCGCTTCAAACACGCGCGGGTAATACTCTTCGCCATTGATCAACAGCTGCACGCTGTTGCCCTCTAGCCAAGGTCGGTTCATAGGCTGATCTCCGCAGTGAGGGGGGCATGGTCGGAAAGGTGCGACCATGGGTATTTCGACAGCACCTGCGCCTTGCTCGGCATGGCATTGCGCAGGTAGATGCGGTCAAGCCGCAGCAGCGGCAAGCGCGCCGGAAAACTGCGCGCCGGGGTGCCGAAACGCTCGCCAAAGGCTTCGACCAGGTGTTCGGACAGCGCCACATCCGCTTTCAGGCGCCAGTCATTGAAATCGCCGGCAATGATCACCGGCGCATCGGGCGGCAAGCTGTCGAGCAGCTCCAGCAACAGGCGCACCTGGCGCTGGCGGTGTGATTCCCGCAGGCCCAAGTGCACGCACACTGCATGCACCTCTTTATGCCCAGGCACCTCCAGGCGGCAATGGAGCAGACCACGCTGCTCATTGCCGTCGATGGAAACATCCCGGTTGTCGAACTGGCTGATGGGGAATTTAGACAGCAAGGCATTGCCGTGGTCGCCATGGGGGTACACGGCGTTGCGGCCATAGGCGAACTGCGGCCACATGCTGTCGGCCAGAAACTCGTACTGCGGCGTTTCCGGCCAAGCTGCGTGGCGCTCGGCATGCTGCTGGTGGCTGCCGTGCACCTCCTGAAGAAACACCAAGTCGGCGCCGGTGGCGCGCACCGCATCGCGCAGCTCAGGCAGGATGAACCGCCGGTTGAAGGCGGTGAAGCCCTTGTGCACGTTGAGGGTCAGCACGGTCAGCCTTTGCACCGTGGTGACGTTGTCGATAATGCAGCGCGGTGTGGGCAAGGTCTTGTTCACAGCTCAACCTCCGGCTCGACACCGGGTTCGGTGAGCAGGTCATAGTCCAGCTTCAACTTCTCCAGAAGGCGCCGGGCATCATAGGGCGCATGGACCTTCTGGTCGTTGTCGAAGTAGCAGTAGATATCACGCGTGGCCCGCTTGGGCGGTGCGCCGGGTAGCACGGTGTGTGCGTCGTCTGCCTGGCTGCCTTGGCTCCAGCGCAGAATGCGCTGTTTCCAGCGGCGCAAGGCCTGCGCCGTGTAGCCACTGCTGTAGAGCTCGACATCACCGTGCAGGCGCATGTAGACGAAATCGGCCGTTACATCTTCGACATAGGGCCATTTCCCTGCACTGTCGGCCACGACCAGCGCCACGCGGTGTTTGCGCAACAACTTCACGAAGGCTTCGCAAAGAAAGCTCTCGTGGCGGATTTCCACGGCGTGGCGCAAGCGTGCGTTGCCTTTGATGTCAGTGCCGCCATTGCCCTTGAGCCGCTCGTCACACCCTTGTGCGCATTCGCGCGCCGCTTTTCGGTTACGCGGCAGCAGCGCCAGAAACCGCGCAAAGCGTGCTTCGTCGAACTTCATGTTGGGTGGGAACTGCCACAGAAACGGGCCCAGTTTGTCGCCCAGCAACAAAGGCCCGGAAGCAAAGAAATTGGCCACCGGCGCTTCGATGTCCTTGAGCCGCCGTACATGGGTGATGTAGCGCGGCCCCTTTACCGAGAATACAAAACCGTCCGGCGTTTCCTCACGCCACCCCCGATAACGTTCGGGCGTCTGCAGGCTATAGAACGAGCCATTGATCTCGATGCTGTTGACTGCCCGCGAGGCGAACGCGAGTTCACTGTCCTGGCGCAGCCCTTTGGGGTAGAAATCCTTGCGCCAAGGGCCATAGCGCCAACCTGATATACCAATACGGATCTCGCTCACGCTGCCTTCCTCATTGCCAGCTTTTTGAGAGGTCGCTCTGAAAGTGCGACTGATGCGCGGCCGTGAGGTTCAGCACGGTTGACCAACGGGGAATGCACGCAGAGTTGAACTTTGCCGCGGTTGGCGTCTCCACCGCATAGCGGGTGCAAAAGACGACTACACCCCATGACGGATTGGCCATTCACCGGCATGAACCGCCAACCCTGGAGGCAAACATGGCCAGACACATCATCCATTTCACCGGGCCGATCAACTCATCCACCTGCGGCAACCTGATCAACACCTGTTCGCGCGCCATGCAGCAGGGCGCACAGCTGCTGCAACTGAACATCGCGACCATGGGCGGGGAGTGCAGCTACGGGTTTACCTTGTACAACTTCCTGCGGGCGCTACCGATTCCGCTGCATACCCACAACCTGGGGACGGTGGAATCGATGGGCAACATCCTGTTTCTGGCGGGCGAGCATCGCACCGCCTGCGCGTTCAGCAAGTTCTTGTTTCACCCCTTCCATTGGACGCTTCACGGGTCGGTCGACCACGCCAGGATGGCCGAATACGCCATGAGCTTGGATTACGACCTGCGGCTGTACGCTCAAATCGTGGCAGAGCGAACCGAAGGCAGTGCAGAAGTGCTGGACGTGCCCCGTTACCTGATGGCCTACCCGCGGATACTGGGGCCCGAGGAGGCACTGGAGAGCGGGCTGATCCATGCCATCGACGAACTGCCGATCGAGTCTGATTCCACCCAGTGGAGCGTGCATGCCTAATGCCGCCACGCAAGCATTTGGCCTGAGGGCGTTTGGCGCCACCCGTCAGCTGTGTGCAATTCGATTGAGCATTGCCCGTGTTTGCTGGCTCGGAATCAAGGTACGGCCCAGCAGCCTTTCCATCGCAAGGAGATACCACATGGCGCGTGATCAAGAACGTACCAGCCAGCGCGGCGGCACCAAGGAAACCAACTCGGGCAATTTCGCCAACGACCGGGAAAAAGCCTCCCGGGCCGGGCACAAAGGCGGCAAGGTGTCGGGTGGCAACTTCGCCAATGACCGGGAACGCGCCGCTGAAGCCGGCCGCAAGGGTGGCCAGAACAGCCATGGCGGCGGACGGCGACCGTAGCGATTGATCTAGGTTGGCAAATTTTTTGAATTTTCTGGCACTGCCCAGATCAATCAAAAGGTCATCCATGGAGAAGAGGAGGCCCCTGCGATGCCTGGTCCACAGCTGTACATCATCGACTACCAACTGCATGGCCAACCGCGCAGTTTCATCATCCGCCTGGAACGGTTGGACAATGCCGAGGCCTGGCATTGGGCCAGCTGTGATGCGGGCATCGGCATCATTCCGAAATTCGGGCGGGAAAAGATCAAGAAAGTCAGCAGGCCGATGGCCGAGCGGTATGGGATTACCGCCGTGAGCTGGCGTATTTCCGGGAGCAAGCCCAATCAATCGGTGGGTGACCCGGCCGTGGTGGGTTGATGAATGAATGAGCGATGGGCTGCGAGGCAGCCCATCGTTTGGCAAGTTGGCTACTCAGTCAACCTTCTTCAATACCAAGGTCAGAATGTCATAGCTGGCCACCAGCTCACCCAGCTGGTTGGTAACCTCAACGTCCCACGCCACCACACCTTGCGGCTGCCCCAACGGGCTGGCCTTGCCCTGGTCGATCTTGCGCTTGCAGGTCAGGCGCGCCTGGATCGTATCGCCAATGCCTACCGGGTTGATGAAGCGCAGGGTATCCAGGCCGTAGTTGGCCAGCACCGGGCCGGCGCCAGGGGATACAAACAGGCCTGCCGCTGCCGACAGCACGAAGTAGCCATGGGCGATACGCTTGCCAAACTGCGATTCCTTGGCGGCGATCTCGTCGAAGTGCATGTAGAAGTGGTCACCCGACAAGCAGCCGAAGTTGACTAGGTCTGCCTCGGTCACCGTACGGCGGTGGGTTAACAGCGACTCGCCGATACGCAAGTCCTGGAAGTAGCGACGGAACGGGTGGACTTCGCTCTCGATCACTTCTGCGCCGCGCACGTACTCGCCCGTTACCGCCGTGAGCATGCTCGGTGAGCCTTGTACGGCCGCACGCTGCAGGTAGTGCTTGACCGCGCGCAGCCCGCCCAACTCTTCACCACCGCCCGCGCGGCCGGGGCCGCCATGCTTGAGTTGCGGCAGCGGCGAGCCATGCCCAGTGGACTCCAGCGCGGCTTCGCGGTCCAGCACCAGCAGGCGGCCGTGCCAGGCAGCCGCCACCGGGATGGCTTTGGCGGCAACGGCGCGGTCGGCAGTGACCAGGGTCGCCACCAGGCTGCCCTTGCCACGGGCAGCCAGGGCCAGGGCTTCGTCAAGGTCATCGTAGGCCATCAGCGTGCTGACCGGGCCGAACGCTTCGATATCGTGCGCACCACCTTCAGCATGCGGGTCGCGGGCCTGGAGCAGGGTCGGCGCAAAGAACGCGCCCTCGGCAACACCCTCACCACGCGGCGCGAAACCGTCGCTGGCGCCGAACAGCTGGTCGCAGCTCTGCAGCAGGCTGCGTACACGCTCGCCAACGTCGCGCTGCTGGTCATGCGAGGCCAGGGCGCCCATGCGCACGCCTTCCACTGAAGGGTCACCCACCACCACCTTGCTCAGGCGCTCGCGTAAGCGGGTAGCGACGGCATCGATATGCTTGGCCGGGACGATGGCGCGGCGGATGGCGGTGCATTTTTGCCCGGCCTTGGTGGTCATTTCGCGGACCACCTCCTTGATGTACAGGTCAAACTCTTCGCTGTCCGGGGTCACGTCCGGGCCGAGAATCGCGCAGTTCAGCGAATCCGCTTCGGCGGTGAACGGTACCGAGTTGCGGATCAGGTTCGGCGTCATGCGCAGTTTGGCGGCGGTATCGGCGGAGCCGGTAAAGGTCACTATATCCTGGCCCTGTAAGCGGTCGAGCAAGTCGCCGGTGCTGCCGATCACCAACTGCAAGCTGCCGTCGGGCAACAGGCCCGACGCGTTCATCAGGCGCACCACGGCTTCAGTCAGGTAGCTGGTCGAGGTAGCGGGCTTGACGATGCACGGCATGCCGGCCAGGAAGGTCGGGGCGAACTTCTCGAGCATGCCCCAGATCGGGAAGTTGAACGCGTTGATGTGCACGGCGACCCCGGCACGCGGCACCAGAATATGGCTGCCGGCAAAGTGGCCTTGCTTGCCCAGCGGTATTGCAGGGCCTTCGTGCACCAGGTTGCCGGAGGGCAGTTCGCGGCTGCCGATGCCGGCATAGGCGAACAGTGTGGCGTTACCGCCTTCGATGTCGATCCAGCTGTCGGCGCGGGTGGCGCCACTGTGGTGGGACAAGGCGTACAGCTGCTCTTTGCGCTCGGCCAGGTACAAGGCCAGGGCCTTGAGGCGGGCGGCGCGCTGTTGGAAGTCCATGGCCATGAGGGCGGCCAGGCCACGGGCGCGGGCGAAGTCCACGGCTTCGGCGAAATCCGGGCGCTCTTCATGGCTGTAGGCCAGAACGTGACCGTTCAAGGCGCTGCGCAGGGCCTGGGCGCCGTGCTGGCCGATCCAGCGACCGGCAATGAAGCTTTGCAGGGTTGGGGCGTCAGGCATGCTGTTCTCCATGCTGTTCTAATGGGGGAAGGGCGCTGTTACCACAGCGCCAAGGTGTAGCCGATGATCAGGCGGTTCTCGTCCACGGCATTGGTCAGGCCATTGCCGGAACGGAAGGTGACGTTGCGCCAGCGCAGGCTGACGTCTTTGAACGGGCCGCTCTGGATGACGTAGGTGAGGTCGGTGTCGCGTTCGCGCTCACGGCCGTTGCTGACCGTGGCGGTCTCGGCGTGGCGGCCGTCGGTGTAGCGGGTCATGAAACTCAGGCCCGGGATGCCCATGGCGACGAAGTCGTAGTCGTAGCGCACCTGCCAGGAATCGAGCCCGGCGCGGGTGAAGGTGTTGTAGGTCACCAGGTTGACGGTGAACGGGTCGCCACCGTTGACGAAGGGGAAGGCGCTGTCGCCGGACATCTGTTGCCAAGTGGCGGTGAACTTATGCGCCCTGACGCCGAGGGTGAACATGGCGTTGAAGTTACGGTTGTCGATGTTGCCGGCACGTTCGGCGCCGTCGTTACGGCTGTCGAAATAGCGCAGGTCGCTGCGCAGGCTCAGGCCTTCGCCCAGTGGGCGGGTATCGACCAGGCCGACGAACTGCTGGCGGTAGATGTCTTCGAGCTTGGCGTAGTAATAGCTGACGCTGGTCTGTGGGGTGATGGCATAGCTGCCGCCGCCGAAATCCAGGTGGTCGCTGCTAGCTGCGCCGTAGCCCATGTCATCGCGGCCGGACGAATCGCGCAGGTTGGCCTTGGTGAGGCGCCCGGCGTTGACGGTGAGGCCATTGAGCTCCTGGCTGTTCAGCAGGCCGCCTTGGAACGTGGAAGACAACAGACGGGTGTCGTTGTACACCACCACCGGCAGGATCGGCTGCAGGGTGCCCAGGCGCAGGGTGCTCTTGGAGACCCGTGCTTTACCGGTCAGGCCCAGCTCGCTGTAGTCATCGACAGGCTCGTGGCTGTTCGGGCCAAAGGGCAGCAAGCCGGTGTTGCGGCGGTCGCGGCTGGAATCGAGCTTGAGACCCAGCTGGCCCATGGCGTCCACGCCGAAGCCCACCGGGCCTTCGGTGAAGCCGGACTCCACGCGGGCGGTAAAGCCTTGGCCCCATTCCTCGGCCTTGGCCTGCGGGGCATTGCTCTGGCGGAAGTCGCGGTTGATGTAGTGGTTGCGCAGTTCCAGGCGTGCATGGCTGTCGCTGACGAAGTCGGCCATGGCCGGCAAGGGCAGGGCGAGCGTGGCAAGCCAAGCGGCAGAAGAGAAGCGAGTGCGGTTCATTGTTGTTGTACCCGACATGGTTGTTCTCGAAGTCAGTGCTTGCTGGCGCCGGCAGCGCCGATACCGGTCATGGAGCGAATGAACTGCGCCAGGTAGCGACCACGCTCCTCGCTGGCACGCGCGGAGGTGTCGGTGACCGAGAACACCCAGGCGCCGAAAAACGCCAGGCTCATCGAGAACAGCGCCGGGTTGCTGTAAGGGAACAGCGCCTGTTCGTTGTGCAGCACGTTGACCCACACTGCCGGGCCGAGTACCACCAGCACCACGGCCGAGAGCAAACCGGCCATGCTGCCGCACACGGCACCACGGGTGGTCAGGCCCTTCCAGAACATCGAGAGCAGCAGCACCGGGAAGTTGACCGATGCAGCCACGGCCAGTACCAGGCCGGAGAGGAAGGCGATGTTTTGCGACTCGAACACCAGCCCCAGCACCACTGCCAGCAAGCCGATCACCAGGGTGGCGATACGCGAGACACGCATTTCTTCCTGTTCAGTGGCCTGGCCTTTGCGTACCACGCAGGCATAGAGGTCGTGGGAAACCGCCGAAGCGCCGGACAACGCAAGGCCCGCCACTACCGCAAGAATGGTGGCGAAGGCCACGGCAGAGATGAAACCCAGGAACAGGTTGCCACCGACTGCCTGGGCCAAGTGCACCGCGACCATGTTGCCGCCGCCGATGATCGCGCCTGCCGCATCGCGGTAGGACGGCTCGGTGCCGACCATGACGATGGCACCAAAGCCGATGACGATCAGCAGCAAGTAGAAGTAGCCGATGAAACCCGTGGCGTAGAACACACTCTTGCGCGCTTCCTTGGCATCGCTGACGGTGAAGAAACGCATCAGGATATGCGGCAGGCCGGCAGTGCCGAACATCATGCCCAGGCCCAGGGAAATCGCATCGATCGGGTTCGACAGCAAGCCACCCGGCGCCATGATCGCCTGGCCCTTGGCATGCACGGCCACGGCGCTGGCAAACATCGCTTCGGTGCTGAAGCCAAAGTGCTTGAGCACCATGAACGCCATGAAGCTGGTGCCGGACAGCAGCATCACGGCCTTGATGATCTGCACCCAGGTGGTTGCCAGCATGCCGCCGAAGGTCACGTAGGCAACCATCAACACCCCGACCAGCATCACCGCGTACAGGTAGCTGATGCCGAACAGCAGCTCGATCAGCTTGCCAGCCCCGACCATCTGGGCCACCAGGTACATCAGCGCGACGACCAAGGTGCCGAATGCCGAGGTCAGGCGGACTGGGGTTTGCGCCAGGCGGTAGGAAACGACGTCGGCAAACGTGTACTTGCCCAGGTTGCGCAGGCGTTCGGCGATCAGGAACAGGATGATTGGCCAGCCGGCCAGTACACCCAGGGCGTAGAGCAAGCCGTCGTAGCCGTTCATGAACATCATGGCCGAGATGCCCAGGAACGACGCGGCGCTGATCATGTCGCCGGCGATCGCCAAGCCGTTCTGCATGCCGGTCAGGCCGCCGCCCGCAGTGTAGAAGTCACTCGCCGAGCGGGTCCGCAGTGCGGCCCAGCGGGTTACCAGCAAGGTGAAGCAGACGAACACCATGAACATCGAGATGGCAGTCCAGTTCATTGCGCGCACTCCTGCTTGACCTTGTCGTTCAGAGGGTCGAGCACGTTGTTGGCGCGGTGCACGTAGATGCCGGTGAGGGCGAACGACAGCAGCACCATGAGCACGCCCACCAGCATGCCAACGGTGGTCACGCCACCGCTGAGCGATTGGCCGAGGGTGCTGGGGGAGAACGCCACCAACAGGACGAAGCCGTAGTAGATCACCAGCATGGCCAGGGTCAGGGTGCCATTGAGGCGACGTTTGCGCCGGACCAGGTGCTGGAAGTCGGGGTGGTTGGCGATGCTTTCTATGCGTTCGGGGGTCATGGCAAGCGATCTCTTGGTGTTGTAGTTGTTTTTGAGGTCACACAGGTGTTGCGGTGGTGCTTAGGGCCTCTTCGCGGGCGAGCCCGCTCCCACACAGGCCAGGTATCAGAGCTGGTCGAAGTCGAGCACCACTTTGTCGCTCACCGGGTAGGTCTGGCACGACAGCACATACCCCGCCGCCACTTCGTAGTCTTCCAGCGCATGGTTGCTGTCCATCTCGACCTCGCCTTCGATCACCCGGCACTTGCAGGTCGAGCACACGCCGGCCTTGCACGAGTACGGCAGTTCGGCGCCGATGGCGTTGCCGGCGTCCAGCACGTTCTGGCTGTTGCGCGGCAGGTCGAAGCTCAGCGCCCGGCCATCGCTGATCACGGTGATATGACTGAGCGCCGAATCCACCTGGCGCGCAGCTTCACGGGCTTCGCGGCGCGCTTCGCTGCCTGCGGCGGCGAACAGTTCGAAGTGGATGCGGTCCTTGGCCATGCCGTTGGCCTGCAGGCTGTCACGCACGGTTTCAGTCATGGCCTGGGGGCCGCAAATGAACGCAGCGTCCAGCGTGGCGACGTCCAGCCAACGGGAGAACAGTTGACCGCACTTGTCGGCATCGATCCGGCCGTTGTACAGGTCGACGTCCTGCTGCTCGCGACTGAACACGAAAATCAGGTTCAGGCGGTCCAGGTAACGGTTTTTCAGGTCTTCGAGCTTGTCGCGGAACAGCGCACCGGAGCTTGAGCGGTTGCCGTAGAGCAGGGTGAAACGGCTGTGCGGCTCAGTGGCCAGGGTGGTGGCGATGATCGACAGGATCGGCGTAATGCCGCTGCCGGCGGCAACGCCCAGGTAGTGGCCTTCGCGGGCGGGGTCGAGCGGCACGAAGAAGCTGCCCGACGGCGGCATCACCTCCAGTTGCTGGCCAGCCTTGAGCACTTCATTGGCAAAGGCCGAAAAACGCCCGCCTGGCACGCGTTTGACAGCCACACGCAGCTCGCCGTCCTGCACGGCGCTGCAGATCGAATAGGAACGACGCACTTCTTCGTCATCCAGCTGGGTACGCATGACCAGGTACTGGCCCTGGGTGAAGCGGAATTGCGTCTGCAGGTGCTCAGGTACGTCAAAGACGATGGACACGGCGTCGCGGGTTTCGTTGCGTACTTGCTTGATGGTCAGGCTGTGAAACTGGCTCATGGTGTTCTCCACGGCTCAAATGCATTTGAAATAGTCGAATGGCTCCAGGCACTCGCGGCAGCGGTACAGCGCCTTGCAAGCCGTGGAGCCGAACTGGCTGAGCAGTTCGGTATGCGCGCTGCCACACTGCGGGCAGCACACTTGGGGCGCCTCACCGAGCAGGCTGCGCTTGCTGGTGCTGCCTTCGGGCGGCGCTATGCCATAGGCGCGCAAGCGTTGGCGGCCCAGGTCGCTGATCCAGTCGGTGCTCCAGGCCGGGGTCAAGCGCCGCTCCAGTGCGGGGGCAGCAAAACCGGCCTGTTGCAGCGCGTCACGGATATCGGCCTCGATCACCTCGGTCGCCGGGCAACCGGAATAGGTTGGCGTGACAACCAGGTGCAGGTGGCCGGCGCGCCAGCCCAGGTCGCGGACAATGCCCAGGTCAACCACGCTCACCACCGGCACTTCCGGGTCCATGACCTGCTCCAGCACCGCCCAGGCCCGGGCCAGGTCGTCGCCTCGGGCGGCACGGGCGCCGAGGTCGCTGGCGATCAGCTCACCAGGTCGCATCGGGGTAGGCCCGTGGCAGGAACTGCATTTCGGCCAGCAACAGCCCCAGGTGCTCGGTGTGCAGGCCTTTGCGGCCGTCCAGGTAGAAATAACTGGCGGCCTTGGGCAGCGGCAGCTCGACCGAGTCGAAAATCGCGCTTACCTGCTTGAGCCAGGCCGCGCCGACGGCGGCCGGTTCGGCAGCGATGCCGGCTTCGGCCAGCTGAACTTCGCTGTCGCTACCCGCGGTCAGTTCAACGGTGAAGCGCCACAGCGCTGGGATGGCGTCTAGCATGCGCCGACGGCTTTCGTCGGTGCCGCCGCCCAGGCGTTGCACCCACTCGCCGGAGCGACGCAGGTGGTAGGTGACCTCCTTGAGTGCCTTGGCAGCAATGCCGGCGATACGCTCATCGCGGGACGCAGCCATGCCCTGCAGCACCGCGAAGTGCCAGGCGTCGTAGAAAAACTGCTTGGTCATGGTCACGGCGAAGTCGCCATTGGGTTGTTCGACCAGCAGCAGGTTGCGGTAGGCGCGTTCGTCACGGCGGTAGGCAAGGGCATCGGCGTCACGGCCGTCGTCGAGCAATTCGGCGGCGTAGTCCAGCCAGTTGCGGGCTTGGCCGACCAGGTCGAGGCCGACGTTCATCAAGGCCAGTTCTTCCTCGATGGCTGGGGCGTGGCCGCACCATTCACAGAGCCGCTGGCCCTGCACCAGGGCACTGTCGCCCAGGAGCAGCAAATAGGGGATAAGCGCTTCGTTATGCATGGCCCACCTCACATGTGTCCGACTTCGTCGGGCAGCTCGTAAAAGCTGGCATGGCGGTAGACCTTGTCGTCCGAGGGGGCGAACAGCGGGTCTTTCTCGTCAGGGGAGGAGGCGGTAATCAGTGCCGATGGCACCACCCACAGGCTCACGCCTTCGCTGCGGCGGGTGTACAGCTCACGGGCATTCTCGATGGCCATGGCGGCGTCGGCGGCATGCACGCTGCCGACATGCTTGTGGTTCAGGCCGTGCTTGCTGCGCACGAACACTTCGTAGAGGGTCCAGACAGACATTTTCGATCTCCGCATCAATCGCCGCTCAGGCGGCGTTCTTGTTCTGTTGCTTGCGCGCATAGGCCACGGCGGCCTCGCGTACCCAGGCGCCGTCCTCGATGGCCTTGCGCCGGGTGGCGACACGTTCCAAGTTGCAGGGGCCGTTGCCCTTGATGACTTCGTAGAACTCGTCCCACTGGATGTCGCCGGAATCGTAGTGGCCGCGGGCTTCGTTCCACTTCAGGTGCGGGTCGGGCGCGGTGCAGCCGAGCAGCTCGAGCTGTGGCACGGTCTGGTCGATGAAGCGCTGGCGCAGCTCATCGTTGGTCTGGCGCTTGATCTTCCAGGCCATCGACTGGGCGCTGTTGGGGGAGTGCTCGTCACTGGGGCCAAACATCATCAACGACGGCCACCACAGGCGGTTGATGGCGTCCTGAACCATGTCCTTCTGAACCTGGGTGCCGTGGCGCATCATGGTCAGCAGCAGCTCGTAGCCCTGGCGCTGGTGGAAGCTCTCTTCCTTGCAGATGCGGATCATGGCGCGGGAGTAGGGGCCGTAGGAGGTGCGCTGCAGCACCACCTGGTTGACGATCGCAGCGCCATCGACCAGCCAGCCAACGGCGCCCATGTCGGCCCAGCTCAGGGTCGGGTAGTTGAAGATGCTCGAGTACTTGGCCTTGCCGCTGTGCAGCTTGGCGATCTCTTCGTCGCGGTCGGCGCCGAGGGTTTCCATGGCGCTGTACAGGTACAGGCCGTGGCCGGCTTCGTCCTGGATCTTGGCCATCAGTTGCAGCTTGCGTTTCAGGCTCGGGGCGCGGGTGACCCAGTTGCCTTCGGGCAGCATGCCGACGATTTCCGAGTGGGCGTGCTGGGAGATCTGCCGGATCAGGGTTTGGCGGTAGGCCTCGGGCATCCAGTTCTTGGCTTCGATCTTGATCTCGGCATCGATCTTTTCCTGGAAGTCACGCTCTTCGGGCGACATTTCGTCCAGGGACTTGACGCGTTTGACGCCGGTTTCGACTAGCTGTGCGTACATGTTCCGACTCCTGCTAAGGCATGAGTCATTTGTAAGCGATACAAAACATAACGTCAAACAGTTTTATATGTATCGAATAAGATTTGTGTATCGCTTTGCGGACCTTTCGCAGCACAAGGCTGCTCCTACAAGGGCGCGCACCACCTGTAGGAGCAGCCTTGCGCTGCGAAAGGGCCGGCAAAAAAAAGCCCCGGACTGAGCCGGGGCCGTAAAAAGGCAGCAGATAAGTCAGCTGGCCAACCGTTTGTCGAAGACATGGCATGCCTTGCCTTCAGAACGCTTGAGCGTGCCGCAGGGCTGCAGTCGCACCTGGGTGCTGATGCCGATGTAGGTCTTGATCTGCTTGGTCAGTTCACCGATCAGCAGCTTGCGCTGGCCCTCGTCCATCGCCTGGCATTCGCCACGCAGCTCCACGTGCACCTCGACACTGTCCAGGTTGCCATTGCGATACAGATGGATCTCGTACATCTCTGAAAGCTGTTTTATTTTGAGTACCTGCTCCTCAATCTGGGTCGGGAACACGTTGACCCCACGAATGATCAGCATGTCGTCACTGCGCCCGGTGATCTTGCCGATCCGCCGCATCGGCCGCGCGGTGCCTGGCAGCAGGCGGGTCAGGTCACGGGTTCGGTAGCGCACCATCGGCAGCGCCTCCTTGCTTAGCGAGGTAAATACCAGCTCGCCCAATTGCCCGTCCGGCAGCACCTCGCCGGTAACCGGGTCGATGATTTCGGGGTAGAAGTGGTCTTCCCAGATGGTCGGGCCATCTTTGGTTTCGATGCACTCCATTGCCACACCGGGCCCCATGATCTCCGACAGGCCATAGATGTCGAGGGCCTGGATGCCCAGGCGCTGCTCGATGGAGCGCCGCAGCTCGTCGGTCCAGGGCTCGGCCCCGAAGATGCCCAGGCGCAGCTTGAGGTCGTGCGGGTCGATGCCCTGGCGCTCGATCTCGTCGGCCAGGTTGAGCATGTAAGACGGCGTGACCATGATGATGTCGGGCTGGAAGTCGCGGATCAGTTGCACCTGCTTCTCGGTCTGGCCACCGGACATGGGGATGACCGTGCATCCCAGCCGTTCGGCGCCGTAATGCGCGCCGAGCCCGCCGGTAAACAGGCCATAACCGTACGAAACGTGCACTTTGTCGCCTTTGCGCCCGCCGCCGGCGCGGATCGAGCGGGCGACCACATTGGCCCAGGTGTCGATGTCGTTCTGGGTATAACCAACCACGGTCGGCTTGCCCGTTGTGCCGCTGGAGGCATGCAGGCGCACGACCTCTTCCTGGGGCACGGCAAACATGCCGTACGGGTAGTTGTCGCGCAGGTCGTTCTTGCCGGTGAAGGGGAACTTGGCCAGGTCGTCGAGCGACTTGAGATCATCGGGGTGCGCGCCGCATTCGTCGAAGCGCTTGCGGTACAGCGGCACGTTGTCGTAGGCGTGTTTCAGGCTCCAGCGCAGGCGCTCCAACTGGTGCTGGCGCAGGGCGTCGACGCTGGCGGTTTCCATAGGGTCAAGCAGGGCACGATCGGCATCATGGTACATGTTCATGGCTTCACTCGAATTGTTCTTGTACGCCGACCGGCGCGGGTTCGCAGCCGGGCGGTGAGTGTCATGGGCGCAGCATAACCGGCTGCGCTGTGTTCGGTAACAAGCCGTTGGTCAGAGGCGCTCGATGACCATGGCGATGCCTTGGCCAACGCCTATGCACATGGTGCACAACGCGTAGCGTCCGGCGGTTTCTTCCAGTTCGTGCAGTGCGGTGGTGACCAGGCGCGCGCCACTCATGCCCAGCGGATGCCCCAGGGCAATCGCGCCGCCGTTCCGGTTGACCCGCTTGTCGTCGTCGGCCAGGCCAAGCTCGCGCAATACCGCCAGGCCTTGGGCAGCGAAGGCCTCGTTTAGCTCGATGACATCCATGTCGGCCAGCGACAGCCCGGTGAGTTCGAGCACCTTGCGGGTAGCCGGCACCGGGCCGATGCCCATGATGCGCGGCTCGACCCCGGCCACAGCCATGCCGACAATGCGCCCGCGGGCTTTAAGGCCATGGCGCCGGGCCGCTGCGGTGCTCGCCAGCAGCAGTGCACAGGCACCGTCGTTGACGCCAGAGGCATTGCCAGCGGTGACACTGCCACCCTCACGGAACGGCGTGCCGAGCTTGGCCAACTGCTCCAGCGTGGTGTCGCCACGCGGGTGTTCGTCGTGCTCGACGCGCTTGCCCGGGCCTTTGCGCTGGGGGATTTCGACCGGCACGATTTCCTGTGCCAGGCGGCCTCGGGCCTGGGCGGCGGCAGCCTTGTGCTGGCTGCGCAGGGCGAAGGCGTCCTGGTCTTCACGGGAGATACCGAAACGGGCAGCGACGTTCTCAGCCGTCTCAGGCATCGAGTCGGTGCCATGTTCGGCCTTCATCAACGGGTTGACGAAGCGCCAGCCGATGGTGGTATCGAACAGTTCGGCGGCGCGCCCAAAGGCTTGCTCCGATTTGCCCATGACGAACGGCGCGCGCGACATCGACTCCACGCCGCCGGCTAGCATCAGCCCGGCTTCACCGCAGCGCAGGGCACGGGCCGCGTTGCCAATGGCGTCCATGCCAGAGCCGCACAAGCGGTTGAGGGTGGTGCCCGGCACCTCGATCGGCAGGCCCGCCAGCAGGCTGGCCATGCGGGCAACGTTGCGGTTGTCCTCACCGGCTTGGTTGGCGCAACCGAGGATTACGTCGTCCACTGCCGCCCAATCCAACTCCGGGTGGCGGGCGATCAGGGCCTTGAGCGGGATGGCGGCCAGGTCGTCGGGGCGCACGCCGCTCAAGGCGCCGGCGTAGCGGCCGATCGGCGTGCGCACGGCGTCGATGATCAGCGCATCGGCCAGGGTGTGTTCAGTCATCTTGTGTCTCCTGCGCGAGCACCGTGCCGCGTACTTTGTAGGATTTGCCATGGAACATCGCCACCAGCTCACCGCGCTGGTTCTCGATGCGAACGTCATACAGGCCGGTACGGCCTTTGCGGCTGACTTCGCTGGCCGTGGCGGTCAGCACGTCGTCGCGCAGTGCCGGCGCCAGGTAGTCGATGCTGCAACCCAGGGCCACGGTGGCCTGGTCGTAACTGTTGCAGGCAAAGGCGAAGGCGGAATCCGCCAGGGCGAACAGGAAGCCACCGTGGCAGGTGCCGTGGCCCTGGATCATGTCGGCGCGCACCGGCATGCGCAGGCGCGCCTGGCCAGGGCCGGCTTCGAGCAGGCTGATGCCGAGCCCTTGGGTGGCGTGATCGCGGGAAAACATGGCATCGGCACAGGCTTGTGCCAGCTCGATTTCAGTCATGCAGATTGCCTCCTTGGGCTTCGCAGCGGCGCAATAGCAGGGAAGGGCGATAGCGGCTTTCGCCGTAGCTGCGCTGCAGGTTGTCGAGTACACGCAAGGTCTGGCTTATGCCGATGCGCGAGGCCCAGGCCAGCGGGCCGCAGGGGTAGTTCACGCCGGCGCGCATGGCCAGGTCGATATCGGCTGCCGAGCCAACACCTTGCAACACGGCATCGGCGGCTTCGTTGGCCAGCATCGCCACCGTACGCAGCACGACCAGGCCAGGCAGGTCGGCGACTGCGGTCACTTTCAGGCCGGCGCGGGTTAACAAGCCAACGGCCTGGTCGCGGGCCTCACGGGTGGTGTCGGCAGACCAACTGATCGCAATGCGGGAAGCCGTGCTGTAGTCCAGGGCCAGATCGACCAGTACCAGGTTGCGCAGGCCTTCTTCGCGGGCACGCTGCGTGGCCAGGCGGCCGTCGGAAAGCGCCAACGTGGCATCGCCGACCTGGATCACGCCACTGCCGGCGCGCTCGGTCACGGCGATGCCGCTGTCGCGCAAACGCTCGACCAAGGGCTGCATGACGCCCAGGTGCCCCTCGATAACGCAGGATTCAACCTGCGCCGTGCTTTGCAGCGCTGTAGGTTGCGGGCGCTCGGCGCCTTCGGCGTAGCTATAGAAACCTTGGCCAGTTTTGCGGCCAAGGCGCCCGGCATCCACCAACTCCTTTTGCACGAGCGAAGGCTGGAAGCGGAAATCGCCATAAAACGCCTCGAACACCGAACAGGTGACGGCATAGTTGACGTCATGGCCGATCAGGTCGGTGAGCTCGAAGGCCCCCATGCGAAAGCCGCCGGCGTCACGCAACAGCGCATCCAGGCTGGCGCAATCGGCTGCACCTTCCTGCAACAGGCGCAGGCTCTCGGCGTAGAACGGCCGGGCTACACGGTTGACAATAAAGCCCGGCGTCGAGCGGGCATGCACCGGCTGTTTGCCCCAGGCTTTGGCGGTGTCGTAAAGGCAGGCAGCCACGGCAGGGTCGGTAGCCAACCCCGAAACGACCTCGACCAGGGCCATCAACGGTGCCGGGTTGAAGAAATGCATGCCCACCACTTGCTGTGGGCGCTTCAAGCCAGCGGCCAGGCTGGTGATCGAGAGTGACGAGGTGTTGCTGGCCAGGATGCAGTCGTCTGCGCACAGCGCTTCAAGCTCGTGCAACAAGGCCTGCTTCACTGACAGGTTTTCAACGATGGCTTCGATCACCAGGCGGGCATCGGCCAGGGTGTCGAGGGTGTCGGCTGGGCACAGGCGGGCGACGATCGCTTCCCGCTCGCCCGCAGGCAACTTGCCTTTTTCTACCAAGCGGGCGAGCTGACGATCGATACCCGCCACTGCCTGGGCGGCGGCGCCGGGGCGGTTGTCGTAGAGTTTGACCGGGTGGCCGGCTTGCGCGGCCACTTGGGCGATACCTGCGCCCATGGCGCCTGCACCGATCACTGCCACTTGGCTATTGCGGTCGAGTGCGCTCATGCTCAACGCCCCTTGAACGCAGGCGTGCGCTTGTTCATGAAAGCGCTTACGCCTTCGCGGTAGTCTTCGCTGCGGCCAGCCAAGCGCTGCAGGTCGCGCTCCAGTTCCAGTTGCTGGTCGAAGCCGTTATCGAAACTGGCATTCAGGCTGCGCTTGATCAGGGCCAGGCCGTAAGTGGGCTGCGTGGCGAGGTGGCGGGCGAGGGTGAGGGCCTCGTCGCGCAACGCGGCATCGTCGACCACGCGATGGATCAACCCCCACTGCTGGGCCTGTTCGGCCGTAAGGCGTTCGCCCAGCATCGCCAACGCCTTGGCCCGCGCCATGCCGACTAGCCGTGGCAGCAGCCAGGTGCCGCCAGAATCCGGCACCAGGCCGATCTTGCAGAAGGCCTGGATGAAGCTGGCCGAACGGGCGGCCAGTACCAGGTCACAGGCCAGCGGAATATTGGCTCCGGCGCCTGCAGCCACGCCGTTGACGGCGCAGATGACCGGCAGCGGCAAATCGCGCAGGGTGCGCACCAGTGGGTTGTAGAACTTATCGATGGACTCACCCAGGTCCGGCATGTCGGCGCCTGGCGCGACATTGCGATCAGACAGGTCCTGGCCTGCACAGAAGCCGCGGCCTTCGCCAGTCAGTAGCAACACCCGTGCATCTTTGCTTTGGCGTACTTGCTTCAAGGCTTCGCGCACTTCCAGGTGCATGGGCGTGTTGAAACTGTTCAGTTGCTCCGGGCGGTTCAGCGACAGGAGGGCAACGCCGTCCTCGATGGAAAACAGGATGTGTTCGAACGTCATGGCAGACTCGCTTGGTCAGTCGAATGGGGAGGTGCTCAGCAGCCTTTGAACCGGGCCTGGCGTTTTTCCTGGAAGGCGCGAATACCCTCATTGCGGTCGGCGGTGCCGGCGAGCAGGGTGAACGCGTGGCGCTCGAAGCGCAGGCCACTGGCAAGGTCGGTATCGCCGGCCTTGAGCAAGGCTTCCTTGGCCAGGCGCACTGCCAGCGGCGCCTTGGCCGCGATAATGCGGGCCACTTGCACGGCGCGCTCCACGGCGAGTTCCGGCTGGGTGATTTCGCTGATCAGGCCGGCTTGCAAGGCGTGCTGGGCGCTGATGGCTTCACCGGTCAACACCATGTGCATGGCCAGCGGCTTGCCGACCGCGCGCAGCAGGCGCTGGGTGCCGCCAGCGCCGGGGATGATGCCGAGGTTGATCTCCGGCTGGCCGAAACGGGCGTCGCTGCCCGCAATGACGATGTCGGCGCACATCATCAGCTCGCAGCCACCGCCCAGGGCGTAGCCGTTAACGGCGGCGATCAGCGGCTTGGAAAACGCGGCTATCCGTTGCCAACACGCAACACGAGGGTCATTGAGGATGCCGACCAGGTCGCGCTCGGCCATCTCGCCAATGTCGGCGCCGGCGGCGAACGCCTTGCGGCTGCCGGTAATCACCACGGCATGGGTCTGATCATCACGCTCGGCGGCATCCAGCTCGCTGGCCAGCTCGGCCAGCAACGCTGTGCACAGGGCATTCAGCGCTTCTGGCCGTTGCAGGGTGATGAGCCGGACGCCGTGCTCCGGCGCTTGCGCATCGAGATAACGAGGCATATCGGGTTCCTCTGGCTGCTCGCACGGCACATCGATTGGCCGGCATTTCTTGGAATTGTTTGCAGGGACGTGGGCTGTGCCACGTTCAGGTGCGGACAGTATATGCCTTATGCGATACACCAAATCAACATCAAAAAGCATTTCACGTATCTCTTTGTGGTGATTTCTGCGCGAAAGATGAGCTATTCAAAAAAGTGATTTAACGATTCATTCGCAGATAAATAGGGCTTTTTCTGCAAAAAAAGGATGCAAATATGGCTGACAACAAAGCGATACAGGCATTCGCACAATTGACGCGCAACATTTTTGTGATACAAGGATTCGTCACATTTCAAATCATTTCAGGAGCTTTGCCATGCCTTGCTACCGGCTAGACGGCCTGACCCCCGTGGTTCATCCAACTGCCTATGTGCACCCGAGCGCAGTGCTGATTGGCGATGTCATCGTTGGCCCGCGTTGCTACGTCGGCCCGCTGGCCTCACTCAGGGGCGACTTCGGCCGCATCGTGCTGGAGGAGGGCGCCAACCTGCAGGACACCTGCGTGATGCATGGCTTTCCGGGGGGCGACACGGTCATAGAACGCAATGGGCATGTCGGCCATGGCGCGGTGCTGCACGGGTGCCGCGTGGGCGAAGATGCCCTGGTAGGCATGAATGCCGTGGTAATGGATGGTGCCCATGTAGCCCCGCGCTGCATCGTTGCTGCCACGGCCTTCGTCAAGGCCGGGTTCGAATGCGCCGAACAAAGCCTGGTGGTGGGTAGCCCGGCACAGGTCAAACGCCCGCTGACCGACCAGGAGCTGGCCTGGAAGCAGCGCGGCACGGCGGAGTATCAGCACCTGACGCAGCGCTGCATGACCGCGCTGGTCGAATGCCCACCGCTGACCGAAGCCGAGCAGGGTCGGCCGCGCATGGGTGACTCCGGCATCCGGCCCAAAGGCAAGGCGCCGGCATGAGCCTGTCCGTGTCACGCAATGGCCAGGCAACCCGCCGCGCAGGTATAGTCGGTGCTTTCCCCGCGCACAGTTCCTCCATGAGCACACTTGCCCCACTGAACAACCTGATCACTCGTTTTCAGGAACAGACGCCGATCCGCGCCAGCTCGCTGATCATCACCCTGTACGGCGACGCTATCGAACCGCATGGTGGCACGGTGTGGCTGGGCAGCCTGATCAACCTGCTGGAGCCGATCGGCATCAACGAACGGCTGATCCGCACTTCGATCTTCCGCTTGACCAAGGAAGGTTGGCTGACCGCCGAAAAAGTCGGCCGACGCAGCTATTACAGCCTGACGGGCACTGGCCGTCGACGCTTCGAAAAAGCGTTCAAGCGCGTCTACAGCCCTAGCCAACCCGCATGGGATGGCGCCTGGACCCTGGTGCTGCTGTCACAACTGGAAGCCGGCAAGCGCAAAACCCTGCGTGAGGAGCTGGAATGGCAGGGCTTCGGGGTGATGGCGCCCAACGTGATGGGCTGCCCCCGTGCTGACCGCGCGGACTTGGCCGCGACCCTGCGCGAGCTGGAGGCCAGTGATGACAGCATCGTGTTTGAAACGCACACCCAGGAAGTGCTTGCTTCCAAGGCCATGCGCGCGCAAGTGCGCGAGAGTTGGCGTATCGACGAGCTGGGGCAGCAGTACAGTGAATTCATCCAGTTATTCAGGCCGCTGTGGCAGGGCCTTAAAGAGCAGCCGCAGCTCGATGCGCAGGATTGCTTCCTGGCACGCACGCTACTGATTCACGAGTACCGTCGGCTGCTGCTGCGCGACCCGCAACTGCCTGATGAGTTGCTGCCAGGTGATTGGGAGGGCAGGGCAGCACGGCAGCTGTGTCGCAACCTGTATCGGCTGGTGTTTGCCAAGGCTGAAGAGTGGTTGAACAGTGCGCTTGAAACGGCTGACGGCCCATTGCCTGACGTGAATGAAAGCTTCTACAAGCGCTTTGGTGGCCTTGCATAGGGATTTTTAAGGTTAACCTTGGTTAACCTTATCCTAGATAATACTAACCACGGTGAGTATTATGCATGAATTATCAAATCTTTAAGTGTGCTATGGTTAACCTTAACTCAGTTAATGTTAACCATGGCGAGCCTTATGACGACCTATTTTCCAGTCGCTTGCGCCGATACCCTCAGTAAAATCGGCCTTTTGGTCAAAGCACGGCGCCTGGCACTCGGCCTGCGCCAAGCCGACCTTACAGCTACTGTCGGCGTCTCCGCGCATACCCTTCGCAAGATCGAAGGCGGCTCGGAGCTCGTCGACCTGCGTTCATTCATGCTGGTGTTGTGGCGCCTGGGTATCAGCGAAACCGTTTTCGCCTCGCTGGAAGGCATAGAGCAAACCTCCCAGATCACCCGGTTCAGTGATGACGATGATGCCCACCAGAGCCTGGCATCCCGCCGCGTGCGGCTGGCCAAACCCAAGCCTGAGGAATTCTGATGTCCCGTGCCTACATCTATATGGAGCACCCCGAGACAGGTGAAGTCATGACCCTTGGCCGGCTGACGCTCAAAGGCAAGCTTGGTGAATTTCTTTATGCACCTGACCACGTCGCGCGCGGCGGCTGGGTCCCCGACCCGATCAATTACCCGTTACGCGCCGAGGCCTACACCGGCATCGCCAAGAACCGCGGCATACCCGGCTTCATCAATGACGCCATGCCCGATGGCTGGGGCGAGCGGCTGCTGCATCGGGCGTACGGCCAAGAACTCGGCCCCCTCGACTTCCTGCTCAAGTCACCCAACAACGACCGCGTTGGCAACCTGATGGCAGGCGGCGCAACAACCCCCGCACCCGGCTTAGGCGATGGCGCAGTACCGACCTTGAAAGGCCTGGCCAAGTTCGTCGCTGCGTGTGAAGCGGTGTACGACGGCCAACTCGACGCCGAGTCGGTGGCCACACTCAACGTGCGCCAACAGCGTTCGGCTCTGGGTGGTGCACGGCCAAAACGTACGCTGCAGGATAACGGTATGCTGATTCTGGCCAAGCCGCGGGATCGCTTCGACCATTACGACCTGCCCTCGATCGAATACGCCTGCATGACATTCGCCGCAGGGAAGGGCTTGAACGTGGCCAAGACCGCGCTGCATGCTGAAAACCCTTCGACGTTGTTGATCGAACGCTTCGACCGCACGCCCATAGCACAAGGTGCCCGACGTATCCCGATGCTCAGCGCGCTGACCTTGCTGGATTCGGAGTGGAACGGCGCGCACCATCGGGATTGGCGCTATGCCGCTGTGGCCGATGAAATGCGCCGCCGGGGTGTGCCCGATACCGACCTGCAGGCGCTGTTCAAGCGCATGTGCTACAACGCCCTGGTGGGCAACTCCGACGACCATCCACGCAACCATGCGGTGATCTGGGTTGACGGCGGATGGCGCCTGTCGCCCATGTACGACGTGCTGCCCATGCTTGAAGAAGGCCCCGCACAGACCTTGGCCATGGCAGTTGGCCGGGAAGGCAGCCAGATTAGCCGCGCGAATATGCTCAGCCATCACGCGCACTTTGCCCTGACGCGGGAGCATGCAGAGCATCTGCTGGTGGAGGTGGCGGGGTGGGAGGACGAACTGAAGGCGTATTACGCGCAGGTGCTTGCCGGCAGCGACCTGGACATGGCGGTTGATGCGGTGAGCTCGGTTCGCATGCTCAGTTAAGAAGTAGGCGGAGGCGGGTGACACTGCTTTCAAATGACATGTATTCCCATTTATACTTGCATCTCATTTCCTCTCTGTTATCGCTACCGTGCAGGCAGATCCTCCAAAGCCATCCTTGCTCGCCACCTTGGTCCGTCACTACGACGACCTGGTCGATCATGTGCGCCGACGCTTCGGCGAGCGGGTGTTCGCGCGTGAAGTCGTTCACGACCTGTGTGTTCAGTTGCTGGAGGATGACGAGAAAGAAGGGGTGCGCAAGCCCCTGGCGCTGTTACGCAAGATCGCCCACGACAACGCCATCTCGCATTGCCGCCGCGAGCGTCGGCGCAGCAGCTTGATCGTCGCCGTGGCAGAACTGCCCGACGTCGCCTGCAACGCAGCGCCACAGGAGCGCCATGTCGACGCGGCGAAGACACTGGACAGGCTGATTGCGGCTATTTCCCGATTGCCGCCGCGTTGCCAGGCCGTGTTCATCATGCACAAGCTGCATGAGATCCCCCAGGCTGAAGTCGCGCAGCGCCTGGGGATCTCGCTGAAAACCGTAGAAAAGCATTTGCGCGTCGGTATGATCGCTTGCCGTGAACATCTGCAATCCGAGGTGGCGCAGTGAGCCGTCCACGAAACAAAGACGATGCTGCAGTCGATGACGCGCTGGCCGCGTGTCGTGAGACCTTGAAGCAGCGCTTCCCTTTACCCAGCTCGCCACCTGCCCGCAAGCCCCGCAAAGGCAGCAAGGTACTCCCGCTTGTATTGCTTGCCCTGGCCGCAGGTGTGGCCTGGAAGGATCCTGCGTACCGCAATGAACACTTTGTCACGCAGGTGGGGCAACGCCAGGCCGTACAGCTGGCTGATGGCAGCCAGATCAAACTGGATGGGGGCACTGAGGTACACGTCAGCTGGCATTTGCGCACCCGGCAAGTTGCACTGGTGCGTGGCCAGGCCTTATTCGACATTTCGCCCATGCAATATCGGCCGTTCTTGGTCGATGCAGGCAACGCCGACATACGCGTGGTCGGTACCCGATTCAACGTCAACACGTACGCGGGTGACGTGCGGGTTACCGTTGCGCAAGGCAAAGTGGCAGTCACAGGGCGCGCGGTGGACCGTACCTCGCTGCTCATGCCTGGGCAGCAGGTGCTCGTGCAACAGGGCATCCCCGGTGAGGTGGTCAAAGGCAATGCCGAAGACGCTAGCGCCTGGCAAGAAAGCCGCTGGGTTTTCGCCGGTACGCCACTGGCTGAGGTGGTTGCTGCACTGCAACGGTATTACGCCCAGCCGATCGAACTGACGGACCCTGATGTCGGCAAATTGCCGCTTTCAGGTGTTTTTAGCAGCGATAGCGTCGAAACGCTGTTGGCGTTACTGCCTGAAATTCTCCCGGTGAGACTGAGCAGGGAAGGCGGGGCCGTACGCATTCAGCCCCAAGCGGGAAAAAATAATTCTCCAACGAGGTAGGGTTGGGGCCGTCGCGAAGCGGCTAACTCTCTGCACCTCATCTCCTGGAGAATAACAAGTGAGTCAGCTCTTCCTGCGTACACCTTGGCACGTCTCGATTTTGACCAGCACCTTGATGGCCAGCCAGTGGTCGTTCGCGCAAACCATGGTGGTTGTCGATTTCAATATTCCTGCGTCAACGCTGGAAAGCTCGCTGAATGCAGTGGCTCGCCAAACAGGTGCTCAAGTGCTGTTTTCCAGCGAGCTGACTGCGGGCAAGCAGGCGCCGGCGCTGCACGGACGTTACACAGTGGAGCAGGCGCTGCGCCAGCTGCTCGAGCAGGGTGGGCTGGTCGCCCAGGCGCGTGATGAGCGGACATTCATCGTTTTACAGTCAAACGAAGCAGCGTCAGGTAATGCGCCGTCTACGACCGCCAGCACCATTGAACTGGCAGGCACGGAGATCACGTCCTCTCGGCTTTCCAGCGGTGTAGTACCGCAGGCACGCCAGGTCAATGTGATCGAACGCGAGCAACTGAAGCAATTGCGCCAGGGCTCTGATGGGCTGGCGACGCTGCTGGCCAAAAGCATCCCTGGGATGGCCGACTCCAGCCGTACCATCACCGATTACGGGCAAACGCTGCGCGGCCGTACGATGCTGGTCCTGGTCGACGGCGTGCCGCTGAACACTAACCGCGACTCTTCGCGAAACTTGGCCAATATCGACCCTGCATTGATCGAGCGCATCGAGGTGATTCGCGGCAGTAGCGCTATCTACGGTGCCGGTGCGACGGGAGGGATCATCTCCATCACCACGCGGCCCGCTGGCGGCGAGCAAATGGCCGAGACCACGCTAACGGGCGTTTCGCCCTTGAGCCAAGTGGACAGCGATGGCCTGGGAGGGCAGTTGCAGCATCATGTTGCCGGCGCCCAGGGTGCCCTGGATTACGCATTCGATTTCGGTGTACGCCATATCGGCGCCTCTTACGATGCCAAAGGGCACCGCATTGCGCCCGAGCCTAGCCAAGGTGACCTGTTCGATTCCAACACCTACAACATTGGCGGAAAGTTTGGTTGGCGCATCGACGAGCTGCAACGTATTCAGTTGTCCCTCAGCCATTACAACGCCGAGCAAAACAGTGACTATACCGCCGACCCAGCGGTCAGCCGATTGCCGCCTGGTTCCGTACCCGCACAACCGTTGTCCGGGTTGTCCCTCGACGAACAGAACCAGATCAAGAACACCTTGGTGAACCTTGAATACGGTCACTCGGAAGTGCTCGGCGGAACCTTCAATGCCCAGCTTTACTACCGCGACTATTTCACCCGCTTCACGCCCTTCGATGCCCGTGGCGTTGCCACACGTGGGCGCAATGTCGATCAAGTTATGCAGAACAGCGAAGTCGTTGGTAGTCGCATTACCTTGCGAACCCCCATCGGCGGGTCAGATACCGAACTGTTGTGGGGCGGCGACTTCAACCAGGAGCGCAGCGACATGCCGATCGATGTCTTCGACCCGCAGGCATTTGATGCGAGCGGCGGAACGGTATTCAATAAAATCGGCAAGTTGAGCTACATGCCTGACCTGACGTCGCGCAGCGTAGGTGCGTTTGCACAGTTGCAGCACCGTTTCAACGAGCAGTGGTCCATGGAAGGCGGCATCCGTTATGAATATGCCACCGCCGAATACGGGGACTTCATTCCGCTGTCTGAATCAAGCACCGCCAACCCCGCCACGGTGGAAGGCGGCAAAGTCCATTACGATGCATTGCTGTCCAATATCAGCCTGACTTACTCGCCCGTCAGCGGCCAGGCGGTTTATGCCGCCTTCAGCCAAGGCTTCCAGTTACCTGATATTGGCGTGCAATTGCGTAACGCACGCCGTGGTTTCGATATTGGCTCGTCCAACCTGGAGCCGGTCAAGACCAATAACTACGAACTCGGGTGGCGCGGCGAGCTGGGCGAGGAGACCCTGGCGTCGCTGGCTGTTTTCTACACCACATCAAAACTGGGTGATGTTCAGAGCTTCAACAATGGCCTGATCCTGACCCGCACTCAGGAGCGCATCTATGGCGTTGAAGGCAGCGCTGACTGGTTGACCAGCGATGAGCATTGGGGGGCAGGGGGGAGCTTCACTTGGATGAAAGGGCGCGAGCAACCAGACGGTGGCGATTGGCAGGACATGACAGGCTATCGCATTCCACCTGTGAAACTGACAGCGTATCTTCAATACAAGCCAGACGAGGATTGGAGCCATCGCGTGCAGGCGACTTACTTCGGTGCAGAGGATTACCGCCTCAAAGGTGTCGAAAGCTTTGGCAGACGCAGGGTAGATGGCTACACCACGGTGGATATCATCAGCCAATACCAGCTGAGTGAGCATGATCAGATCAGCGTGGGCGTCCAGAACTTGTTCAATCGTTATTACTATCCGCTGTACAGTCAACTGATGCGCAACAGTAACAACACCAGCCATTTGCCTGCGCCAGGCACCGTTTTGACGGCAAGTTATACCCACCAGTGGTGATCGGCAGGGCCTCATTAGGCGGGTTTAAACATAACTACACTAAATGAATATTTAGCGTAGTTATGTTACGGCGTTGAGAATATCAAGCTGCCGTCGCTTGCCTGAAAGGAGCAGGCGGCGGGCTTTGCAGGCCTTGCAACCAATCACAATACAGACTTACCCCTTGTTCGACCGTCAATGTTGCCGTCTTGTAACCTGCATCGCGTAAGCGTTCCAGGTCTGCACAGGTGTAACACTGGTATTTGCCGCGCAAATGTTCAGGAAATTCACTGTATTCCAGTATGCCTTCCAGCAAGGCTATCTCCAGGGACAATGGGGGTTGGCCTTGGTATTTGCGTAATCGGTTGATCACTGCCAGCGCAACATCATTGAACGACTGGGCGCGTCCGCTACCCACATTGAAAATGCCGCTCAGTTGCGGGTGATCAAGGAAGAATAAATTGACCCTGACCACATCATCCACCGAGACGAAATCACGCAAATGGCTACCGCTGGGGTAGCCGCCGTAGCTGCCGAACAGGCTGACTTTGCCGCGGGCCTGGTACTGGTTGAAACAGTGCAGGGCCACCGATGCCATCGCGCCTTTATGCTGCTCATGGGGCCCGTAAACGTTGAAATAGCGCAATCCAACGACCTGACTGCGCGTAGCTGACAACTGCCGGCGCACATGCTGATCGAACAGGAATTTGGAATAGCCGTAGACGTTCAATGGGCGCTCACAATCGCGCTGTTCACGGAAGTCCTGGCCAGCACCGTAGACTGCTGCCGATGAGGCGTACAGGAACGGAACCTGTTGCGCCTGGGCAATCTCCAGCAAGTCCCGGCTGTAGCGATAATTGTTGTCCATCATGAAACGGCCGTCGGCTTCGACGGTACTGGAACATGCGCCTTGGTGCAGCACCGCGCGTACGTTGCCAAATTGTCCGCGCCGAAACCGGTCCAGGAAGTCATCCTTGTCTAGGTAATCAGCGATGTCACAGTCAGCCAGGTTGAGGAATTTGTCGCCTGCGGTAAGTTCATCGACGGCGATGATCTCGGTTTGGTTGCGTTGGTTGAGCGCCTGTACGAGGTTGCTACCGATGAATCCCGCGGCGCCGGTTACGATGATGGTCATGCCAGATCCCCATAAGGGTGCGGAGATCGGATTTTAGTGGAGGGAATCTACAGGGATGTTAACCAGGGTCAAAGGATGGGATGGTTGGGTGGGTTGCTGGCGTTAGGCTGCTTTCGAATCTGGGTATCCACGGGCGCTTGGGTTTATACTCGACTGCGCATAATGCAAGACCTTATGTTGAGCGGCGTCTGGACACTGCCAACGGCTCCAGGCGTCGCGTAACATAGGGTCGATTATGCGAATCCCCATCACGCTCTCAGAACGCGCTGTGCGCGATGCCAAGGCCTACATGGCCAACAACGATGCTGAGCACGCGGTCGAATCGTTGATTGAGTCCTACGGCAACCTTGTCGCAGATATCCGCAAGCTGCGGGGCAGGGTTGGCCAGCTGGACGATGAGTCCGCTGAGGTTGATGCTGTCGTAGGCCGGCTGCGAGAGATAGCCAAGCTGATCGAAGAGCTTTAGGTACCATTATGCTCAACCTGGTTGTCCTCGAGCGCGAACTTCTGGTACCAAAACATCGACTTGGCCGCCTCAATTTGGTACCATTATCTCAACCAGGTTGCCACCTGCAGCAAAAGGAATGGTACTAAAATGCTAGTCAAAATTCAGGACATGGACGAAAGCACCGTTGAAATGCTCAAGGGCATTACCGGCAAAAAGACCGGCTCCGGGGCTGTGGAGACCGCCGCAATTGCCTACATCGCTCAGCGCGAAACGATTAGGCACCTGCGCGAACAGGAAGCCAAGCTAACAGCTAGGCTTGAGGCTGCCGAAAGAACCATTCAGCGTGCACGCGCCGCAGCATCTGAACTACTCGAACGCACCGGTCAATTGATCTGAATTGGTACCAATTCCTCCGCCGGCGCCGCGGTCCTGGGCGACATTCTGGTACCGGTCGGGGGAGTCATTGGCGGCGGGGTTTAGCGTAGCGCGGACCCCGACGGCAAAGACTCCAACAGCCCGCTTCCGCTCTTCGCCAAAGCCCCCCAGCGCCGATCTTGAATGGTCAAGGGCCGCGACCCCGGCTTATCGTGACAGCGCTTCATCGTCTCGATAAACGGAGTCCCGGGCGAAGCGAACCCTTGAACACACCCCGTCAAATTACTCTCCGCCTGGGGTGTGGGGAGTGCTTTTCTCCCCGCACCCCTGGCCTCGCCGAGAGCTCCCGGAGGGCCCCCGGAGGGGCTTTTGATCTGCTGTTGCTGTTCGGCTTTGGCGATCGCCGCCGATGGAAAGGGGGTGGGGGTGCTGTTACACCCCCACTTTGGTATGGACTTCCATACTTTCAGGCCGAGCGCGACCGAATGGCTTCTTCTTCCAAGGCCCCAAGCGCAGCGCCGATCACGCCACGTGCGAGCGGTTTAAGCGGAGCTGGTAAGTCACTGAATCTCCTGAACAAAGCTGTCATTTCTGGTGCCATGTTCCGCTCGTGGTCATCCAGCAAGATTTCGTCAGTTGAACAACCAAATAAGCGCGCCATGGCTGCGACCTTGTCGCCCGGTGGAGGGTTCTTACCTTTCTCCCATCCCGAAACGGTGTTCTCTCCGCTGTCAATGGCCTCCGCAAGCGCTTTTTGCGACATTTCCAGCATCTCGCGCTTCCGCCGTATGTTCTCGCCAATGCTCATGATGATCTCTGTAGCCGGGTTCGGATCCATAAAATTAACTCCTGTATGCCCATACACCACCGAAAAATGGTGGGACAACCCACGATATTAAGGTTGCGCCATCATCGCGATATCTTGTAGTCTTGCCCACGGAATTTAGTGGCTTGACAGGATTGTCGCATGTTCATCGATTGGCTTACCGTTTCTCAGGAGCACCCGCACGACCTGCCGGTTGTCTGCGACGTGTTTACCCTGACCATCGATGCCAATACGAATGAGGTGCTGAGCACAAAGCAGCCGCGCTTCGTGCATCGGGAAAGCTATTCGACCTCAGTCACGATTCATGTCTCAGGCCGCAACGTCCGTGTGGACGGCAACCCGAGCCGGGTAGGGCGCTTGGACAACCTGTTCGGCTTCACAACAATTGACCAGTGCATTGCGGTCTATAACGCACTGCTCGCGCAGTACGGATTGCCGCCATTCAGCCGATGCACTCGCGTAATGGTTCGCGATGGCACCTCGGGCGGTAAAGCTGGTGATCTTGTAGCAGACGGCGCGGTTATACATCGCATTGACTTGACGACTAACGTTGCCGTTGGTGAAGGGAATCCGCTTGCATACTTGCGAGGCGTTTCGTCACAACGAATTGGCCATAGCATTGGGTACTTGTACCCAAATGGTCGCACTGTTGCTTGGACCCCCAAGGGCAACGGTAAAGGCGGACGACTCCAGTACAGGAAGGCTTACGAAAAGTCTTTCGAGCTAGATCTTAACTTGCTGCCAAAGATCAAGCGCGAATTTGGTGAAGACTCATCAGAGTACAAATATGTAGTCCAAGTTCGCGATTACTGCGTCGCAAATGGCGTGGTTCGTATGGAACAAGAGTTGAAAGCAGAGTATTTGAAGCGCGAAGGGCTGGCCTTTTGGGGCCTATTTAACGAAGCCCGCTTTATTGAGATACACAACGAATTTCTTGCCATTGACGAGCGATTGCAGGTTACGGCCATGGATATGATGACTATCGCAGATAAACTTCTTGAACTCGGGATTGTGAACAGTCGTCAGGCTGCAAACTCGACCGCTTCCGCTGCAATCCTTTGGATGCACGGGCAGAAGTTTGATTTTACAAAATCGCAGGTCAAGACAAATGCGGCAAGGCTTAATCGTATCGGGATCAATATCCGCAACGCTTGCGATACTTCCCGCTTCGCGCCTGTCTTCGTCCGCCAGTGCCGCGAAGTCACCAAGTCCGAGCTTGCCATGCCTGCATGGTATCGTCGCCCGAGCCATCTTCAATTGGTGGCCGCATGAAGACCGTCAGCTTTCAGGGTGCGCAGCTTTCACCTGGGCAACGGCGCCGACTGGAACAGCAACGCCAAGTTCAGGCGTTCCTGAGTCCTGTATTGGCTGAACAAGTTTCCCAAACTCTTGCAGTGCTCGATATCAGGAAAGAGCAGGGCGCCAAGGCTGAGAAAGTTTGGACCCTTGCAAGCGAAACTCGCGGAACTCCTTCGATTGCAGAGTGGATGGGCTATTGAATGTTTGAAAAACTGGATGATCTCCTTTTTGGTCTCTCCATGCTCGGGGTGCTGGTGTTTGTCGTGATTGTCACGCTACACATCTGGTCGACTCGAAACTAAAACTTCCGCCCAGTTGGGCACATTGGTCGGGCTAAGTCTCCGACTGCCAATAGTAGAAGAGGGCAACACAATGTCGAATACCATTATCGTAGAAGTTACCGGTCAACAACGCTCTGGCATTGCTGCTAAGAGCCAGAAACCTTACTGCATGTTCACCTGCTTCGTTCACCTGCCAAACATTCCGTACCCGCAGATGTGCGATTTTTACGCACAGGCTTCCAACGAGGTTCCGCAGCCGGGAACTTATGAGTGCGACATTATTGCCACTGTACGTGATGGCCGCTTGAGCTTCGAAGTTGACCCGCGTCAAGGTCGCCGCGTTAACACTCAACAGCCACAGGCTAAGACTGCCTAATGGCCGCCACCCTCTATTGTCCAGGCGACATATCAACCGAGGGTGGTATCCCGGTTTGTTCTTCTCAATGGGAGGTAGCGCCGTATACGCCTCCCTTCGACGTCTCTCAGCTTGACCCGACGACTTTGGGCCAAGCGTTTGGAGCCGGATTTACAGTAGTTGCTTCCGTCTTGGTGGTGACTATTGGAATTCGGGCGTTAGTAAACTTTGTCAAAACCATATAGGGAAATACCCATGTTGAAAAAACTGTTCGCCGCTGCTGCTGTTGCTGTTACCGCTCCTGCTGTCTTCGCTGCTGGTGAAGCACCGGACTATTCCACGCTGACCAGCTCGCTGGATTTCAGCACTGTTGCTAACGGCGCAATGGCCATTGGTGCGGCCGTTATCGGTATGTACGCTGCGATCAAGGGCGTTAAGATCGTTATCGGCATGGTCAAAGGCGCATAACGTCGCAACTTCGTTTTGCCGGGGCGTCTTCGGACGCCCTTTTTTTATCTCAAATTTGCAGGGATGCATATGGCAGACCTTTATTATTTCGCAATGTTTTGCATTGGTAGCGGCTGCGCTTTCGCCGCGCTAGCGGGGTGGTGATATGAAACTCATGCGAATTATGGCTATCGCCTTGCTTGCACTTTATCTCTCGCCTAGCGCCTACGCTGGTTGGAAGTGCGACGATATGTATTCAGAAACTTTTAACCCTGACGAATGCTCGGATGTTGGTACGAGAGAAACGCCTGAGGCGTTCATTGCTGCGTTTGCAGAGTCGCTGGAAGCCCATAACACCAATGCAAACCGAACGGACTGGAAGCCTGGAGCGTGCACTGTTTATGCTGATACAGCCAACTGCTCTTACACTTGGATAATCTTTAATACGGCGACGCAGACCAACACTGTCAGTTTGATTAAGGAGCAGACGCAATCAAGCTGCGCAGAAACCATTGAGCTTAGCAGTGCGGATAAGGCGGTAACTAAATCGTCGAGTGGTAACTTTGTTCAATGGACAGTTCGCGAGGTTCCAACCGAAATCTGCCATGACTCCTGTTCTTATTTGGGTGAGTCCGCAGCTAAAAGCGACTGCGCGTTTGTAAAAGGCTCCACCGATACCGGGTTTTGCAATTACTTTGTAGGTCTTAATACTGCGAATCCAACTTGTACTTCAGACTCTGGTTACAGTGCCCCTCGCACAGGCGACCCCTTGAACGGTAAGCCCGGCACCGGTGGTGACGGTGGCTCTGATGGCGGTGATGACGGTGATGACGGCAGCAACACGGGCGGCGGCAACACGGGAGGTGATGACGATAGCGGCTCTGATTTTGACGGTGAGCTTTCTTTTGAATCACCTGGAGAACTCGACGCCGATTCGATTTTAGAGGATGAGCAAAACCCTTTAGCGGCTGAGACATTTGTAAACCACATGCAAACAAGCTTTGCCGACTCTCAGTTCGGGCAGGCTGTAGCAGATTTCAACATGAATATCATTTCCAACATTGGTAACGGCACATGCCCTCAGCCTGTTGTCGATGTTGGTTTTGCCATTGTTCGGTTTGAGTCGCATTGCGAACTCTTAAACTCCTCCAACGTGGTCGGGATTCTTTCTATCGTTTTCTTGGCCGGATGGTCTTTGCTCGCTGTCCGAATTGTCTTGTCTGCGTGAGTGCATGGTGAATATATGACTGATTTTGCCGAGTGGCTGCTATCTATAATTCGAGATACGTTGCAGTTTTTTGTCGATATACCATTAAAAATCTCTGAGTGGCTTTGGGATGCTCTTCTGTCTCTTCTGAGCACAAGCGTTGTTCTTGGGATGATTCAGGGCGCTGGTGAGCTTTTTTCGCAAATTGATCCCTCGGTATGGTATTTCATGCAGATCTTTCAGGTGCCTTACGGCATAAGTGCAATCATGTCGGCGTATGTGCTGCGCTTTATGATTCGACGCCTTCCGATCATTGGGTGATATATGGCTATCCACGCATACGTTGGCAAGCCGGGCCACGGGAAGAGTTACGGTGTAGTTGAGCATGTTGTGATTCCGTCTCTCAAGCAAGGGCGCCACGTAGTTACTAATATCCCGCTTGTTGCTGACGATCTTCTTGCTGATTTCGGCGGCAAGATATCTCAGCTTCCAGAAGACTGGTTCGAGCAAGATGATTTAGCCGATATCCTCCCTCCTGGCTGCGTAGCTGTAATAGATGAATGCTGGAGACGCTGGCCGGCAGGAGTTAATGCCAATCACGCCAATAAGACCGATAAAGTCTTGCTTGCCGAGCACCGCCACCGCGTAGACGGCAAAAACAACTCGATGCGTGTTGTTCTAATCACTCAAGATCTAGCGCAGATTTCGAGCTGGGTTCGATTGCTGATTGAGAACACATATCGCATTCGCAAGATGAGTAAACGAGCCTTTAAGCTTGAGGTGTACAACGGCTACGTAACTGGCGACTCACCTCCCAAGTCGAAACTAATTCGAACTACAGGCGGGAGCTTCAAGAAATCCGTTTACGGCTATTACAAGTCCGCGACCCAATCCAGTACAGGGGAGGTTGGTGACGAGTCTGCTGCTGATGGTCGGGCAAGTTATTTGCGTTCTTTCGGACTTTGGGCGTACCTGGGCGGCGGTATTGTCTGTCTCATCCTCGGCATTTATTTTGTGTCGAATTACCTTTCTCCAGGTGATAAAGGCAAGAAGAACGTTCCTCAAGCCGCTGAGACTTCCGCGCCGCGCAAGATTGAGCCGTCGATCTCGACTAGTTGGCGGCTCGTAGGGTTTGTGCATCCGTCTCGGCCCGACCCGAACTATAGAGGCATGTCAGAGGCATTGGCTTTGATTTCCGACGTGAACGGAAATACGCGTTACGTTTCCTTCAATCACTGTCGGTATTTCGAAGACTTCACCGAAGCTTATTGCGTCGTGGATGGCGTCAAGATTACGAACTGGGCAATGCGGAAGCCGAATCCGGTTGTCAATGGATTGATTGGGGTAGGGGGCTGATATGAAAGTTTTGCGCCGGTTATGTGTGACTGTTTTGCTGTCGGCTGTTCTGTGCAGCGCCAATGCAGATGATACTCCCCAGTCGCTGACCTTCGATTTCCAGAGCATCCAAGTTTCAGCGGCCTTGCAACTGCTGGCCGACTATCGCGGGCTGAATCTCGTCCAGGGCGAAGGCATTTCGGGTTCGCTGTCGATGCGGATGAAGGATGTTAGTTGGGATGAGGCTATCGAGTTCGTTACGGGTCCACGCGGATTGCTTTACAGCGTCGATGGTAAGTATTTGCGTGTAAGCGCTTATCCGCACCCTGATAACGACTCTGAGTCTGCTGGATTCTACGGGCTAGCGGGTTCACCTGGGACCGCTGAAACTCCGGCATATAAGGTGTCGATTCTCAAGGTTCGCAACATTCCGTCCGCTGATGCAATTAAGGCATTTCCGCTCGACCAGGGCGAAAGCTTGAACGCTGAGGAAGGTTCATCTGTGATCGTTGCTCGTATGAGCAAAGAACGACTGGCCGATCTGCGCACTTATCTGGATGCGGTCGATTACTCGCGTCAACAAGTGATGATTGAGGCCCGCATTGTTGAAGTTGATCGTTCGTACACCAAGAACCTCGGGGTTCAATGGAAAGGATCGGTTGGCAGCGGCGCAGGCGCTCTAATTGGCAGCGTACCGCTGGGCTTAACTCCAGCCGCAATTGCTGGCTTTGGCATCACGTCCAGGTCGTTCAATCTAGACGCCGAACTGGATGCAATGGAGCAAGCCGGTAAAGGTCGCGTTATCTCAAGTCCGCGTGTTTACACGACAGATCGGCATCAGGCCAAGATCATCAAAGGCTCGCAGGTTCCGTATCAGCAATCTGCCGGTGACGGGGCCACGTCGGTATCGTTCAAAGAAGCCGCTTTGTCGCTCGATGTAATGCCGCTGGTGAACGATAAAGGCGTGCTGCTGGACGTGATCTTGTCGAAGGATGAGCCGGATTATTCGAAGGCAATGAACGGCGTACCGCCGATCAACACAACGTCGCTGACGTCGCGTGTGTTCTCGGGCTTTGGCAAGACGGTAGCGTTGGGAGGCGTGTACTCGGACACGGACAGCACGGTTGTGCGCAGCGTGCCGTTCTTCGGGCAGATCCCGGGCTTGAAATGGTTGTTCAACAGCACGTCGACGGTGAAGACGGAAACGGAGCTGGTTTTGTTCCTGACGCCGCGCTTGGTAGAGGCGCCTATATAACTAAACTAAATATCTCTTTAGCGTAGTTAGACGATTTAGTGCTGAATTGTAGGGTACACCGCCCCGTGGGAAAAATCCAAGGATGCGCATAATGCATATTATGTTAAATTAAGTATTATGGAGAGGTGTTCATGTGAGACCTTTTCAGCAATCACCGGCATCGTGTTCCTCCGTACAGCCAATAGCACCCAGATCGCGGAACCAACGTTCCCGAATGCACTGCAGTTTGCGAACAAATGGAAAAGGTATCTCCCAAAGCTCAGCCATTCATAAGCACTTGGTACTGCATGGAGTCCTAAAGCACTGCGCAATTACGAACCCATCTGGCCTCAAGTACAGCACAGTCGGAAAGCTGGATGCGCCTGCCCAAGCCGATGACATTGTTCCCGTTGCGAATACCGATTACCGAGGCGACGACTCCGTTTGTCAGTGGGACGGTTGAAAGCCAGAGGAAGCCCATTGCCATCCCAAACAGGTAAGCCGCGACATTAATCACTGGGACAGAAACAAAGGCGACAATGACCGCCGCTCGAAGCAAGTAGAGAGCCGTGAGCAGCTTGGGTTTGGACAGGTGCCCGCCGAGCCAGCCGGCTGTGGTGCCAAAAATATTGAATCGCCCGATATTGAAGACAATCGCTAAGGTTGGTTAGGCTAGGGAAAATGGAATCCCTGGCCTTCCTCAGGTGCTACCGCCCTATTTACAGTAAACAGTCGAGAGCTCATCCACTCGCGTACTGAATCTCTGGCTCATCATTTCGCGGCGCATACCCCTCTTGGATCAACCGGCACGGTAGCCAGCCGCATAGTTGCCCTACCCCACTTACCATTTACCGCATCGAGCACACCATCACCTTCTCAATCGCCACAGGCTAAGCATCTGCGAAGAGGTCACCCGTAATCGGTGTCCGGAAAAACTTGACCACTACAACTGGTACGCTCGCCAGCCGCATCGTCCCCCTATGACTGTAAGATGAGCAGTGAGGCGGCGACCGATACCCGAGTCAACGCAGATAGGACAATCTAGTTCTGGTCGATCTTCTAACTATGGGCATCCTCTGATTTCACAGCTTTGAGGGCGTCAATTACGGCCTTTACTGCCGGCAGTTTTGAGGCGCCTTTCGGAACCGCTACGGAGATTCTTCGAAGCAGAATGGGCTTAACCGGTACACACACGAAATCGGAATCCCTCCGGACAGGCCCCAAAATCAGATTTGGCAGTACCGTGATGAGCGAGCTCGACCTCACGATTTCTATCGTTGCGGCAGTATTGCGGCAATTACTAGAAACACGCGGCTCGAACCCCGCAGCCCGAAAAGCACGCAGTAGGAATGACACATAGGTCACAGCGGAGAGATTCAGAGCCCAGCGTTCATTGGCCAGGTCGTCTAGATGGATGGACTTAAGCTCAGCCAGGCGGTTGGTTGAGGACATGACCAACATAAAATGGTCAGTGCATAGCGGCTCGAATTCAAGCTTGGAGGCATGAGCCTCAATGCTTGTCATGTCGTCTACAACCGCCAAATCGACCTGATTTGCTGCCGCCGCCTTTAGCCCTTCTGTCGGCTCCATCTCAGTGAAAGAGACCGTTAATTTGGGATGTGATTGCTCTAGGGCCCGGATTGCGAATGGCAGAATCCCAACGGCCACAGAACCAAAGGCGGCGACTCGAACCTCTCCCGTCACCTCATGCTTGCTTTGAGCGACCTCAGCTTCGATGTCATTGACCAGCTTGAAAAGCTCCACAGACCGGGTCGCCAACCGTTTCCCGACAGGCGTGAGTTCGACGCTCCGCCCAGAACGCTCGAAAAGTACGACATCAAGCTCCTGCTCTAGCAAAGCCAACTGCTGGGAGATAGCGGGACGAGTCAAATGCACCGCCTCAGCGACAGCAGAAATCGTACCGAGCACTGAGAGCTCAGACAGCAAACGCAGCCGACTCAGATTGAGCATCATCCCTTACTCCTCTACTCATTGATCCAGAATCATATCGTAGAGCACTACAGATTCGTTTAACTCAAAAGCATGGAACTCACATCCTCAGGCACGACTTGTTGGAACGCTCATCGGATAAATCACTCAGTTGGAGGTTCTTACGATCAGCCAGGCGATGCCGGGAGGACATCACTACCGTGAAGTAATCCGGACACAGCGGCAGAAAATCCAGCTTTGCTGTGAAGGGCTCGGTATCGACCATATCATCAACGATCGCTACATCGACCTGGTTGGCAGCGGCGGCCTTCAAGCCTTCAGCCGGCTCAAGTTCGATCAACGAGACGGCGAGTTGCGGGTGGCTTTGCTCGATCAACTGGACGCATTTAGGCACCAAACCAACCCCGGCAGAACCAAAGGAAGCGAGTCGGATGACACCTGAGATCTCTTGGCGACCTTGAGCGATTTCGGCCTCGATATCGTTCACGAGACGAAAAAGCTCAGACGATCGCGCCACCAATAGCCGCCCTGCGGGCGTCAGTTCCACATTGCGGCCTGACCGCTCCACCAAAGCCACGTCCAGCTCGCGCTCCAGTAATCCCAGTTGCTGCGACACTGCCGGCCGGGTGAGGTGCACCGCCTCTGCCACGGCGGATACTGTTCCTAGCACCGACAATTCCGAGAGCAGCTTCAACCTTCCTAGATTTAGCACGATATCATTCACCTATTTCCTAGCCGGCAATCCAGCTTAAGCACTAGCAGGGTCTGATTGAGCAGGCCGCAGAAATTGCACCGAGTGAGGCTTGATCCAGTTCTACTTCGAGGCCTAGCGCACTGAACTCATCAACCGCCTTATCACCATCGCTAGGGAAAAATGAGCTGCCGTTGTGCCGACCCTGTCCAGAGTCGAGCTTGATGCCCAGTGCACCAATTGCATCAGCGCCGAACCCAACTGTGCCGTCCGTTAAGCCAGACTGGTACTTGAGCAGAAACCCCTGCCCCCATTCCTCCTGCTTCACCTGCTTGGTCTGTCGATTGTCGTTATTGAAATAGAGATTTCGCATCGGCAACGTAGCTTTCGAGTCCGAAATGAAAAAGGACTTCACGAAATCACGCTCAACCATGAAACACAACTCCCATTGCACTATTATTATTGGCGGTAAACCGCTGCTTTGGCAGATTGCGAGCTAAGGACAACGCTTGAAGAAAAATACCACTTATAGAATATTAAAGGCGCACCAAGGGACTGCCATCAATGCAAATATAACCAAGTTTTCAATGCGCCGAATCGAAATTAATCAGTGCAGCCTTAGTTTCGGGCGAGTTTTACGCTGCAGATACTCTGCGAGCGTTTTTAACAGCATTCGCGGCGTTCCATAGAGCGCAGCTTGGTGCAATCTGTAGAGGGAAGTGTAAAGCGTCCTGGCAATAAGCCCTCGCGTAATTCCTTTACCGCTGAAAATTCCGTTCAGGCTGCCTACTGCGTCGAAGGAAGCCAACGAGATCAAAGTTCCCTTGTCTTCATATTTGAAATTAAGAAGCTGCTCACCGTCTAAGTGTCGCTCTAGGTTCTTGCACAGCAAAGCAGCCTGCTGGTTGGCAGCTTGCGCACGCGGGGGTACGAAACGTCCACTGGTAGCATCTAACGGGCAAGAAGAACAATCACCCAATGCGAAGATCGAATCATCGAGGGTCGTCTGGAGCGTCCGCTTTACGTTTAGCTGATTGATCCGATTGGTTTCAAGACCATCCAGCGTTTTTAGGAACTCAGGTGCCTTGATGCCTGCAGCCCAAATTTTCAGATCGGCGTTTAACGTTTCGCCCTCAGCAAGAATGACTCCGCTCTCCGTGACTTCTTTCACCGCAGTGCCGACTCGCACGTTCACTCCCAAATCCTTCAGCCCACTGTGCACTGCCTGACTGGCTTGTTCGTTAAGCACGGGTAGGATGCGCGGGCCCGCTTCAAGCAGCGTAATCTTCAGAGTGGATGGGCACGCGTGCTTGACACCGTATCCTTTGATTACACGCACAGCATGCTGGAGTTCGGCACACAACTCTACACCTGTAGCCCCTGCCCCCACGATGGCTATCTCGAGTGGATGAGCCGTATCAGAGGCATGTGAGCGCATGTAACGGTTAAGCAGCATTCCATGGAGCCGCTCAGCCTGCACTCGGCTATCCAGAAATTGGCAATACTGCTGAACTCCTGGTGTTCCAAAATCATTGCAATGGCTGCCGACCGCCATTACCAGAGTGTCATACTCGATTTCGCGTTCCTTCGAAGAAGATCGACTGGATTCAGTCAGGCGGATGACCTTGCGGGCGCGATCGAGTCCCGCCATACGGCCATGCTGAAAGTGGAAGTGGTTCCATTTGGCCTGAGCAATATAGTTAAGCTCGTCGACGCCAGGGTTCAGGGAACCAGCAGCAACTTCATGAAAAAGCGGCTTCCAAATATGGGTCAAATTAGCATCAACCAACGTAATCATGGCGTGATTTCGCCGACCGAGAGTTTTCCCTAATCGAGTAGCGAGTTCGATGCCACCGGCGCCGCCACCCACAATTACAATCCTGTGTTTCATTATCAAACCCTGATGGAAGGAGCACGATTCCCCCAATGCACGCACTTTGGTGATAACCAAGCAGCGACATTTGAGAACAAAAATAAACACGCTAGCTTTCTGGCAGCCTAGCTACACCATAATAAAACTTAGCTTTATTTAAAAACCCGATGGTAGTCGGTGCGAGACACCACCTAAACACCGGGCGAGGTCAACTCAGTTGTACCCTAGCACTGCAACAGCATCAATAACCCCCTCAACCTTACCTTGCGCAAGCCGAGGCTTAGCTACAACTGTAGAGACAGGCTCAGTTTTGCCCGGCAAGCCAACTGTATGGTTCTGCTCAGGCAGCCGTTTAGAAAGTTTCGAGGAATTAGTGTTGTGCATATTAGACCTTCAGGGCTGGCCTTATGATAGCGGTGACCATTTCGGCCAACGCCAAGTGACTGCTCAATGGGATTCCATCCACGTTTGCATCCGTAATCCCCACGACAGAGTTGATCAGTCCCACATCAACTCCCCGACGAAGCAAGTTGCCTTCCATCTCTGGGGTGTGGATCAGCCGCACATCACCGGTGCGGATTGCCATGGCGGCGGCGATGGCGTAGCAGCCCCAGTTCGAACATGCCGCAGTGACCAGGACATCTGCGGAGGTGACAGCTCCGATACCGCCGCCGCACCCACACGAACCCTCAGCACCGAACTTAACGTGACCCTGGACAGCTTCACTGACCAGGCCCATGCCAATTTCATTCCCACCGTCCCCCACAGCAACGGTCGGGATTTCACGGCGGATCGCTTCGTCGAATACGAAATCGATGCGCGCACGCTCCATCCCGTAATCAATGCCGCGCATGCTGTAGTAAATGCCGTTGCGATTTCGGCCTACCCGTTCCGTGGAGAACAATATGGAAGGTTGAAGCTCGTCCAGCAGCTTAGGCGCCGCGATAGCAGCTTCTTCATCTGTAACCGCGAAGCCTTGAACGCACACCGTCGCCAGGCTTTTATCCTTGGTCGCTTTACGAGCTTGCTCATAGGGAAGAACCGTCAAACCTGCAGTGGTCAGAATGGCTTCCATTGGGCGACGCAGGGTTTCTTCGATCAGCACCACGGGCGTGACGTTACGCGCCAGTACCAATGCACGCACTACCGCTGCCAGACCCGCAGGGCCATCGTTCTCACCGATTTCCGGAGACAGCCAGGCACGGGATACCGAGCCGGTTGTAACGATGACAGTAGAACCCTCAGGCGCAGCCAACAGTGCCGTTGCAGCAGCGCCCACCAGCGGCCGGCCAATGCTAGCGCGCGCCTGCTGGTAAAGGTGCTCTACACCACGGCCACCAATGTCCAAAGAGATCAGCTGATCGAGACGTTGATCGTAGGAAGTGTATTTGGAGTCAGACATCATTTGCCTCCCAGGATCAGATCGGTCATCGCTTTCAAATCGTGAATGATGGCTGCGACTTTCGTCAGCGACTCGTCAAACGCTTTAATGATTGCTTCCTGACCACCGACACGCTGAATTGCATCACCGGACGGCTTCAAGCGCACAGATACACGTGCCCCTGGCTGACCATGAGTGTTGACAGTGAGAATGCCGTAATCGCGCAGCAGAATCATGCCCAACGCAGAGGTCGCCTCACATGGCACCACAGGCACTTTCTCTGACTTGAAGCCAGCACGCTTCAGAATGATTCGGAGGATATCGTCCTCATGAACCATTGGGCCCAGGTCGCTCACTTGAACGCAGTCACCCAGTAGCTTTATAAGATCCGCTGCCAGCGCCTTACCGGCTTTGGCTTCATCAATCAAATGCTGAGGGTCGTAGCTCTGAAGCGCACGCATTACGCCCGCGGAGATCGGCGCACGAGCTTCCATCCCGTACTCAGCCCCCTTCGCTGCGGCCGCCCCGATCATGTCCTTCGCACCAACCAAAATGCCGGCACGTGGGCCAGGAAGACCGGCCTTGTCACAGTTAGTCACCGCCAAGTCTGCACCCGTCTTGAGGCTCTTGATGCCGCTATGCAGCACCGGACGCAGCCTTGCACCGTAAGCCTCGTCCAGGAACACGCGAGAGCCAAACTGCTTAACATAGTCCACCACGCTCAAGGTGATGTTATCGCTAAGCAGCTCCAGGCTGCTGGTGACGGTGGTAACGACAACCAAGCGAGGCTCATTGGCCTGCAGGACACTTCGCCAATCACCGGAACCCTGCACCTCAATCAGTGGAACACCCGCAAGCTTCGCACCTCGAACTACAGAAGCATGCGAACGGCCACCTGGAGGAACGATCGATACAACAGTTAGACCACCCGAGCACGATGCAATGACAGACACGATTGCAGCACTGGTACGGTTGAAAATGGCAACGCTATCGGTTTCTTCGTCGCCCCCCAGGTGCTCAATTGCCAGTTTGTTCAGGCGAGTGGAACTCAGACCGGGGCCAACCCACTCTTCACAGTAGGTGTCCAGGTCAGTTGCCTTGACCAGGTAGTCCCGCTGATTGCCGGTGAAAATGCCGATCGATTCGGAGCCATACTCAATAACGCGACTGGCTGCGACCGCTTGACCGTGGCGAAGGCGGGCGCCCTCATCGGTGCTGGAGCGAATGATGTTGCCGCGAGCGAAACCCACTACCGGATCAATTTCATTGCCAAATGAATCAGTCTTAACCGACACCTGTGCACCTTCGAAATTGCTTTTGATGTTCATAATTACCGTTCCTGGTGGCGTGTAACGCCTACCGAGAGACATTCACGATCGAATTCAACAACTGGACAAACGCGGCATGCCCGTCGAGATCAATGCCATCTACAGACGGCTGGTGCAGTCCATTTGCACCATCTCGCCCGCCGCCCCTCACACACGCCTCAACCATGTCACGCTCAAGTTCAGGCGAATGGATCAGATCGGGTTTGCCGGTCAAATAAGCCAGCGCAGCACAGATGGCGTAGGCGCCCCAATTTGATACGGAGGCTGCCACAACCACATCGGTTGCAGTGACGGTGATCACTCCCGAGGGGAAGCCTCCCTTGGAGATGGCGCCCAGCGGATGAACCGCTGTTACTGCAGCGCGGACATCGCCGAACCCCACCTCATTGCCACCGTCACCTACACCAACGGTAAGTACGTTGTGTACCTTGGCCAGGTCGGCCAGCAGGTACACGTGACCCACAGCATCTGGCTCGCGAAAGTCACCACGAACGCCGTGAAAATAACCCTCCGCGTTAGGGCCATCGCGCTCCACGAAGATCACAGCGGTGGGGTTGTACTCTTGGAATAAGCTTGTGGCAGTTTGGTGACCTGCGCTCAGGCCTTTTGGGAAGCTGGCAACGGTGATCGAGCCTTGCCCATCAAGTGCCTCACTGGCCACCGCAGCACAAGCCTCGACCGGTGCTAAATGGATGTCTTCCGTCACTAGCACCACTCGGCACTCAAGTCCCCGCGCCAGTGCCCTTGCCAATACAGCAGCGCCAGGCGGGCCATCCGTTTCGCCCAGCGGAAGAGCTGGTGCAACTCCGGCGCCGGTGGCTATAAACACAGTGTCACCAGGCTGAATTCGATTATGCAGAGACTCTGCGGCCAACATGCTCAATGGCGCGCCATGATGTTTTCTGCAGATGTCATACAGCGGTTGGACATATCCCGATGGAAGCCCCCCGGTAAGGGGGCGTATTTCCACAGTCATCAACCTATCAATTCTTTCGCCGATCAAGGCATTGTAAGCGTTATTCATGTCATCACTCATTAATATCAATCCGATAAGTTTCTTTGGTCATCGAAATACAGATCAGAGTAATAACTGCCGCTACCACTACGAACCACGACACCGCCATAGAATTACCAGTGGTGGCTACAAGCCAAGCTGCAATGATCGGAGTCGGGGCGCTAGAAACAATACCGGAAAGTTGATACGCGACAGACGAACCACTGAAACGGTATTTGGTTTTGTACTGCTCAGCGTAAATCACGCCATGCAGAGAACCGGTAGATGCGTGACCGATACCCAGGCCCAAAGCCAACGCCAAGGTGATATAGTACGGATCAGCAGTATTCAGCAGGGCGAAGAACGGGAAGGCGTAAAAAGCAAAGAAGATTGCACCAAAGCCATAAACTTTCTTACGACCGTACTTGTCAGACAGCCACCCAAACACAGGCTGCATAAACAAATCTACTGCAGCGCCTACCATCAAGGCGTTAGAAGCGACACTGCGTGGCAGCCCCAGGGTTTGTGTAATGTAACTCAAGGCGTAAACGGTAATGAGGAAGTAGCCAACGTTAGCAGCCGTTTGAAAGAAGGCCATAACAATGGTTTTCTTCTTCTCGTACTTCCAGACGCTGAGCAGCGGAGCTTTCTCGATTTCACCTTTTTCCGCAACTTTTTCAAAGGCCGGAGGCTCAGACACCTGCAGGCGGATATACATGCCGACTACCAGCAGTACCAGGCTGAAGATGAAAGGGAGGCGCCAGCCCCACGAGAAGAATTGCTCATCTGGAAGCATGGAAACCAAGGCAAACGCACCCGCCGATACTAAAAGGCCCGCAGGAACTCCCATTTGCATGGTGGCACCCCACAATCCTCGCCGCCCTTCCGGCGCGTGCTCTACAGACATGAGCGCTGCACCGCCCCACTCACCGCCAAGAGCAAAACCCTGGATAATTCGAAGCACAATCAATAAAGCAGGCCCCCATATACCGGCTTGTGCATATGAAGGGAGAAAGCCGATAGCTGCTGTGCAAAGACCCATCAGCATCAACGTAAAGACCAATAACTTCTTCCGGCCCATACGGTCACCGAAGTGACCAATCACGATCCCTCCAATGGGTCGAACTACAAAAGCGACCGAGAACGAGATCATCGACATCAGCGTAGCCATTTCTGGCGACATATTGCTGAAGAACACCTTAGGAAACACGAGAGCAGCGGCAGTACCATAAATGAAGTAGTCGTACCACTCTACGGTGGTTCCGATGAAGGAGCCTAATGCAGCTTTGACGGAAGTCTTATCTGCACCCTTACTTTCTTCTTGATGCTTGATAGCACCTGCTGTTTGCACGTTCATATGCCCTCTCGATGTCACCAGTCGCCGGTGGTTAGCCACCGGCTTATATTTATAAGTATGGGTTAGACGTTGATCGTTACGCTTTTACGCGACGTGTAGCTTTCGAGCGCGCTTTCGATGGAGTATTCGGCACCGATGCCGCTGCGCTTGGCTCCACCGTAAGACATACCTGGGATCTGGCCGCCTGCACGGTTAACCTGCAACCAGCCGGCGTCGATTTGCTCGGTCACACGCAGTGCCGTAGTCAGGTCATTGGTGAACACGTAGGCAGCAAGACCGTAAACGGTATCGTTTGCCCACTGGATAACCTCTTCTTCCTTTTCCCAAGGCAGAGCCACCAGGACTGGCCCGAAGACCTCTTCTTTGCAAACGCGCCAAGAATTATCCACGCCGGTCACAATTACCGGCTCTGGATAGAAACCTTTGGCGGTTTCCGGCGAAGCTGGAACCGAGCCGGTCAGAATCTCGGCGCCCGACTCGATCGCTTCCTTGATGAAGTTTCGGACTTCGGTGTAGCGCTCAATGTTGATGATTGCGCCGATGTCGGTGTTCTCATCCAAAGCGTCGCCGATACGCAACTCGCGCACCTTGCCGACTACACGCGTCATTACCTCATCCCATACGCTCTTGTGAACGTACAAACGGGAACCAGCGGTGCAAGACTGGCCCTGACGTGCGAAACGCATGGCGGCAATGATGCCGTTGACGGTGGCATCAATGTGTTCAGGGGTAGCAGCATCTGGGAAGACGATGCATGGGCTCTTACCGCCCAGCTCCAGAGTGGCGCGACCGATGCGATCCGCTACTGCGTGAGCGATCAGCTTGCCGACTTCAAGCGAGCCAGTGAACGACACCTTCGCGACGTCTTCGTTGGTCGAAAGCGGGGCGCCCGCCTCGATACCCGAACCGGTCACGATGTTGAAAACACCAGCCGGGAAGATATCAGCGGCCAGTTCAGCGATCTTCAGCACGGCCAGCGGGGCATCTTCAGCAGGCTTTAGAATCAGGGTGTTACCGGTACCCAGGGCCATGCCAATCTTTACAGCAGCTAGAACCAGCGGGGAGTTCCATGGAATGATTGCGCCCACAACCCCCAGAGGTTCGCGTGTGGTGTAGCTGAACAGACCTGGGCCCAGCGGCAGGGTTTCACCTTTCTGCTCGGCAATGGTACCGCCGTAGTAACGCAGGACTTCGGCAGCGCTCTGGGTTTCAGGACGGCTTTGAGTACGCAGAGCGTTACCAGTCTCTGCAGCCAGTACGCGTGCAATCTCTTCCTGGTGAGCAGTGATACGGTTGCCCAGCTCGATCAGCATCGCACCACGAGAACGGGCCGCAAGACGGCGCCAGGATGGGAAAGCGGCTTTGGCAGCGGCGACTGCGCTGTCGACGTCATTTTTGTCGCTTGCACCGATGGTGGCCAGCGGCGAGCGGAAACAAGGGTTTTCTACCACCATCGTTTTGCCGTTGGCAGGCGTGCGCCATTCGCCGTTTACGAACAGGCCTGTGATGCCGGCGTCTGGAAGTACAACAGAGCTATTTGTAGACATGGTCATGGTTCCTTAAATGGCGAAGGATCAGTTGCCCGACAGGCTCAAGCGCACACCGAGCAGTTTTTCGTACAGCTCGTTTACGCTCGTTGAATCCTTGCCGCCTAAGCCATTCAACCGTGCGGCGTTGTAGGTCTGCAGAACCAGTTGACCCAGAGGCATGGAGTAGTTGCTGAACTCCTGCAAGCACAGGGAGATGTCCTTGTGCATCAGATCGATCGCGAAGTTGGCTGGACGCTCTTCGGTGAACAGGGTCTTTGGCAGGTAATCCAGCATCTTGCTGCCGGCCAGACCAGCAGCAAACACATCACAGAGAACCTGGAGATTTGCACCGGCCTTGACGCTGACAGACAGGACTTCACCCAGAGCAACGGTGTTGATCGCGGTCAGCAGGTTGTGGCTCAGTTTGGTTAGCTGACCTGCACCGACAGGGCCGCAATGAACGATGCGCGAAGCGAGGATTTCGAGTTCCGGACGGGCGTCAGCGATAACACTTTCATCACCACCGATCATCAGAACGAGGTTGCCCGAAGCCGCGCCTGCTACACCGCCGCTGACTGGGGAGTCTATGAACTTGACGTCTTTAGAGGAGCACTTAGCTGCGATGGCTTTGGTAGTAGCTGGGTCGACAGTGCTGAAATCGACGATGATTGCGCCAGGCCTAGCGGACTTCAGAACACCGCTTTCACCACTTACTGCATCCACAAGAGTTTTCGGGCTCGGGAGGCTGAGCAGGATGCGCTCTGCGGACTCGGCTGCGGCTTGTGGGCTCGAAGCTGCAATTGCACCTTTCGCAACCAGCTCGTTGACAGCGGTATTGTTGGGGTCAAAGACAGACACCTGATGGCCAGCTTCGATCAGTCTGGCAGCCATGCGAGAACCCATGCGGCCAACACCAATAAATCCAATTTTCATTTCAGACCTCTACCTTACCGTTAATTGTTCTACCAAGCGCCGCTCGGCTTTTCGGCTGGTCATCGCTTGATTCGCTCAAGCGGCGCCTAGGAGTGGGCCTAATATAGGAAGGGCTGAAAGGAAAATAAAAGTTGTATATTTTGACGCTATAGGAAATTTTATCTTTCCAATGAGCATGACTCATATGAGCAAAAGTAAGCCCCATGAGAGCTCACGCTAAGGACTTTTAAGAAGAAAAAGTAATAAACCGAGATGGATAGTGCCGGCTCCTTTAGCGGCTATTGCGCTTGGCCATAGCCTTCCTACGGATTGAATTTTGCGCAGCTCAAAAATCACAGTTGCTCGAGGTAGCGAATCGATGGGGCCATTCCCTCCGTCATTTCGCCGCAAAAAAGCCGCCAATTTGTCAAAAACTATGCGCCCCAAACAAGGCATGACTAAATCCAAATTTCGCACCAGATCAGACTGAGACGGGATGACAAGGCTTATCCGAGTAGGAATACCAGAACAGCTGCAAGCTACTCAACAAAGGCGTTGATGTCGCGAGGAATACCGAAAACAAGAAAGGAATTGAGAGCAGAACGGCAGTCATGGGCGAGCCATTCGTCGAGAGGGCCATGGCCAAGGCCACACCGTTCACAGCACCTCTCCAGGTGTTCATCAATGAGCACGCCTGCCCTACCTACTGTTCACCGCGTCGAGCACACCCATCAACTTCTCGCTCGCCACGGTCTGAGTAGCGACAGATAGGTCTCCTGTGATCGTCGGCGGGTCGAATTCAAGTATCAGAACTTCCGCCTTACTGTAGCGAAAGCCCTTTCTCCACGCCCTCCTGCGCTGCCTTTGTCAGCAAACGTGTGTCGTCCGAGGGATACGGCAATGTCATCAGAACTCGATCACATAGCCAAGGATCAACCGATTCTCGTCTGCTGCATCGGCAAAATTAGAGCGCATGCTTGCATTGCGCCAACGTAGAGATAAGTTTTTCAAGAATCCTGACTGCACCACGTAAGTGATGTCTGTGGTGCGCTCCCATTCCTCGCCCTCCCCCCCGCGCGCCTTGAGCGCCCTGCCCTTTGCCGTGGCAATGCGCTGCGGATCAACCTGGTCACCCTTTACGTATCGCACGTTAAAGGTAAGGCCCGGAATGCCCAAGGCAGCAAAGTTGTAGTCATAGCGCAACATCCAGGCGCGCTCTTTGGCCAGGGCGAAGGTGCTGACCTGTTGTTCGCTGAACAGGTAGGTATCGGTGCCGCCCACATAGGCGTAAGCGGTATCGCCGCTGACTTTCTGATAGCCGCCGCTGAAGGTATGGCCGAACAGGTTGTAGCCGAAGTTGGTGCTCAGGGTGCGGCTGTCCACCTCCCCTAGCAACGCCCTACCCTGATCCTGGGCGTTGAACCAGCGCCACTCAGTGAATACCTCACCTGGCCCCGCAGCGACGCGATACTTGAAACTAGCAAAATCACGGCGGAACAGGTCTTCGAGGTCGCTGGTGTGCAGGCTCACAGTGAGGTTCTTCAGCGGCTGGTAATCCGCCCCGGCGTAATACAAACGGTCACTGCTCACCGTCGCTGGGTAGGCGCCCTGTTGCGCCATTGCCGTCAGGTCTTCGAAATCGGTGGAGTCGCGCAGCTTGGTCGCATTCACCTGCAGCACGGTGAAGGTGAAATCGTCCAGATCCTTGCTGACCAATTGCACCCCGTTAAACCACTGCGGGAATAGGCGACTGTAGTTCGCTGCTAGCAGCGGCAGTTGCGGGCTTAGCCCACCGACCAGCAGTTCAGTTTGCGACAGCTTCGCCTTGAACGTGGCAATTGCCTTCCCGTAGTCGTCCGCTGCACGCTTGTCGCTGCCACGCGGCAAGAGGCCGGTGCCGCTGCGGTCGGGCGAAGAGTCTAGCTTGATGCCCAACATACCGGCTGCATCCAGGCCAAAGCCGACAACGCCATCGGAATAACCGGACTGCCACTTGAGCATGAAGCCCTGGGCCCACTCGGCGCGTCGCGACTGGCTGGCGGTATCACCATGGAAATCGCGGTCGAAGTAGAGGTTGCGCAGCTCCAGGCTGCCCTTGCCGTCGTCGGCAAAGCCTGCCTGGGCCGCCTGGCACGCGCAGCCAAGCGCCGCGAGCATCAGCGATGCCCGCCGGGAGGAGGATACATTCATGGTTACGCCTTGTTGTTCTTGTTGGAAAGCGCTGTTGTTCAAGCCTTGGGATTTCTGACGCAGCGCATCACCACCAGGCAAGCGATCAGGATCAGCGGTGCAATCGACAGCATGCCCATGTAGTTACTGCCGGTAAGGTCATTGATTTTACCAACCATCACCGGCGCGACGATGCCGCTCAGTTGGCCGACCGAGTTGATCGCCGCAGTGCCCGTGGCGATGGCCAGCCCTGAGAAAGTCGATTGGGGAATTGTCCAGAAGATCGGGATGGCGATGAATGTGCCTGCGGTGGCCAGCACCAGCGCAGCCATCATGGCCACCGACGAGTCGGAGTACAGGCAAGCCAACAGATAACCGCAAGCGGCCGCCAGAAGGCAGTACACCAAGTAGCGCTTGCGCTCACCCGTGCGGTCGGATCGGCGGGTCAGCCACACCATGCCAATGCAGGCCACTGCATACGGCAATGCCGACAGCACGCCGACCCACAGCATGTCCTGCACGCCGGAAGACTTGATCAGGTGTGGCATCCAGAAGTTCAGGCCGTAGGAAGCAGTTTTCACCACGTAGTAAATGAACGCCATGATCGCCACTTCACGGGTCAGCAGCACCTGCCAGATCGACCCCAGCATTGGTTTCTGCACGCGCCTGTCCTGAGCCAAGTTCTCCGTCAGCAGGTCCTTCTCCTGGCGGCTAAGCCATCTGGCCGACTCGATGTCGCGGTCAAGCTTCCTTAGCACCAGCAGCCCCAGAAACACGCATGGCAAACCCGACATCAGAAACAGCCAGTGCCAGCCCGCCAGGCCCAATACGCCATCCATGGTTCCCAGCAGGAAGCCCGCAGCCGGCCCGCCCACCGCTCCGGCCAAGGGCACGGCAAGGAACCACAGGCCGTTCATTTTTGCCAAGTGTTTCTTAGGGAACCAGCAGGCCAAGTAGAACAGGATCGCCGGACCGAAACCCGCTTCCATTACCCCGATCAGAAAGCGCAGGAAATACAGCGTGTAATGGGTGTAGGCGAATACCAGGGCCGCCGTGGCCAGGCCCCACGACACCATGATCCGGCAGATCCAGGCCGGCGCCCCGTAGCGCTTGAGGCCCAAACTGCTCGGCACTTCGAACAGCACGTAGCCGATGAAAAACATGCTCGCGGCCAGTCCGTAGGCGGCGTCGCTCAGGCCCAGCTCAGCCTGCATCTGAGTCTTGGCGAAACTGATGTTGATGCGGTCGAAGTAGGAAAAAAGGAAACAGATGATGGCCAGCGGCATGATGCGCCAAGCCACGCGGCGGTAAAGCAGCAGTTCGTCGATGTGGCTGTCGGCGCGCTCGCGCGCCACTTCGCCAGTCAAGGCAACCATGGTGAATCTCCATTTTTGTAATTATTGGAGAGCGACGGCGCCCGTTGAGGGCGCCGCGTACAACGTGTCAGCCAATGCGCACGAGCTTTTCCTTGAAGGCCTGGCCCTTGCGCACGTACTCGGCGGCATTGGCGTGCATGCCGGCGACGGCTTCGGGGCTCAGCTCACGCACCACCTTGGCCGGCGCGCCGAGAATCAGGGAGTTGTCGGGGAACACCTTGCCTTCGGTGACGATGGCGCCGGCTCCGACCAGGCAGTTGCGGCCGATCACCGCGCCATTGAGCACCACCGCCTGGATCCCGACCAGCGCGCCATCGCCGATGCTGCAGCCGTGCAGCATGGCCTGATGGCCGATGGTGACGTTGCGACCCACGGTCAGGGCAAACCCTGGGTCGGCATGCAGCACCGCCCCTTCCTGAACATTGCTGTGCTGGCCGATGCGGATCGGCTCGTTGTCACCGCGCAACACTGCCTGCGGCCACACGCTCACGCCCTGCTCCAGGGTGACATCGCCGATTACCGTGGCGTCCTCGGCGATGAAGGTTTCCGGGTGAAGGGTCGGGGTCAGTTTGTCGTATCGATAGATGGCCATTCAGTGCACTCCCTGGGCCGGGTCGTCGGTTTTCAGCACCCCCGCCGCACACAGCTCGGCGATGCGTTCATCGCTATAGCCCAGCTCGCGCATGACCTTGTGCGTGTGTTCGCCAATCCGCGGGATCGGCCGGCGCGGCTGCAGGCGCTGGCCATCCAGCGACAGCGGCAGCAAGGGCATCGGCGTGCTGCTGCCATCTTCCAGCAGCAGGTTCGCCATGCCACCGCTCTGGATCAGGTGCGGGTCGTCGAACAGTTCTTCTGGGCGGCGGATCGGCGCGAACGGAATACTGTTCGCCTCCAGTTCCGTAGCCAATTGCTGGGCATCGAGATTGGCGAACACCTCGGCCAGATGCGCCAGCAGCCGCGGCCGCTGCAATACCCGGTCATTGTTGGTCGCCAAGGTCGGGTCGTCGAGCAAGGCGGTCTGGCCCAACAACTGGCACAGGGCCTGCCACTGGCCTTCACCCGTGGCAGCGACGAACATCTGCTCGCCGCCCGCGAAGGTGAACACGTCGTAGACCGCCCAGGCACTGATGCGGTTGGGCATCGGCGCCGCTGCCTGGCCGGTCACCACGTACTGCTGCATGTGCTGGGCCGCGAGCAACACGCAGTTTTCGTATAGTGCACTCTGCACTTCGCGGCCGACACCCGTGGTGTTGCGCTCGTTGAGCGCGGCCAGTACACCAATGGCGCCGAACATGCCGCCCATGATGTCGTTTACCGAACTGCCGGCGCGCAAGGGGCGGCCCACCGGCCCGGTCATGTAGGCCAGGCCGGCCATCATCTGCACCACTTCGTCCAAGGCTAGGCGGTTGTCGTACGGGCCACTGAGGAAGCCCTTGTGCGAGGCATAGATCAACCGTGGATTACGCTGGCGCAGCGTGGCGTAGTCGAAGCCCAGTGTGTGCATGCGCCCGGGTTTGAAGTTCTCGATGAATACGTCGGCGCTGTCGATCAGCGTCAGCACCGCCTCACGGCCCTGGAGGGTGTCGAGGTCGACGGCGATGCACTGCTTGTTGCGGTTGAAGGTGCGGAAGAACCCCGCCCCCGCCCCGAGCAAGCGGCGAGTGCCGTCCCCGCGGGTGGGTTCGATCTTGATCACTTCGGCACCCAGGTCACCCAAGATCATGCCGCAGGTGGGGCCCATGACCATGTGCGAAATCTCGACGACACGAATGCCGTCCAAGGGGAGTCTGGACATTACGCGTTCCTTCGGTAGTTGAGCGGCAGGCCGGCGCGGGCAATAGCGCCGTAAAGCGGTTCATCCGGCAGCACCTCGCGCAGCAGCTGGCGGGAAGCGATCAGCGCTGGCAGGTCGATACCCGTGTCAAAACCCATGCTCTGCAGCATGAACACAAGGTCTTCGGTCACCGTATTGCCCGACGCACCTGGTGCGAACGGGCAACCGCCAAGGCCGGCAAGCGATGCATCCAGCTCGCGAATACCCTGCTGCACCGCCACCAGGCTGTTGGCCAGGGCCAGGCCACGGGTGTCGTGGAAGTGCGCGGCACGCAGTCGCTCGCCGGCAATGGAGCGAACGGCCTGGATCACAGTAGCCACCTGGCCGGGGTTGGCGTAGCCGGTGGTGTCGCCCAGCGAGACCAGGTCGCAGCCCGCCTCGATCACCTGGCGGGTCAGCTCGCACAGGTCGGCCAATGGCACATCGCCCTGGCGGGTGCAGCCAAAGGCCACCGACATGCCGGCGATCATCTGCACATCGTGACGCCCCAGCTCGTTGCGCAGTTGGCACATGCGCCCCAGTTCCTCGACCATTTCCTGCGGCGTACGGCGCACGTTGGCCAGGCTGTGGGCGGTGCTGACGGATACCGGCGCGACGATACGCTGGGCGCCTGACTCCAGCGCATCCTGCGCACCACGCAGGTTGGGTGCTAGCACCGTTACCAGCAGATCGGGGTACGTCAGGGCATGGCCCACCACCTGTCTGGCATCGGCCATCTGCGGCAGCAGCCGGGCCGGCACGAACGAGGCAACTTCCATATGGCGCACGCCAGCGGCATAGGCGCGATCGATCCAGCGCAGCTTGGCGGCAGTCGGCATTACCGTGTGCAGGCTTTGCAGGCCATCGCGCATGCCGACTTCGTTGATTGTTATTGTTGTCATCGCGGTCTCTCTGTCTGAAGCGTGGGGCCAGACTAAGAGCAGGACGACAGGCAGAAAAGACGTGTTTCACGGGTTGATCCATCGTCAGCCGCGATGGATCAGCTCCGTGTTTGCCAAGCCGGCGCACGCAGCAGCAAATGGTCGAGCAAGCGACGCGCAGACAGGCTCAAGGCATGGCGGTCGCGCATGCAAATGACGAACTCGCCAAGCGCCCAGTCATCGGTCAGCGGGATCACTCTCAGGTCGAACAGCTGCGCATAGCGCGCCACCGCCTCCTGCGGGAACACTGCGAGGCCCAGGCCGAACTGCACCAGACGATAGGCCGCGTCAAAGGACGACACGTACGAGCGAAAACGCAATTCCTTGCCCGCCGCCTCAGCGCTGTTGCGCATGAAGGTATTGAGCGTGGCGAATGCAGACAAACCCAGATGCTCGTAATCCAGCGTCTCTTCGAACGCGATACTGCCCCGCCCGGCCAGCGGGTGATCGGCGCCAACTACCACGGCCAGATGATCCTGCCGGTACGGCACGAACTCCAGGTCGCCAACGGCCATCGACTTGCGGCAGATGCCCAGGTCTGCATTGCCCTCCGCTACCCCGCGCACCACATCCGGACTGAAGCGTTCTTCGATATCCGCCTGAATCAACGGATTGTCGAGCATGAAGTCCGACAATTCCTCGGGAAGGAACTCCATGATCGACGAGACATTGGCTAGCACACGCACATGCCCGCGTGCGCCGTCCGCGTATTCACTCAGTTCGCTTTGCAGAGATTCGATGGCGCGGGTCAGTCCTCGTGCATGGCGCAAAAGTGCGACACCCGCCGGGGTAGGTTCGACGCCACGCTTACTGCGTTTGAGCAAAGTAATACCAAAGCGCGCCTCAATGTCCGAGATTCTCTTGCTGACAGCGGAGGGCGCCATGTATGCACGCTCGCTGGCTCGGGCGATAGTGCCTTCTTCGCAAATGATTACGAACAGGTGCAACGATAAGTGATCGAGGTGCTGCATCACATTTCCCACTACTAGAGACGACGAGCATAGCTGCCGCAGCAGCTGAGCCAGGGTGCTTGCATTTCCTTCATCGCCTTAGCTTGACTCCGCCGGCGGGGATTTCCAAGAAGCCAGTGCACACCGTCTGATTCTCCAGCGTCAACGCCTTGGGCTTCGGCAGCTCAAATTGCTTGAGCCGATAGTGCTTTGAACATCCACTGCTTAAACTGAGAAACTGCATGGGGCTGCCTAGGTCGGCGTGGATGCACTAGGTAGTGACCAACGTACCGAACGCTATTGCTGACATGGCGAAGCGGACTGACCAAGCGACCGCTCACCAATTCCTGCTCGGCTAACAAATCAGATTCAAGTACTACGCCCAGACCTCCTGCAGCAGCAGCTATGCCCATAGAGCTCCGGTCAAACGCCAAGCCGTAGTTACTCGGTGGCTGCATTCCATTCGCTGCAAACCAGCCTCTCCACTGGACGGACTGACCGTCGCTTTGGATTAGGAACTGAGAATATAAATCCTGAGGGGTGCGCAGATGCTTGGCTACCTCCGGGCTGCACAGCGGTGTTAACTCCTCGATGCGCAGCGGCGTCTTCTCATGAGGCGACGGTCTGGGCTCACCGTAGACGATGTCCAGGTCGAAATCATCGTTATCGAACAGCGCATAGTCTGTGCTCGCTGAAATACGCAGATCAATTCCTGGGTGGTCTTCTAGGAAACTCGCTAACCGCGGCACCAACCACTGGCTGGCGAAGGTGGGCGCCGTGTGCAGACGTAGAGGTACCGCAGGCTCGTTGGTCGCGATCGCAAGGCCTCGACTCATTTCTTCAAACCCGCGCTGAACGTGATCCAGCAGCATGGCGCCTTCTAGCGTCAGGGATGTGTGGCGCGTGTTCCGCGTGAAGAGGGTAAGTCCTGCGGCCGCTTCCAGTTTGCGAATCGCATGGCTGACCGCGCTCGGGGAAAGATCGAGCTCCTTTGCTGCCTCGACAAAAGAGCAGGTACGACCCGCTGCTTCAAAAACTCTGAGGGCAGGGAGAGGCACCCGTTTCAAAAGCTTCATTGATGAATCCAGTTCATTAGTTGGCGAATTTAAACCTTTTGTCGAGCCACTATTTTTACACGAATATCAGGGCATTACCCAATACGGTTGCTGACTGATGAATAGGTTGCGTCAGTAAACCCGGATCGCTGGTCACCAATGGAGAACAATATGACCGAGATTCACCACCCGCTTTTGGCCAGGATGTCGGAACACGCGTGGCGCATTCGGCGTTTTGCCTTGCGCATGGGAGAGGTTCAAGGCCAGGGCTATGTGGGCCAGGCGCTGGGCTGGGCCGACGTGCTTGCTGTCGCCTACTGCCACGCCATGAATATTCGTGCTGATGACCCGGAATGGGAAGGTCGTGACCGCTTCCTACTGTCACACGGGCATTACGCCATTGCTCTATACGCCGCCCTCTTGGAAGCAGGGGTTCTTCCAGAAGAAGAGCTAGAAACCTACGGCTCCGACGACAGCCGACTGCCGATGTCCGGGATGGCGACCTATACGCCCGGCATGGAGATCTCGGGTGGTTCACTCGGTCAAGGCTTGGCGATCGCGGTAGGCCAAGCTCTTGCTCTGCGCATGAAGGGCAACGATGCCTTCGTCTACAACTCGATGTCCGACGGAGAACTGGATGAGGGGGCGGTGTGGGAAGCAGCTATGTCGGCATCGCATCATCAGTTGGGCAACCTGATCAACTTGGTAGACATCAACCGCCAGCAGGCTGATGGCCCCTCCCATGACATCCTCCAGTTCGAACCCCTGGCCGATAAATGGGCAGCGTTTGGCTGGCATGTACAGCGTGTAGACGGCAACGACCTGCAAACCGTGATCGAGGCGTTCGACATTGCTCGCGGTTTTACGGGGGACAAACCTCGCGTGATCCTGTTCGACACGCTAATGGGTAAGGGTGTGCCTTTCCTGGAGCAGCGGGACAAGAACCACTTCATCAGGGTCGAGCCCGAGGAGTGGCAGCAAGCACTTACAGACCTCGACGAGATCTATGCGACCCGGAGCCCACAATGAACGCCGCCTCCTCTACAAAGCCGAAACTCACCACTTCGTCCATGATCGCCTCTATCGCAAGCGAGGGTCAGCGCACCACGTCAGCACCGTTCGGCCACGCCTTGATAAAGGCAGGCCAAAAGAACCCACGCATTGTCGGCATGACTGCAGATTTGGCCAAGTACACTGACTTGCACATTTTCGCCCAGCGCTATCCAGAGCGTTTCCTGCAGATGGGCATGGCTGAGCAGTTGCTCATGGCTGCTGCCGGCGGCATGGCCAAGGAAGGCTTCGTGCCTTTCGCCACCACCTACGCGGTATTCGCCACCCGACGCGCTTATGACTTCATTCATCAAGTGATCGCTGAGGAAAACCTGAACGTCAAAATCTGCGCAGCGCTGCCGGGCTTGACGACTGGGTACGGCCCGAGCCATCAGGCTACAGAAGATCTGGCGATGATGCGCGCGATTCCGCAGATGATGGTTATCGATCCTTGCGATGCATTGGAAACCGAGCAGTGCGTGGCCGCGATCGCCGAGCACGACGGCCCTGTCTATATGCGCCTGCCTCGTGGGCGGGTACCGCTGATTCTCGACGAGTACGATTACCGATTCGAACTCGGTAAAGCCCAGCTCCTACGAGATGGCAACGATGTGCTGGTCATTTCCTCCGGCCTTATGACGATGCGTGCTCTGGAAGTCGCAGACGAACTGGCCAAGCACAAAGTGGACACCGCCGTTTTGCACGTTCCGACAATTAAGCCGCTCGATGTCCAGACCATCCTGGAGCAATGCCGGCGCGAAGGCCGTCTGGTGGTCATTGCGGAAAACCACACTCAAATCGGCGGCCTGGGTGAGGCCATCGCCATGGCGTTGTTGCAGGCCCGCGTACAGCCTGAAGTACGTCACGTTGCGCTGCCCGATCAGTTCCTGGATGCAGGCGCACTGCCGACATTGCACGACCGCTACGGCATCTCCAAAGACGTCATGGTCGCCAACATTCAGCGCTGGCTAGGCTGACCATTCTCTGACCATACGGTGGTACCCGCTCACGTTGAACGCCCTTCTGCCTGGGCTCGTTGAGCGGGCTCGTGCCGTACAGCCCGATACTCCTCTGGATCGTCCCAATAAGTACAAAGGTGATGGCGATGCAAAAAGGCACCAGTCTCCTGAAGAAAAAACGTGTATGGATCTATGCGTTTCTCTTCACCCTGACCTTGATCAACTACGTCGACCGGGTCTCGCTCTCAGTCGCATCCAAAGTCCTCAAGGAAGAATTCGATATCTCGCCAGTTGCGATGGGATACCTCTTCTCATCGTTCGTGTGGCTCTATTTCCTCGCTCTCATCCCCATGGGCTATCTGGTGGGCCGCTTCGGCCCCAAGAAGGTTAATGGTTATGGGATCGGTGTTTGGTCGGTTGCAACGGCCTGCACTGCATTGTCGACTGGTTTCATCTCTTTGCTCAGTTGCAGGCTGATCATGGGCATGGGAGAAGCTACCACCTACCCCGCCGGTGCCCGGGTCATTCGCGAATGGATGCCGCTTAAAGAGCGCGGTATGGCCACTGCGGTCTTCCACAGCGGCAGCCTGGTTGGGCCGGCCATTGGTGCCATTGGTTTCGGCTGGCTGATCAGTACATTCGGCTGGCGCATCGCATTTGTCGTGGCCGGTGCATTGGGCTTCGTCTGGCTGGCTGCCTGGTTGAAGTGGTACAGCCATCCCGCTAAAGCGCCGTGGCTGGGGGATGCCGAACGCGCAGAAATTGCCGCTGGCAGCGTCTCTTCCAGTGCAGACCCTGCCCGGACTGTTTCCCTTGGTCTGAAAGGCCTCGCTCGCTCTAGCAGCATGTGGGCCATCGCCTTGTCCCATGGATGTGCGGTCTATGCCACCTACTTCTTCCTGACCTGGTTGCCAAGCTATCTGCAAGCCGAGAAAGGTCTGACGGTGATGTCGAGCGGTATCTACACCGCGATTCCGTATCTGGGCGCTGCAATTCTTGCCATCGTCATTGGTCGCTGGAGTGACAAAGTGATGCGCCCAGGGGCCGCAGAATCGGGACAGAGGCGCATGGTCGTTGCCAGCGTCTTGCTGGCGTCTTCGGTCATCTTCCTGGTTCCTGCAATCGACAATACCTGGGCAATTCTTTTCGTAATCACGCTTTCGCTAGCCACTTGTGCCTCAGCGATTTCCCTGAACCTCTCGCTGGTCAACGATCTGGTGCGCTCGGAAGACGATGTCGGCACTGCAGCTGGCTTTATCACTGCAGTCGGCAATCTGTTCGGTCTCCTCGCTCCGATCGTGACTGGCTACGTGGTGGCCGGCTCTGGCAGCTTCGCCTTGGCCTTCGTCGTCGTCGGCGCATTACTTGTGATCGGCTCAGTCCTCTCGATGTTCTGCACACGTCGGCCCATCGGCTTTACAGCCTCCGGCAAACAGGCCGTGGCCTGAATCAATAGCAAATGAAGGAAGTAGTGGCGTCATGAATCAACGTAGTAGTGAATCCCGCAGCAACGGCCGGGCCTCGGCTGGTCACAGCGGGAAATGGCGGCTGGCGACCGTCGTGTTAGCCCTGGCGCTGGGGGCATTTGGCATGGCCCTTTTTGGCGGAGGCGTATGGCTGATGGCTTTGGGCGGTAGCTGGTATTACGCCCTCACCGGGGCGGGATGCGTAGTAACCGCTGTTCTGCTGTGCAGGCAACGATTAGCAGCTGTGTACCTGTTCGCCGTGATCTGGGGCCTGACACTGGTCTGGGCTTTATGGGAAGTCGGACTCAACTGGTGGGGGCTTGTACCACGTCTCGTGGCAATCACCGTCATCCTGTTGTTGATCCTTACCGTGTCGCCGTCATTGCGTCGCGCCCCCCGCTCTGCTGCGTAAAGAGGTTTGTAATGTTCCTAACAGTCAAATGCAGAAGCGCGCTGGCGCTCGCCATTTCTTGCGTGCTTCAGATGCAGTTCGCTCAAGCTCAGCAGATGCCTCAGGTAGGCAGCGATTGGCCATTCTATGGCGGCGATCACAACGCTCAGCGCTTCAGCCCACTCAAGCAGATTACCCCGGAAAACGTCGGGCGCCTGGAGCGCGCATTTGTGTATCACACACGGGACTTGCCGAATCCTGGCAGTCGGTACTCGCCTGAAACAACCCCGGTCAAGGTCGGCAACGACCTGCTGATGTGCTCTGCTAAAAACATCCTTATTTCGATCAATGCTGCAACCGGCAAGGAAAACTGGCGTCACGACCCTGGAGTTCCTGATCAGGCCATTCCTCACGCAGCAGCATGCCGCGGCGTAGCGGTGTATACCGCGCCAGAGATCCCTGAGTCCGCACAATGCCGCAGCCGTGTGGTAGAAGCGACACTGGATGCGAGGCTGGTAGCTGTAGATCTGCGCACGGGCGAGCCTTGCAAGGACTTCGGGCAAAACGGCACCGTAGATCTTTGGGAAGGTCTGGGCAAAAAAGTCCCCGGCTGGTATGCGGTTACAGCGCCACCTACCATCGTCAATGGCGTGGTGGTCACGGGAGCACAAATCCGCGACGGTCAGGACGAGGATGCACCTTCTGGGGTGATTCGCGGCTACGACGCGATCACCGGGAAAATGGCCTGGGCTTGGGATCTGGGTAACCCTGAAAACGTTCATGGCCCAGCCGAAGGCAGCACCTACACCCGTGGCACCCCGAATATGTGGACGGCTGCAGTGGGCGATGAGCAGCTTGGCTACGTCTACCTGCCGATCAGCAACTCTTCAATTGATTACTTCGGCTCCAACCGTAGCGAGGAAGAAAACAAGTATTCGACCTCACTGGTGGCCGTCGACGTGAAGACGGGCAAGGACGTATGGCACTTCCAGACCATCCGCCATGATGTGTGGGATTATGATCTGGGCAGTCAGCCAACCCTTCTTGATTTCCCTGATAAGGACGGAAAACCAGTGGCTGCAGTGCTGCTGCCGACGAAGCAGGGTGACATCTACATCCTGGATCGCGCAACTGGCGAGCCTCTGGTTCCGATTGGTGAAGTCAAGGCACCAAAAGGCGGCTCCGTTGAACCCCAATTCCTGGCTAATACTCAACCTACCTCCGAGTGGCACACTCTACGCAAGGCGCCGAAAACCGAAGCGGACATGTGGGGCTTCTCACCACTCGATCAGTTGATGTGCCGCATCCAGTTCCGCCAGGCCAACTACGAAGGCTACCTGACGCCGCCATCGGTGGATCGTCCCTGGATTCAATACCCAGGCTACAACGGTGGCTCCGATTGGGGTTCGGTCGCGATCGACCCAGTTCGACGACTGCTAATCGCCAATTACAACGACATTCCTAACCTCAACCAGCTCATACCGCGTGAACAGGCAGACAAGATGGGGCTCAAACCTATCTATGCGCCAAAGGTTGATGAGACCTCGCTGAACAAGGCTGGCAGCAAATCGGGCAAGGGCGAAGGTGGAGCATCGACCTATCCGCAGGTCAACGCGCCTTACGCGATCAGTGTGAATGCGGGATGGCGTAACTGGGGCACCGGCGTACCGTGCTCGGCACCACCGTATGGCGGAATTCGTGCAATCAGCCTGGATACCGGCAAGACCGTGTGGGACGAGCCGCTGGGTACCGCGCGTCGCAACGGGCCTTTCGGCATCCCATCGCATCTGCCACTGAATATCGGCTTGCCGAACAATGGCGGAACGGTGGTCACCGCAGGTGGACTCACCTTCGTCGGCGCGGCGACTGACAACTTGTTCCGAGCCATCGACACGGCTACCGGTGAGGTGCTGTGGGAAGACGCATTGACGGCGGGCGCCCAAGCCAACCCGATCTCGTACGAGGTTGATGGCGAGCAGTATGTGCTCGTCTCAGCGTCTGGCCACGCCTTCATGGAAACCGGCACCAGCGACGAAATCATCGCATACAAGCTGCGTAAGTAATGCCTTGACGGGGCCCACTTGGGCCCCGTCTTGACACTGATTCACAGAGGAGTTTGATCATGGATTTGGGCTTGCAAGGTAAACGCGTACTGGTTAGCGGAGCTTCCAGGGGTATCGGGCGGGCAATTGCCAAGTTGTTTCTCGATGAGGGCGCCAAGGTGGCATTCTGTGCTCGGGGTACCGCAGGCGTCCAAACGACGCAACAAGCACTCGGTCATGACGCCATCGGTACCGCCGTTGATGTCACCCAGCCCGACCAGGTGCAGGCGTGGGTCACGGATGCAGCGCAGCGTCTTGGAGGAATCGATATCGTCGTGCCGAACGTGAGCGCTCTGGCTGGCGGAGATGACTTGCAGACATGGCGGCGAGCCTTCGACACCGATTTACTGGGAAGTGCGACGATGGTCAAAGCCGCCTTGCCCGCCCTGCGTGAATCGCAAGCCGCATCGGTTGTCCTAATTTCCAGCGTATCGGGCCGCGAAGTCGATATGTTCGCCGAGCCATACGGCGTATTGAAAGCAGCCTTGCTGCACTACGGTAAAACGCTTTCTGCACGCCATGCGCGCGAAGGTATTCGGGTGAACTCTGTCTCCCCAGGAAACGTATATTTTCCTGAGGGAGTATGGGGTGACATAGAGCGCGACCAGCCCGAGACCTTCGCGAAATGCCTAGCTGAAAACCCGTTGGGCCGCATGGCTACACCCGATGAAGTAGCCAAAGCAGTCGTATTCCTGGCCAGCCCTGCTGCAAGCTTTACCACCGGCACAAACTTGCTCGTGGATGGCGGACTGACACGCTCAGTACAGTTCTGAGCATCCAGGCCCAACGGTAGTAATCCGGATAAATTTGAATGATGAAACTCTATTTTTACGAACATTGCCCGTTCTGCACACGTGCTCGGATGATCGTTGGACTCAAGAGTCTCCCGGTGATGCTTCAGGTCATCATGGAGAGCGATGTCGAAACGCCCCTGCGCCTGATTGGAAAAAAGGCTGTGCCGATCCTGCAGAAGGAAGACGGCAGCCATATTGGGGAAAGCCTAGATATCGTGCGATATCTCGATGGCATCGGCCCGACAGTACTGGTGGCGCCGCAAGACCCAACCTTGGACGCTTGGATCAAAGAAGCCTGGCCCACGGCACTCAAGCTATTCATACCACGCTTCGTCCAGGCAGACTTCGCAGAAATCAACACGCCAATGGCAAGAGAGGCGTACCGGCTGCGGGAGGAACAAGCCTTCGGGGATCTGGAGGCTTTGCGTGGAGCCACATCCAAGCTGGTGGCGGAACTGCAACCTCTGATCAACGACCTTGTTCCGCTGGTAAAGGACAGAACAACAATCGGCATCAACGATGTGACGCTTTGGCCCGTATTGCGATCGCTCTCCATCGTTCGAACCGTTGAATTCCCAGATCAAGTGCGCGATTACATGCATCGATTGAGTGAGGCATGTGGCGTTCCCCTGCTCTTCAACCAAGCTGCTTGACCAACAGATAGATGGCTATTTTAGAACCCAGCGTAAGCTCCCAGAAAGGCGTGGGAGGCAATTCTTACCTAGGACATCTTGAAGATCAGCAAGCTTTCACGACGCCCGTACGTGAGCTCATCGTGGATGCAAGCACGCGGACTGTCAGATTCGAAGATCTTCACTTTCCGCTCAAGGCCACGTCTTGCCGCCTTTTGACATTGCTTCTTCGCCATCAAGGAAACGTCGTGAGCCGAACGACGATCTATGAGGAAATTTGGGGATACCAGTTCAATCCCGGTACCAAGATCATAGAAGTACAAATTTGTTATCTGAGAAAAGTGCTTAAGGCCCTACAAGCGCCGTTCGAAATCAGGACACTACGCGGTAGAGGGTTAACCATTCGGGGGGTTGAGTCATCTTCGTCACTACGGACTGAGAGGGGCTTCTGAGCCAATCTACTGGGTACGTGAATCTCTGAAGAATGAGATGCCGAGCCTCGGATGACGAGACTAGCGACTAGCCGACAAAGGGGAGCTTTCGCTCCCCTTTGCGCCCAGGTGATCACCTCACCTTCACCACTACCTTACCTTTGGCTCTGCCTTCCGCGACGTATGCCAGAGCATCACGCGTCGAATCCAATGGGAAGGTGCGATCCACTACAGGCTTGATAACCCCAGCCTCAACCAGCTTGGCCAGATCAGCCAGTTGCGCACCACTCTCCCTCATGAACAGAAACTTGTAGCTGACGCCCTTCTGCTCAGATTTTTTCCTGATCCCACGGCTGATCAAACGCACGACCTGCTTGAACAACCAGGAAAGGCGAAGCTGCTCAGCAAACTCAGGGGTAGGTGGGCCAGAGATGGAAATCAACTGACCACCTGGCTTCAGTACCTGGAGGGATTTTTCGAGAACATCACCGCCCAGCCCACTGAGCACGACATCGTAATCACTCAACTGCGATTCGAAATGCTGGGTCTTGTAATCGATCACCACATCGGCACCCAGCGCCTTAACCCACGGCACATTGACGGTACTCGTGGTTGTTGCGACGAATGCACCCAGGTGCTTGGCGACTTGGATGGCGATGCTACCGACGCCACCGGAACCGGCATGAATCAGAACCCTTTGCCCTGGTTGAACCTTGGCCATTTCCGCCAAAGCCTGCCAGGCTGTGAGGCCCACCAATGGCAGCGAAGCCGCCTCCTCCATGGTCAGATTGGTAGGCTTGGGCGAGACTGCCGCTTCGTTGACGGCCACGAATTCCGCAAAGCCGCCCATACGCGCCTGGCCGACACGTGCGTACACCTCGTCGCCCACCTGGAAGCGGCTGACTTTCCCACCGATCCGTTTCACGATGCCAGCGACATCGTTACCCAAGATCAGGGGCATCTGGAAAGGCAGCATCAACTTGAACTCGCCCTTGCGGATTTTGATATCAAGAACGTTCACGCTTGCAGCGTGAGTCTCAACCAGAACATCGAAATCACCCACCTTTGGCTCTGGCACTTCAGTGATATCACCAACGACGTCTTTGCCGTAGCGATCAATCAGAAACGCTTTCATATCTTCAAAATTCCAAAACGTAGATGTGCCGGAAGTGCAGGTGATCAGGCGATCACCAACTTTCTTTGAACGGCCTAAGGTCGAGTTCTTGAGTCCAGGCGGATCGTGGCTGGCGATGCAACGTCCAGTAGTTCTCAGCAATCGCCTCGTATCCCAACAGCCCTTCTGCCCCGATGCTCTCCACCCTGGCCGGGGCGGCATTTCGCAGTCGGTCACCCAGGATCCCGCCATCGATCACGACGTGAGCAACATGAATGCCCTTAGGCCCATACTCGCGTGCCATGCTCTGGGAGATCATTCGCAATCCCGCCTTGGCGGCGGCAAAGTGGGCAAAGCCAGGCTTGCCCCTCAAGCTTCCTGAAGCACCGGTAAAAATCACGGTGCCACGACCCAAAGGAACCAGCCGCCTGGCTGCTTCTCTGCCAACGAGGAAGCCCGAGTAGCAGCCTACTCGCCAAAAGTCCTCGAACTGGCTGGCCGTGAGCTGAGTGAAATCGATCAGGGCGTTATTGCCCGCGTTGAACACCACGACGTCGGCAGGGGCTCGGCCCGCGCCTGGATACATCGCAAGATCAAACGCTGCGATGACTTGTTCTTCGACGGTGACATCAGTCTGCAACGCTTCGGCGCTCCCTATGCCGGAACTCCGAATGTCTGCAACGACTTCCTCGATCTTTTCCAAAGTTCGGCCTGTGACAATGACGTGATACCCCTCTTGGGCAAAACGCTTACAGACCGCTCCACCGACACCTCGGGTAGTGCCAACACCGAACACGATTGCAGTAGGCTGACTCATTTGTCCGACTCCTGGCTGCGGTTGTCTTAGTCACGAAGAAATGCGAGAGCTTTCGAAGAGAAGTCAGCATGGTTCTGGAAAATTCCTCCGTGACCAGCATCCTCGTAGATAACCAGCGTAGAGCCAGAAATGCGCTCTGCCATATCGCTGCTAAGTGCGGACGGAACCATGATGTCTTGGTCACCGTTGGCGATAAGCACCGGAATATCCAGGCTAGACAAGTCCTGTGGAGCTTGCTGCCCCCAGGCCTGAATGGCTTGAAGCTGGCGACCGAAGACTTCCTGAGTGACAGGAAGATCGCGGTCGCTCTGGCGTTCAAGCATGGCATTCAGAAAAGCATTAGCAGCCTGCTGGCTCGCCTCGCTCGACGTGAAGAAGAGATAGGTCTTCGGATCAATTCCTTCGGACATCGCCTTCTGGATCAGCGGCATGGAAACCACGGCGACTTGGTCAATGTCCTTGCCCCCGGCAGGGCCGGTGCCGGTCAGGATCAGTTTACGCACCAGGCCAGGCTGGGTGATCGCGATCTCCTGAGCAACGAAGCCACCCAACGAGAAGCCAAAGAGGTCGACCTTGTCGAAGCCCAGTGCCTTGATCAGCGCCACGGAATCGCGGGCCATTTCTGCGACGGTAAGCGGCGCGACACCACCAGACAAACCAATGCCGCGATAGTCCGTGGCGATCACATGGTGATGCTTAGCCAGCTCGTCGACGATGCGTGGATCGAAGTTGTCGAGAACGGCTCCCCAATGATTCAGGAGGATGAGGGGAACGCTACCTTGGCGCCCGAGCTCACGGTAAGCGAAGGCAACACCATCGATCTCGAGGGTCTGGTTGGGTGCGGCGATGTACTGGGTCATATCAATGATCTCTAATTGAAGATGGACGCGCTGGGCTTAAGCATTTTCCAGTGCGGGATAATCGATGTAACCCGCTGCACCGCCGCCGTAGAGGGTCGTGGGGTCGAAGCTGGCCAACGCAGCACCGGAGTTCAGACGCTCGACCAAGTCAGGGTTTGCGATGAAGGGCCGGCCAATCGCAAACAGATCCGCTTGACCTGCCGCCAATTGAGAGGAAGCGAGCTCCACGTCGTAGCCGTTGTTGACGATCACGGTGTTGGCGAAGCGCTTGCGCAGCCTGGCGTAATCGAACGGAGAAATATCGCGTGGGCCACCCGGCACACCTTCAATAACGTGGAGGTACACCAGGCCAAGCTCATTGAGCTTGTCGATCAAGTAGTCGTACTGCTCTTGAGCATTGGTGCTGGAAACATCATTGAACGGGGAGACAGGCGAAATGCGGATACCCGTGCGTTCGGCGCCAATTTCTGATGCCACCGCCTGGGCAATTTCCAGAACGAGCCGTGCCCGGTTGGCTACCGAACCACCATAAGCGTCGGTTCGTTTGTTCGCGCTGTCCTTCAGGAACTGATCTAGCAGGTAGCCGTTGGCTGCATGGATCTCGACCCCATCGAAGCCGGCCTTGATGGCGTTAGCTGCAGACTGTCGGAAGTCTTCGACAATGCCTGGGAGTTCTTCGATACGAAGCGCACGAGGCTCGGAGACATCCACGAGTTCGTTATTCACGGAGACCTTGGTAGCAGCTCGAATTGCAGAAGGTGCTACAGGCGGTTGACCGTCTTGGTAAACGACGTGCGATACCCGGCCAACGTGCCAGATCTGAAGGAAGATACGACCTCCCTCAGCATGGACGGCCTCGGTCACTTCGCGCCAAGCGTTCACCTGTTCTTGGGTGAAGATACCAGGCGTGTTCTGGTAGCCCTGAGCTTGCTTTGAAACCTGGGTAGCTTCAGTGATCAACAACCCTGCAGAAGCGCGCTGGCTATAGTAGGTAGCGGCGAACTGGCTCGGCAGCAGGCCCTCCTCCGCTCGGTTGCGCGTCAGCGGCGCCATCACGATACGGTTTGAAAGGGTGATTGCCCCAAGGGTGTAGGGCTCAAATACGGATTTCTCAGTCATTCTCAACATTCCAATACTACGAATCAGGTTTCAAACTCTCGGCTGTTGAAGACGCTTACGCGCCCCCGGCAGCTCAGGTGGGAGTGGCCTTACTCTTGCAAGAATTGGAGAGCGTGTTTCAGGAAGCGCTCGGGGTACTGGAAGTGAGCGGCGTGACCGGAGTCGGGGTAGATCAGCAGCTGGGCATTCGGGATGTTCTGCACCAAGCTCCACGAATTGATCGAAGGAATCATGACGTCGTCTACGCCATTAACTACCAGGGTGGGCTGCTTGAGCTCGTTAAGGTAGGAGAAGCGGTTCTCTCCCTGTGCGGATTGGACATAGGCTGCAAAAGCAGCGCCCTGAGCCATTGCGACATCAATCGAGCTAGGGGTGTCCTGATCGGCGCGCTGGTTGCGGCGCTCCCAGAACGCCAGGCCCGCTTTCTTGGCTGCTTCCGAACGACCGAAGAAGAGGAACAGGAAGTTTTCGATGGTCGGAACGGGGTTCGAAGCGGCCTCTCTCACCCCCTCCGCCATGGTTGGATCACCACCGCGCAGTCCGGTGCCGAGCAGCAAAAGCTTGCGTACCAACTCGGGGTGACGAAGCGCCACCTCCTGAACTTGCAGACCACCGATGGAGAAGCCAAGCAGGTCGACTTGGGTCAGCCCCAGTGCCTTGATGGCCGCTGCAATGTCATCCGCCATTTGCTCAATGGTCGTGGCCGGTGTTCCCGACGACGACGCTACACCCCTACCGTTCAGCAGGATCACTTCACGATCCGCAGCCAGACCATCAGTGATGATCGGATCCCAGTGATCGAGCCCGCCACGGAAGTGGGCAATGAAGACCAGGGGAACACCAGAAGGATTACCCCAGCGACGGTAGGTGAAGGTGTCGCCGCCTACTTCTACTGTGCGGGTCGGAACGGTGAGATGGGTATAGCTCATGACGTTTTGCTCTCTCAGTGGAAGACATAGCCTAATGATGATGATCGTCATCAATCCAGTCAACAACTTTGATTATGAACGTCATCAATGTATGATATTGGCTGGCTTGATAGCGAAGAGAGCTGAGAAATGAAGGTCACCAAGGCCCAAGCACAAGCTAACCGGGCTCATATCGTGGAAACGTCTTCCACGCTATTCCGTGAGCGCGGCTACGACGGCGTGGGTGTTGCAGACCTCATGGGAGCTGCCGGCTTCACCCACGGCGGTTTTTACAAACACTTCAAATCCAAGGCGGATTTGATAGGTGAATCCGCGACGTGCGGAATCAACAAGACGGTCGAGCAGATGCAGGGCATCGAACTCGCCGACTTCGTCAATTTCTACCTGTCCCGCAAGCACCGCGATGAGAAAGGGAAAGGTTGCACCCTAGCGGCACTGGGCGGAGACGCCGCTCGACAGTCCAATGACATCAAAGCAGCTTACGAGGCTGGGATTGAAAAGTTGCTGGAGGTTTTACAGGGCAAGGATGACGAACCGAAAGCAAGTCGTGCGAAAATCATCGACACCTTCGCACACGCCCTCGGCGCCTTGATTCTGTCTCGCGCTTGTCCGGACGACTCACCACTTGCTGATGAAGTGCTCAGCGTGTGCCGTGAGCAGATCATGGACAAATTGACGCCCTGAGGCAGGCCCATCCATTCCCCATGAGCGTCACTGCTCGAGCATGAGTCGTTTCCACTTGAAAGGTGGATGCCCTGGTATGGAGATCAGGCCGCCCGCATCTGCGGCGTCTTCGGCCACTTCCCTAGGCGCAACCTTTTCCCCGCCCTCAACAGATGACTGATCAGCAGGCAGATCAGTCGAATCGAGAGCACCTACACATTCGGTAGTTCCAGGTACAGGCTTTTGCATCGAGCGTCCTTAGAGTCAGAAACCATAAGCCCAATGATTATGATCATCATCATTAAAGTCAAACCTTTGATGTCAACCATAATCATTGAATGCGATAGCTGCCGTTCCTGATGAGGTGGCTGGCATGGCCAGACCGTTCGATCCGAATGCGACTTACTTGAATTCCAGGCGAAAAAACCGCCAACAGGGGCGGTTCGCAACGAACCACCATTCGGCATGATCAATGCCATCGATATGCACACCCGTAAAGTGCTGTGGCAGAACCCGCTGGGTACTGCTCGTGCGAACGGCCCGTTCGGCTTGCCAACCGGCCTGCCAGTTCGTTTCGGCGTACCAAGCAACGGCGGCCCGATCACTACCCCAGGCGGTCTGGTATTCATCGCTGCTGCGACCGACAACCTGAGACCGACTTCGTCGGGGCAGACAACTACGTCGGCATACAACTCGCCACCCAGCACTTGATTGACCTCGGCCATCGGGACATTGCCTTCGTCGGGCGCAACAGCACCTATTCGGTAAGCATGGAGCGTTTGCACAGCTACATGGAGTGCTTGGAGAAAAACGGGATTACCCCAAATCCGGACTGGATGATCGAAACTGCCATCAGCCTGGCTGGCGGCAAAGACGGCATGAGTCGCCTGCTCGACATGGATCGTCGGCCGACAGGAGTGGTTTGCTACAACGACCTGATTGCCACTGGCGCGCTCAGCGAGCTGGGCAACCGAGGACTTAAGGCGGGTGAGGACATTGCTTTGATCGGGAGTGACGGGGTCGCGAGCTCCGCATACTGCAACCCTCCCCTCACCACCGTGGCCCTGGAGCCTGAGCGTATTGGAGAGGTTGCTAGCGAAATGCTCATGAAGCGCCTGAAGAACCCAGACGCCCCTGCCATGAAGTTCTTACTCAAACCGAAGCTGATTGTGCGTAAAAGCTGCGGCCTGACGCGTAACTAATCAACCCGAGAATTGGCAGCTATGCAGGAGGCTCGGAGAATTATTTACTTCTTATTAGCACGCGCAGGTTGGTTACCTTTCTGCCGCCTGTCAATCCTCAGCGAGAGCCGAGCAGCTTCATAAAAACAGACTTTGTTCTTTCCGAATGTGAGCTGACGAGCCGCACCTTGCGGCCCGCTATCAGAGATCTTGACTTTGGTCGCTAGGGCTTCCTGTGTGACGCGGGCGTTCATCCCATTCCCGATCTTTCCTCCCTCTTGTACGTCGACCGGTTCATCAACTGGATCGCCCACAACTGCATCCGTTGAATTCCCAACGGCAATACAACACATGCATCTAGGGCTTGGATTGGCGCGGGCAGATTTGAGACTGAAACTTTTTCAAATATCCGAGGCTGAGCGCACCAAATAAGCGCATGAAACGAGAAAAGCCACCCAAGCCGCAGTGGCAAAAGTGGCCTTTTTCCTATCAACATGCCCCACTGTCGGGCATCAAGTTTGCCCCCAGCACGCCGGCAATCGCACAGCGTTCATCGTTGTCGGAGCTGTCACCGCTGATACCGATAGCGCCGATCACTTCCCCTGCCCCGTTACGCACCAGCACTCCGCCGGGCACCGGAACCATATTGCCGCCGGCCAGGGCACTCAATGCATTGAAGAATGCAGGAAGCGCGGCAGCACGACGGGCAAGTTCGCGGCCGCCAAAGCCCATGCCGAGCACTGAGGCGGCCTTGCCCGACGCGATTTGCGGTCGCAGCAGGCTGGCGCGCTCGTCGCGTTTGAGCGCCAGCAGGTGACCGCCGGCATCCAGTACCGCAGCACAAAGTGGCTGCAAGGCTAACCGCCGGCCCTCTGCCAGCGCAGTGTCGACCATCTGCGACGCCAGTTCCAGGGTGAGCTTATTCATGCCGGCCTACCTCTTGCTCAGATTCAGGTGCGCTGCGCTTGCCCATTTCCACGGCCCGTTGCCGGGTGTGAAGTTCGGCCCATTTCACCGTGTTGAAGTCACTGACCTTGTAGGGATCGTAGCCCGGTACCTGGGCCTCCACGCGATGACCGCCTAGGTACACGTCACGTATGCGCTCGCGCTCCTGAAGAATCGAGACGTTCTGCAGGGGGGAGCCATCAACACAGATGAAGTCGGCGCGACGGCCCACCTCGATGGCGCCCACCTGCTGCGACACGGGCATCATCCGCGCGGCAACCGAGGTTGCCGCGCGCAATGCCTGGGCAGGGCTGAAACCCAACCAGTCGACAAAAATCTCGATTTCACGGGCGTGCCATTCACCGTAGGGAGTGATGGCGAAACCGCTGTCACTGCCGGTCATGAACGGCACACCGGCTTCCCGAGCGCGGCGCAAGTTGCGACAACCCACCTCGATCACACGGCGCTGCATCGCAGCGTAACCACAGCGGGTCGAAGGCTCGTAATCCTCGGCAAATTCGACGTTGTTGGCGAGCATGGTGAAGGTCGGAGCGAGGTGACTACCCGATTCGAGTATTGCCTCGATGCAGGCATCGTCCAGGAAAAAACCGTGGAAGATTACGTCCACCCCCGCCTTCGCCGCATACAGCACCGCTTCGCGGCCATAGGCATGCACGGCGACCTTTTTTCCAAGGCGGTGGATCTCCTCGACCATGGCGCGGGTCTCGTCCTCAGTGAACGCAGCGATATGTTCACCGTTGGGACGCATGTGCGGGCCGTCCATAGCGATCTTGATCAGGTCGACGCCGTCCTTGGCCTGGCGACGGATTTCCGCAATCTGCTCGTCGCGGGTAGCGCACAGGCGGCCAGAGAAATACTCAGGCGTACCGACCCAACTGGGGAACCAATCGTTCAGGCTCTGCCGGTTGGCGATTACATTGCTGCTGGCGGCAATGCGTGGGCCAGTGAACATACCGGCATTGATAGCGTTGCGTACGGCAATGCTGCAATGCCCGGCGTCACCCGGCACCACCACCGAGGTGTAGCCGGCGGCCAATACATGCTGGGTAAAAAACAGACCGCGCAGGGCGCGAAATTCCGGCGAGACGTGCAGGTCGATGTCTTCCTCGCTCTTGGCGTTGCCGAACACCAGATGGGTGTGGACATCCACCAGGCCGGGCATGACGAAGTGTCCGCCAGTGTCAATCACGCGTTCGCCAGGCAATGGCTGCGGAGCGGTCTGGCGAGGGCCGACATGGGTGAACACACCCTTTTCGATGATCAGCACCTGGTCGTGGCGAGCCTGGTCCTCAAGGCCAGTAAAGAGTGTTTGGCAGTGAACGTGGCGTCTGGGCATGGCGGTCTGTCCTGTTGTTGTCGTACCGACACGGTATTGGGCAGCCAATGCCTGAGGAAGTGAAGTTTCCTGCTAGCCGGCCATGACAGAAATTGATAGCCGGCGTGGTCAGCCCGCCACCTCCGCCAACAACTGGCGCAGCCAGATCAGCGCCGGGTCACTGTCCTGGTAGGCGTGCCATTGCATCACCTGCAGAGTGGCGGGAATGGCGAGTGGTGGTGGCAGCAGGCGCAGAGGAAAGCGCTGCGCGTAGAGGTGCGCCAGGCGACTGTGCAGGGTCGATAGGCAGGGGCCGCCAACGATGAATTCCGGTATCAACGCGAACTGGTCCACCGCCACAGCCACCCGCCGCGCCAGCCCTTGGCTTGCGATAAATTCCGCTTCCATGCTGCCCTGGGCGCCTGCGCCGGTCTCGCGGACCACATGTGGCGCTGCCAAGTAATGCTCCAGCGTGAGGCCGTCCATCAGGGCGCAGTTATCCCTGCAGGCAATGACGCTGAAGCTGTCTTCGAACAACGGTTGTTGCGGATGACGCGCCGAGCTATGGGCAAGCGGCAGGATCACCAGGTCGCAGTGCCGGTGCTCCAGGGCCTCATCCACCAGGCTGCCCGGCTCGGCACCGCGCAGCGGCACCAGCGTGAGAAGTTGCAAGCCGACCTGGGGCGCAAGGCTGGCCAACCGTCGCATCAGCGCCGGCATGAGCACCGCGATCACATAATCCGACGCAATGATGCGGAACTTGCGGCGCGCCGCTCCCGGGTCGAAGCTTGCATTGGCGAAGGCAATGCCCCGCGCGTTTTCCAGTACCTGGTCGATACGTGGGTGCAGTGATTGCATCAGCGCCGTGGGCAGCATGGCGCCGCCCACGAGGACAAACAGCGGATCGTTAAAATGCTCCCGCAGGCGACCCAGGGCCGCGCTGACCGCTGACTGGGTCAGGTGCAGGCGCACCGCGGCGCGCGTGACGTGCTGCTCCACAAACAAAGCGTCCAGCACCACCAGAAGGTTCAGGTCTAGTCCATGGAAGCGCACGCAATAGCCTCATCGTTTGCCCGAGGGCCACCCTCCTCCAGCCATACGTTTCCCGAAACGTCGACCTTTACCATCAGTGCTTGCAGCGACTGGCCCTGACAGGGGCCGAGCACGCAGAAGCCGTTGTCGGGCTGAAACAGCGCACCATGCGCAAAGCAGACGATGTGCCGGCCATCGCCAGACATGAAGCGGTCCTTGCGGTACTGCATGGCCACGTCCAGGTGTGGGCACAGGTTTCGATAGACACGCACCTGGCCACGCCAGCGCAACGCAAGCACAGTGTCACGCCCCTGGGCCCAAGGGTCGAACCCACGTGCAAGGCCTTCCTGCAACTGGTCGTCGCGGCAGAGCAATGTCAAATCCTGGGACACAGAGACCTCGATAACTCAGGGGGTGAACGCGTAAGCACCGGAATAGCCGCCACGGCTAGCAGTTTCAGATCGGTTCGGCGGTCAGCTTGAGCATCGCCTTGGTCAGTCCGATGCGATCGAACGTCGCGTCACGGGCCATTTCCCTCTCCCCGGCCATGATCGAGTTCTCGCTGATGTACTTGCAGCGCTCAAAGCGGCGCGTCATGAAACGCTCAAGCCGCTCCTCCACCGAACCGCTGCCGCACAGCTCCAGGCTCAGAACCAGTGCGTCCTCGATTGCCATCCCGGCGCCCTGCCCCAGATGCGGCGTGGTTGCATGAGCCGCGTCGCCAATCAGCAGCACACGGCCTTTGAACCAAGGTTCGTTGACGAACACCACTTCCATGGGTTTGTAGACCACCTGGCTGCTGTCGGTAATCTGCTCGCGCAGCTCGCCCACTAGGCCTGCGATCTTACTGATGCGGTCACGCATCAGTTCGGCCAACTGTGCCGGCTCATAGCGGGGGTTACCCGGCTCGTGAGAGGTGGAGAACATGTACATCAGCTCGTCGGACAGCGGTACCAGGCCGGCGTTGCCCTCAGCACCGACATAGCTCGCCAGATGATCAATGGAAGGATGTCGAGGAAAGTTGTAGCGCCACACGGCCTGCCCGGTGAAACGCGGCTTGTAGGTGTCGCCAAAGAGCATGCCGCGAATCTTCGAGTAAACGCCATCTGCCCCCACAACCAAGTCGTAGCGAGCAGCGCTGCCATCGGTGAAGCTCACATCCACGCCGGCCGCGTCTTGTTGGAAGGAATCTACCGACAAGCCAAGGCGTACCTGGGTGCCAAGATCGATCGCAGTGGTGCTCAGCACCTGGTGCAGAGACAGGCGCGAGATACCGACGTTGGCGGGATACTCCGGGCCGGCCAGGCGCTGGCCTGGGATGCGTACCAGGGCATTGCCCTGCAGATCGTAGATGCCAACATCCTCGAAGGCATAGGCCGCTTCGAGGTAGCCTTCGAGCACGCCGAGGCGGGCCATCTCTCGCACCACGTTGCTCTGCTGAATGATGCCGACACCATAGACGGTCCACTCGGACTTGATTTCCACCAGGTCCACCGCGATGCCCTGGCGGCGCAATGCGATGGCCGCGCAGAGGCCACCAATCCCGCCGCCGACTACGAGTACCTTGCTGATATCGCTGCTCATGGATGAATCCTTGTTCTTGTTGTGGGAGCGCAGGGTCGATCGCGAGCGTGACAACCCGAGCATTAACAGTGTTTTGACCGGGACCACGCCAGCGCGGCTGGATAGCACAACAACAGAGAGGCCCTTAGGAGCACAGGCTAGGAACGCAGGAACAATTTGACTAATCGTTAGTCGGGATGCAGGGTATCGCGAAAATAAATACAACAAGAGATGCCCGTGATGCGCTTTAAACACCTGGATTTGAACCTCCTGGTGGCGCTGGATGTACTGCTCGAAGAGCAGAACATCACCCGTGCCGCCACCCGCCTGCACATGACCCAATCGGCCACCAGCGGTGTGCTCGGACGCCTGCGGACCTACTTCGAAGATGACCTGCTAGTGCAGGTGGGCCGCAAGATGATGCCCACCCCACTGGCAAAGGAACTGGCGTTACCGGTTCGCGACGTACTGCTGAAAATCCAGACCTCCATCACCGCCAAACCGGTGCACGACATCTCCGAGAGTAAACGTCACTTCCGCATCATGGCCTCGGACTACCTGATCAGCGTGCTGTTCGCCGAAGCGATTCGCGAGATCAACCACGAAGCCCCGAACATCACCTTCGAACTCATCAGCCCCGGCCAGACCGCCATGGAAATGCTCATGCGCGGCGAAGTGGACCTGATGATCGCGCCAGAGCACTTCATCGTTAAGGAGCACCCCTCACAGCTCTTGTTCGACGAACAGCACGTCTGCGTGGTGTGCGCCGAGAACCACAGCATCGGCGAGCGCCTCACACTGGAACGCTACCTTGAGCTGGGCCATGTCGGCGTCGCCTTCGGGCGCAGCCGTACGCCCGGCATAGAGGAGTGGTTCATGAGCCAATACGGCTGCAAACGCCGCGTGGAAGTCATCACCCACGACTTCAATACCTTGGCGCAACTGGTCATTGGGACCCAACGCATCGCCACCATGCACAGCCGCCTGGCACGGCTTTATGCACGCAACCTGCCGCTGCGCATCTTGCCGCCGCCGGTGGAGCTGCCGGCCATGCAGGAATACATGAGTTGGCACCGCAGCCTGGACCGTGACCCCATGCTGCGCTGGCTGCGCGAAAAGCTGACGGAGATGGTCAGCCGCCCAGAGTCTGCCGTTACCGCTTGAGCCCCTCGGCATTCGGGGTCCCGCTACGGCCCCATCCCGGATGCGCCAACCAATCGATACTGGCGATGCGTGCCCTCAGCGTTCGCCATGCCTGCCGTCACGGCGGCACGCCAGGTATCTCGCAATCCGATAGCTGGCATCCGAACAAGCGATTTGTCCAATCCTTTGGCCCATGCGAGCTTGCGCAAGCTGCCCCAAGGGGCGGCCGACGCCCGCGCCACTGCCTGATGCGGGAGCGTTCACACCGGGTTGCCCGACTTGAGCCCTGCCGATCTGCGAACAGCGCCTCGGGCGATAGCCCTGGCTATGCAGGGTCGATGGCGGCCAGGACCAGAAGAAGGAAAAACAACAATATGTTCCGCTATTTCCCCACCAACTACGTTTGGAACCTCTCAGTAAACCTCGCTATTGAGATGGGCGCGCGCATCGGTGAAATCGTCGAAATGTGCGAACCGCTTCAGGAAGCCGCCAAGCAACCTGACGCCGCCGGAACCCGCGCCTTTCGAGAAGCCTGGTCGAAGACGGCCGACAAACTCTGTGACCTGGCCCGCGAGGACGAAGAGAAAGGCCGCCTGCTTTCGGCCGGCGAAAAGTACAACCGTGCCGCAACCTACTACCTCACAGGTGAACGGCTTCAAGCTCACGGCGCCCCAGGTCGCATGGAGCTTTACCAACGCTTCCTCGACACCTTCGCCCGCGGCATCGCGCTCTCCGGCGAGAACTGCGAGCGGGTCGAGATCCCCTATGAGGGCAAAGTCATTTCCGGGCTATTCATCCGTGCCGAAGGCGTACAGGGGCCGGCGCCTCTACTGCTGCAACTCAACGGCCTGGATTCCACGAAAGAAATGAAATACCGAGTTGGCCTGCCGGCCTGGCTCGCCAAGCGGGGCGTGTCATCGCTGGTGATCGACCAGCCGGGCACCGGCGAAGCGCTGCGCCTGCACGACCTGAAAGCCCGTTATGACGCCGAGCATTGGGGCAGCCGCGTGTTCGACTGGCTGGAAACCCGTGCGGATGTGGACCCCAAGCGCATCGGCTGCGAAGGCGTGTCGCTGGGCGGCTACTACTGCCCGCGTGTGGTGGCTTTCGAGCCGCGCTTTGCCTGTGGCGTGGTGTGGGGCGCCAACCACGACTGGCGCGACGTGCAAAAGCGCCGCCTGGAACGCGAAGGCAGCTTCCCGGTGCCGCATTACTGGGAGCACGTGCGCTGGGTCTGGGGCGGTAAGAACATCGACGAATTCATGACCATCGCCGAAAACGTCCACCTGGACGGCGTGGTGGAGCGGATCAAGGTGCCGTTCCTGGTCACCCATGGCGAGCAGGACTCACAGATCCCGCTCAAATGGGCCCACCGCACCTACGAACAACTGGTCAATAGCCCCAAGCGCGAACTCAAGATCTTCACCCCGCGCGAAGGCGGTGTGCAGCACTCCAGCTTCGATAACTCCATTAACGCCGGCCAGTACATCGCCGACTGGGTCGCCGAAAACCTCGGTGGTCGTACCGCCTGATAGACGAGAAGAGAAACCGACCATGAAGATCATCGGACCTGATTACCTTGTGTTCGGCGTCGACAACGTCGACGCCTGCGTGCAATACCTCACCGACTACGGTTTGAAGCCGGGCAAGCTGGACGAAGCCGGCGGCTACCTTGAGGCTCTGGACGGCACAGGTATTGAAATTCGCCACCGCGACGACCCACGCCTGCCCAAGGCCATGGAGACTGCGAACACCCTGCGCGAAACTGTTTACGGCGTAGCCGACGAAGCCACCCTGCAGGCCATCGAGGCCGAACTTTCCAAGGACCGCACCGTTGTGCGTGGGGAGGACGGCGTTTTGCGCGTGGTGGACGACATGGGCTTCGCCCTGGGTTTTCGCATCACCCTGCGCCGCCCGTTGGTGATGCCCGGCGAAATAAGCAACGCCCCCGGCGCACAGTTGGGCCGCGCCATCAACTCGCTGGGCGCCAGCGACGACATCCCGGCTTTGCCACGCAGCCTGTCGCATGTGGTCTATTTCGTGCCTGACCAGGCCAAGGCAGAAGCGTTCTACACCCGCCTGGGCTTTGTCTGCACCGACCGCTTCGTCGACACCGGCCCCTTCCTGCGCCCGGCTGGCACCCAGGACCACCATACCCTGTTCCTGATCCAGACGCCGCCGTTCATGAAAGGTATCGAACACTTTACCTTCCACATGGGTGGCCCAACCGAGGTGATGATTGCCGGTACCCGCTTCGTCGAGAAAGGCTATGAGTCGTTCTGGGGGCCAGGGCGTCACCAGCTGGGGTCCAACTGGTTCTGGTACTTCAACAGCCCCATGGGCTGCCACGTGGAATACGACGCCGACATGGACCTGCATGACGAGCGCTGGACCGCGCGGGTTGCAGCGCCCGGTGCCGATAACTCGCAGTACTTCCTCTTCCACTACCAGGAAAAATGGGCCCCTGGCGGCCCGCCACCCAAACATTGAGGGTGGGTGGTTCCACGAACGCTGACACGCCGTGAGCGGGTCGCCCCCATACCCTGGGGCGACCCGCTCTTCGTTTCCCGGCAAACCGGTTGGCGAGGGGTCATTCAGACTGCTTGTACTACCCTACCACTCCGAGTGGGTCAAGGTTGTTGGCGGGATACGGCGAATGGTGCGAAAGCCCACATGAGAGGTCGCCAGGTCCGCATCCTGGCGCTCACGTGCCGCCGTGCGATAGCGGGCGCAATAGGACGCGGCGCAAAGGTAGGAGCCACCCTTGATGACCTGGGGACGCGACCGTGCAAGCGCGCTACGCAATTGGCTCGGATCGCCATTGGCGTGACTGATCAGCGGCCCCCATTGGGCATCTGCCGTCCATTCCCAAACGTTGCCGATCATGTCGAACAGCCCAGCGGCGTTGGTGGCAAAACAGCCCACTGGGGCAACGCCAGCGAAACCGTCCTCGGCTGCGTCATGCACGGGGAACACGCCCTGCCAGTAATTTGCGGCGGGCTGGCCGTTGCTGTCGCGTGGTTCCTCGCCGAGACGTTGCGAGGGGTCAACGCCGCGCGCTGCATATTCCCACTCGGCCTCGCTGGGAAGGTCGTTGCCGCGCCACTGTGCGTAGGCCTGGGCGTCCGCCAGGGTGACCAAGGTCACTGGGTATTGGTCCAGGTTGGCCAACGGCCCGTCCGGGCCCGATGGGTGGCGCCAGTCAGCCCCCCTTACGTAACGCCACCAAGGCAACGCCGACCCGTCGCTGGCCGTGTCCAGCGGTACGTGGAACAACGCGGCGCCACCGGAGCGCTCAGCCTCGGTGATGTAATGGGTAGCCTCGACAAAGGCGCCGAACTGCGCGCGGGTAACTTCGGTGCGATCGATCCAGAAGTCGCCGACGTGCACTGCGGCGAACGGTCGCTCATCCGGGTAACCCCCATCAGTGCCGGGGGTAAAACGCCCGCCGCTGACGCGGATCATCCCGGCCAGCGGGTCGTTGCCCCAACCCGCCGGCAAGCCACCGTAGGCCTCGCAGCCGGCGACATTGCCCAAGGGCAGGCTGGTGGGCGGCCGCGCAGCTACCGTCGCCAGGGCCAGCACACTCAAGCAACCGACGACGAAGAGCTGGCGCCTCATGGGGCATTGGCCAGAGGCGGTGCGACCACTCCGACACGGCGGGCGTAGTCCTGCCAGGCCTGCTGCAAGCGTTGCGTCGTTTCCGGCTGGCTGGCGGAGAGGTCGTGCTGCTCGCCGCGATCGTGCGACAAGTCGAACAACTGCCAACGCAACGCTGGCTGGGGCTGGCCCGGCATGCTCCAGGGCACCAGGCCCAGGAGTTTCAGGTTACCTTCACGGTAATAGCGGCTGCCAAACAGCTCACCGGCCATTACCGGCCCAGCCCGGCCTTTGCCTTCGAGCATCGGCAGCATGGAGCGGCCGGTGATGGGATGCTTGGGCTGGCCTTGGTACTGGTCACCCGGGTCCGGCAGACCCGCCAGGGCGAGGAAGGTCGGCGCTAGGTCATCCACCCGTGCCACACCACGTTCCAGCCCCTGACGACGCAGGCTGGCCGGCAATTGTACGATGGCCGGCACGCTGATACCGCCTTCGGCGGTGCTGCCCTTGAACAGCCGCAGTGGCGCCGCGCTCACCTCTGCCCAGCGCAGCCCGTAGTCGATCTGCGACCCGCGTCGGCCGAGATTCTCCAGGCGGTTGTCGGTATTCGGCGCCGCGGGGTAGTACTGCTCGTGGCGTTCGCCAGCGGGGCCGTTGTCGGACATGAAAACGATCAAGGTGTTGTCCATCTGGCCGCTGGTCTGCAGGTATTCCAGCAGGCGACCGACGTTGTGGTCGAGGTTGTCCACCATCGCGGCGTAGATCTCCATCTTGCGCGCCTCGATGCGCTTGCGCTGGGGGTCCAGTTGGTCCCAGCCAGGCAACTGCGGGGTGACCGGGAGCGGCGCGGCGCTCTGGAAGTCGGCAGGCAGCAGACCTTTTTCTTTCATGCGCTCGATTCGCGCCTGGCGAACCGCGTCGTAGCCGCCGTCGTAGCGACCGCGGTATTTATCCAGGTAAGCCTGCGGTGCTTGCAACGGCCAGTGTGGCGAGGTGTAAGCCGCATACGCGAAGAAGGGTTTGCCACTGCCCTGCCCCGCCTTCAGGTACGCCAGCAACTTGTCGGTATAGAAGTCCGTGGAATAGAAGTCATCTGGAAGCTCCACTGGCTTGCCATTCTCGCGGTAAGAGAGTTGTTCGATCTTCGCGGTCGAGCCAGGGGCGGGCTTGAAGTGCACCCCACCCCCTTCGAGCAGGGTGAAAGACTGCTCGAAGCCACGACGGTCCGGGCCCTGCTCCGGGGCCAGGCCCAAGTGCCACTTGCCGACCATGGCGGTACGGTAACCACCATCGCGCAACAGGCCGGCGATGGAGTGCGCCTGTTGGTTGAGGTAGCCCTCATAGCCTGGCTTGCCTCGCTGGAATGGCTGCATCCCTTCGGCCATGGTACCCAGCCCGGCCAGGTGATTGTCGGTGCCGGACATCAGCATGGATCGGGTCGGCGAACAGGTCGGCGCAGCGTACATGCTGGTCAGCTGCAGACCACTGGCCGCCAGGTGATCGAGGCTCGGTGTGGCAATTTCACCACCGAAGGCGCCGAGGTCGGAGTAGCCCAGGTCATCGGCCACGATCAGCAGTATATTGGGGCGCTCGGCCGCATCGGCGAGCACTGGCGCAAGGCACGCTAGGGCCGCCAACAGTATGCGTAATCGCATGGGGAGTTGCTCCTGTTCTTATTCTTCGAAGATGGCCACGGCGCGGACGAAGCCGGCCGAGGCATGCTTGATCTTGTAAGGGAAGCAAGACACCAAAAAGCCGCTGGCCGGCAGGCAATCAAGGTTGGCCAGTTTCTCCATCTGGCCGTAGCCGATGTCGCGCCCAGCCTTGTGGCCTTCCCAGATGATCGACGCATCGCCACTCTCGGCGAAGCGTTCGCGGGTGTACTTGAAGGGCGCGTCCCAGCTCCAAGCGTCGGTACCCACGACTCGCACGCCGCGCTCCAGCAGGTAGAGGGTGGCTTCACGGCCCATGCCGACGCCTGCTTCCAGATACCCCGGCTCGCCGAACAGGCTGCCGGCACGGGTGTTCACCAGCACGATGTCCAGCGGCTGCAACTCATGGCCGATACGCGAAAGCTCAGCGTGCACCTCGGCGCCAGTCACCACATGGCCATCGGGCAGGTGGCGAAAGTCCAGCTTCACTCCCGCTTGTAGGCACCACTCCAGCGGCAGTTCATCGATACCGAACGCCGGCTTGCCGCCGTCGGTGGTAGAGGCGTAGTGCCAAGGCGCATCCATGTGGGTGCCGCTGTGGGTGGTGATCGACAGGCGCTCTGCTGCCCACGACTCGTGCCCCGGCATCTGGTCCAGGGACAGGCCAGGGAACATCGCGGCCATTTCTGGCCAACCCTGCTGGTGGTCCATGTAGTCGATCTTGGGCAGCAGCGGCGGCGGGTCGGTGTAGGGGTTGTTGTCCAGCGTTACCGAGAGATCGACGAGGCGGCGTTTACGGGCAAGGGTCATGGCAGCAGGTCTCAAAGGGTTTGTAATGACGCGCGCGCATGGCGCGGGCGTTGGCTCAGGCTAAGGGCGTTACGCACCAGGGTTTGGGCAGAGCCATCGTGATGAAATCCCAGGGCTCGCGATTGCGGGGTACGCAAAGGCGGATAGCGGCCGAACAACGCCTCCAGGTCCGCGTTCGGCTGGTAGCTCACCAAGGCCCGACGGTCGTCGCCGAAGGCCTCGGCCAGGGCTTCGACCACTTGGTCCATGGCCAGGTGCAGCACTGGCAACTGCCACACCCGCTGAGGGCCGGGGTTTTGCAGTTCGGCGGCATGCAGCAGGTTGTCGACGCAGCAACGCGCCGACATCCACCAGGCGGTGGCCTTCGGCGATACCGGGCAGCAATAGTTTTCTCCCGCGGCAAGGGCGTGCATCAGGTCGCTCATGAAGGCCGAACGCAAGCCATTCGGCTCGCGGGGCCTTGCGACGATGCCCGGTAGCCGCAATGCGCGGCCATCTACCTCGCCACGGCGGGCGAGGTCATTGAGCTGGGTTTCCACCATGACCTTGTGCGCGCCATAAGACAGCGCCGGACGCGGCATCCACTGCTCGTCCATGCGTGCCGGCAGTTGCGCACCGTACACGGCCACGCTGCTGGCGTAGACCAGCACCGGTGACCGCGCAGCGTTGCGCAACTGGTCGAGCAATTCCAGGGTCGCCAGCAGATTCACCTGCCGGCCCAATGCATAGTGCTCCTCGGCTGCGCCGCCGGGGACGCTCACCAGATGGAACACGACATCCACGCCATCGGCCAGGGCGCGGCGTAACAGGGTCGGTTCTGCGATGCTGCCGGCGAGCAAGCGCAGGCGCGGGTCGGAAGGAAAACCCTCCAGTTGCTGATCCAGTAACACCAGCGCTTCCAACGGCTGGCCGCGCAGTTGGCCCTTGTCCAGCAGTCGTTGCACCAGCAAGCGTCCAAGGAAACCGGCAGCTCCGGTAATCATCACGCGCATGGCGGGGCTGCCTGGACTACCTGCTGGTCGATGGCACCGAACAACGGCGAACCATCCGTGTTGCGCGCCTCCATGCGAATGCGGTGACCGAATTGTAGGAAGCCGGTGCGCGGCGCACCGTGTTCGATCATTTCAATGGCGCGGCACTCGGAAATACACGCCGATCCCACGCTGCGGTCGGCATTGGAAACGGTGCCAGAGCCAATCACGCTGCCGGCGCCAAGGCGACGGGTCAGTGCGGCATGGGCGATCAACTGGTGGAAGCCGAAGTGCATGGCGCCGCCATGCGGGTGGCCAAACCACTGGCCGTTCCACTCCACGTTCAGCGGCAGGTGCACGCGACCGTCGCGCCAGGCACCTCCCAACTCGTCTGGGGTAACGGCCACCGGGGCGAAGCTGGAGGAGGATTTGGCCTGAACGAAGCCGAAGCCGGTCTTCATCTCCCGTGGTGCCAACGCCCGCAGGCTGACGTCGTTGACCTGCAGTACCAGGCGAATATGCTTCAGTGCCTGTTCGGCCGTGCAGCCCATGGGCACCTCGTCCACCAGCACAGCGAACTCGCCTTCGAAGTCGATGCCGTGGGCCTCGCTGGGCAGTGCAATGTCTTGCTGCGGGCCAAGGAAGTCGTCGCCAGCGCCCTGGTACATCAACGGCGTGGACTCTACGCCTTCGATGGGCGCAAGGTTGAACGCTCGCTGCATCAGCTCGCCGTGGCTGAGGAAGCAAGAGCCGTCCAGCCATTGCCATGCACGCGGCAGCGGCGCCATCACGCGGTTGGGTTCGAAGTCGAAGGCACCGGCGAGTTCACCTTTGTTAAGGGCATCATAGCGGCCGCGCAAGTCGGCCTCCACGTTCGGCCAGTCATCCACGGCCGCTTGCAACGTGGGGGCGATATCGGCGGCGTCCACCGCACGGCTCAAGTCACAGGAAACCAGTAGCAGGCGGCCGTCGCGGCTGCCGTCGTCGAGTGTGGCAAGCTTCATTGCAGCATCTCCTTGAGTTCGGGGGCGTAGCGGCCGTCAAGCAGGATGAAGACCATCCGCGCCATGTTCTCGGTGCGGTTGCTCCAGGCATGGTTGGTGCCGCGCTGGACCACGATGTCGCCGCGTTTGAGGTGGACTTCCTCGCCGTCGAGCACCAGCCACACCTCACCCTCGGTGACGAGGCCGTAGTCGAGGGTTTCGGTGCGGTGCATGAGCTTGTGCCTGGAGTCGGCCTTGCCAGTGCCTGCATGGGCTTGGCCGATCTCGGCGAAGGCCGCGGCGGCCTCCTCGGCGCTAACTTGGTTCTGCACGCTGTCCGGCGGGATATCCACCACACGGATAACACTGCCCTGGTCGCCGGGGGAAAGCTGCAGGGGCTTGTCGGTTGGGTCGGCGCCATTGTCCAGCAGCGCCGGGCTGACGCTGCTGTTCCAGACCTCATAGAACAGGGTGCCGGGCACCGCCTTGAGCGGGAAGTTGTTGGGCGTAGGGCCTGCCAGGGTGACCACGGCCCGGCCCTCCTTGTCGTGGCCGGTGACCACGCGCTGGAATGGGGGAAGTGCTTGCATGAAAACTCCTTTCAATCAATTGCCGTCACGAGGGGCATGGCTACCTCTAGATGTGATCAGGCGTGGTGGTAGCGCCAGCGCCGCGCGAACGGAAACACTTCGCCAGCACCACGCAGGCGAGCGCCAGCAGCAACTGGGCGACAGCCACCACGGTCAGGGCGCCAGGCAATTGGGCGACCACGCCGCCATTAAGGCCCAGCACCACCAGAGGGCTGATGAACTCGCCGGCGAATAGGGCCGCGGTGAAGCCTCCGGTGGCGCGGCCGCGCTGGGTGAAATCAACCTGCCTCATCACCCCGGTGATCAGGGTCGGCAGCATCAATCCGATGCCCAGGCCATTGATCAGCACCGCAACCACCACCAGCGCTGGGTTGTCGGTGGTGGCCATCAGCAGCCCACCGCCCCCGGCTGTGGCGAAAGCCAGCAGCAGCAGGTGTTGCCGGCGCTGGGCGTTGAGCAGGCGGAAGCTCAGTGCACCGGCCAGCACGCCGAGCTGGTTGGCGCCCATGGTCATGCCGATCTGCTGGGGCGAGTCGACGTGCAGCAAGGTGAGCAGGAAACCGGCTTGCACCGGCACGATGAATAGGCTGATGCCCGCCAGTACGGTGAGCAGGTACAACGGCAAGAGCCTGCGCCACGGGAAGTCTTCAGCCTTGCCAGACAACGCCGCGGCTTCAGCGACCTTCGGCTCCCAAAGCAGCATTGCCATCAGCGGCAGGAGCAACAGGCCGGCGCCGTACAGCACGAAAGGCAGACGCCAGTCGTTTTGCCCAAGTGCGCCGCCCAAGGCGATGAACACTGCCGCCGAAAGCGAAGTGGCGACCATCTGCAGGGCGAACAGGCGCTCGCGCCGCCCGCCCTGGTAGTAGTCACCCATCAGCGTCGTGCAGCAGGTCATGATGCCAGCCTCCGCCAGGCCCAGGCCTGCACGGCTGATGACGATACCCAGCAGCGACTCAAGCCACAGCGGCAGCAGCCCGCAGAGGCTGTAAAGCATCATCGAGGCCAGCAACAGCGGCTTGCGCCCCAGACGGTCGGCGATGACACCGGCAAAAGGCGCCAGAAGCGCGATCACCAATGCAGGAATAGTCAGGCTGATGGGCACCAGCACTTCGGCGCCGGGTGTATCGGCAAAATGCGCCTGCATGCGCGGCAGTACCGGTGCCAGCAGCACCGCGCCCAGCACCGGCAAACAGCTGCCAAACAGTAGCAACAAGGATTGCGGCAAACCCGCCTGGCGCTCAGTGCTCATTGCAGTGCGCCTCCATGGCCGTCTGTAGGCCGCGCGGCATTGCGAGCCAGAGGGTTTGCAAAGTCTCGATCAGTGGTGTCATACCCATGTGCTCTTGTTGTTGGGGCGAAGGTCAGCGGCTGGCGGTATCCAGCAACAACGGGCGACCCGTGGCGGCGGCCTTGGCGGGCTGCATATCGGCGACGGGCTCGGCGGCGACGACTGCATCGCTGCGGCGGGTCGCTGGCAGCAGGAAATAGGCGAGCGCTGGCAACAGCAGCAATGCGCCGACCATGTTCCAGACGAACATGAAGGCCAATAGCACGCCCATGTCGGCCTGGAACTTGATGGGTGAGAAGATCCAGGTGCCGACGCCGATGGCCAGGGTCACGCCGGTGAGCATCACCACCTTGCCGGTGGAGACCAGCGCGCGGTAATAGGCTTCGGAAAGGCTGGCGCCCTGGCGCAGGTGGCCAAGCATGATGCTCATCACATACAGCGCGTAGTCGACGCCAATGCCCACGCCCAAGGCGATCACCGGCAAGGTGGCGACCTTGACGCCGATGCCCAGCCAGACCATCAACGCCTCGCAGAGAATGGAGGTAAGCATCAGCGGAATCACCGCACAGAGGGTGGCGCGCCAGGAGCGGAAGGTGATCAGACACAGCAAGATCACCGCGCCGTAGACCCAGAACAGCATCTCGCGATTGGCTTCCTTGACCACGATGTTGGTAGCGGCCTCGATCCCGGCGTTACCGGCAGCCAACTGGAATTTGACTTCGTCGGTGTCGTTGGCAGCGGCGAAGGCTTCGACGTGCTCCACCAGCCGGGTCAGCGTTTGCGCCTTGTGGTCGGAGAGGTAGACATAGAGCGTGAGCAAGTTGCACGACTCGTTGTACAGCCCGCGCGGCGCGCTGGCGGTGATCATGTTGAGCATCGCCTGGTTGTTCTGCAGTTCGTACCACTTGGGGCTGCCTTCGGAGAGACCTACCAGCATCCGACGGTTGAGCAGCGCCAGCGAGTTGGTCGAGTCCACGCCCGGCAGGCTGCGCAGTTGCCAGTCCAGCTCATCGACCTTGCGCAGGATGTCGTAGCGTGCGCAGGCGCTGTTTGGTGTACGCACCATGATCGCGAAAAGATCGCTGCTGGCCCCGTAACTGCGGGTCATGAAGGCATCGTCCAGGTTGTAGCGCGAGTCGGCGCGCAACTCCGGGGCCCCGGCGTCAAGATCGCCGATGGCCAAGTTCAGGCTGACCAGGAAGCCGAGCACTGCCATCACCAGGCTGACAACCACGCAGACGGCGGCCCAGGGCTTGCGGGTGAACAGGTCAAGGAAGCGCCAGAATGCATGACGCACCTGGCCCCCCTCCTCGGCCCGCTCGCTTCTAAGGCTCAACGCAGCAGCGTTAGGACTGACGCCGACATAGGAGAGCAGCACCGGAAGCAGGATCAGGTTGGTGAGGATCAGCACGGCCACACCGATGCTGGCGATGATCGCCAGGTCCTGGATCACCTGGATCTGGATAAGCATCAAAACGGCAAAGCCCACGGCGTCGCACAGCAGCGCAGTGAGGCCTGCGAGGAACAGTCGGCGGAAGGTGAAACGCGCAGCCACCACGCGGTGCATACCGCGACCGATGTCCTGCATGATGCCGTTCATTTTCTGCGCGCCGTGGCTCATGCCAATGGCGAACACCAGGAACGGCACCAGCACCGAATAGGGGTCCAGCTCGTAGCCCAGTAGGGGCAGCAGGCCAAGCTGCCAGACCACCGCCACCAGCGAGCAGAACACCACCAGCAAGGTACTGCGCACACAACGCGTGTAGCCGTAGAGCACCACCGTGGTGATCAGGATGGCAACAGCGAAGAACAGCAGGATCTGCTCCAGGCCTTCGATCAGGTCACCGACTTTCTTGGCGAAACCGGTGATGTGGATATCGACGCTGTCGCTCTGGTACTTCGCCCGCAGGGTCTCCAACTGATCGGACAACACCCGGTAGTCCAACGGCTTGCCATCGGGCGTGCGCGCCATCAGCGGCACGTAGATGATACTGGAGCGCTGGTCGAAGGCTACCAATTGACCGATCTCGTTGGACAATTGCACGTTGCGCCGCAGTTCGCCCAGCGATGACGGGCTGCCATCGTATTCATCAGGAATCACCGGGCCGCCGTCCAGGCCCTCTTCGGTCACCGAAACCCAACGGGTGGCAGGCGTCCACAGCGATTTCATGTAGGCGCGGTCAACACCCGGCAACAGGTAGATCTGGTCGCTCAGCGCCTGCAGGGTACGCAGGTAATGGGCGTCGTAGATATCACCGTGGCGGTTGGTGACGGCGATACGCACCGCATTGCCGATGCCGGACAACTCCTTCTGGTTGTCCAGGTAGTTGGCGATGTAGGGGTGCCCGGTGGGGATCATCTTCTCGAAGCTGGCATTGAGCTCCAGGCGGCCCGACTGCCAACCGAGCAGCACGGTGGTCAGCAAGCACAGCAACAGCACCCAATGGCGGTGATTGAACAGTGCGCGTTCGATCAGCGATCCAGAGCGAGGATCGAAGTTATCGGACGCGGATGACAGGGTTTGGCGAGCGGAATTCATTGACTCACTCCGAAGCGGAAACGGTGGGCTGTGGCAGGCGCGAAAGCCCGGAGAACCCCGCGGCAACGAGGCTGCCATCGGCGGCCTGGACGATGCCTGAGACCGGTTTGCGCAATGATTCGGAGACCGGGGTGAATCCCGAGGGAGCGCTTGCAAACAATCCGCCCGCTTGATTGGCCAGCAGCACGCGACCATCGTTTAGAACACTGGCATCACTGAAGGACACCGGCGCCAGGGTCGGCAACGCTTCGGCGCGCTCGGCACCGGGCGCCAGGACAAACGCGTGGCCTTTGAGCCCGCCAATGAGCAGTGCACCGTCGCCGCGCGTTGCCAAGGTGAACAGCGTGCCGGCATAGGGGCTGCTTATCTGTTCGAAGTGTTCACCGTCCAGCGCCCGCGCTAAGTAGCCCTGCTCGCCGGCCAGCACCAAGTCATTACCTTGGTACGCCACGGCATACAGGTGCAGGCCCATTGGGTTATCGATCTGGCCCATCGCTGAATGCCAGCTAGCGCCGCCGTCATCGCTGCGCAAAGCCAGGCCGTAGGCACCAACCACCAGCACATGCTTGGTGTCACGGGCTGACAGCGCCAGGAGTGGTTTGTCGGGCCCTTCAGCAAGCAGGCGTTCGGCGGTTTGTACGCGTACTTGCGCCACTTCGTCATCCGCCTGGGTCGACAGCGCGCTTTGCGCTGCCTGCAATTCAAGCTGCGCTGCACGCAGGCCATCGAGCTGAAGTCTCCAGCTTTCGCCACCGTCGCCAGTCCCCAGTACTACACCGCCATGGCCCACGGCCCAGCCGACATTGGCATCGGCAAACTGCACTGCGGTGAGCCCCACCGATACCGGCACGCGGGCTTGACGCCAATGCTCGCCGTTGTCATCGGATAGCAGGATCAGACCGCGTTCACCTACCGCCACCAGGCGCTGGCCCGCCAAGGCCAGGGCAGTGAAAACCCCGCGCTGAGGGTTGGCAACCTTGGCCGCCGGGCTCTGTAGTACGTCGCCGACCACCAGCCCTTGAGCCAGGCAATAAGGCGCAAAGGGCATAAGGAGGGCCAACAACAGGCCACTCAACTGACGCAGTGTGTTCATATCTACCTCGATTCTGTCGCAGGAGGGGAAGGCGCTATGCACCCTCCCCTGAACATCGTCAGCGCACGCCCCGCCCGGCCATTGCGGCAGGTGAGAATTCAGCAGGTTTGTAACGTTCGACCGAGGCGTACTGCTGAGCTTTGCCGGTGTAAACGTTCTGGATGAACCAGGCACCGGACACCAGGTCATAGAAGCCCGAAGACAACTGGGCCACCGCCGGTAGGTCTGGCATCACCGCGGGCAGCGACCACAGGGTCTTGGCCAACTGGCCATTGGCGTCCCAGCGGTCACCGAGCATGGCTTGCCATGTGTCCTCGTCGAGGTAGTACCGCCCTTTGGGCAACTGGTGACGCTTGCCGGGAGCAAGTTCGGCGTCTACCACCCACACACGATGGAGCTCCCAGCGCACTTGGTCGGGGTTCAGGTGATGTTTGTCGAACAGGTCTTCAGGCTTGCCGGCAGCCTGGACCTTGTTGGTGTTGTAGGGGATGTACATCTCTTGCTTGCCCACCAACTTCCAGTTGAAGCGGTCCAGCCGACCTTGGAACACACTCAGCTCATCGAACGACATCACGCCTGCAGTCGCCGGCGTAGGGGTGTCGCAGCAGGCGTTGGGCAGCTTGCGCACTCGTCGCTGACCGGTCAGGTAGACGTGGGCCTCTGACTTGTCGCCATTGAGGTTGGTACGTCCCATGATTTGTTCGCCTGCCCGCAATGGCGGGCCAACGTTGAGCAGGCGGAACAGCCAATAGTCACCGTCGAAGCTGGCGGCGTTACCATCCTTGTAGTAATACGGCATCTCCTGCACCGCTTTGCCGTCAGTGGTCAGTACTTGGGCGCCATCGGCGGTGATCAAGTAATGCCGGAAATCCATCGCCAGTGACGTGCCGCGCCAGTTGAGGATGTGGTTCCACATCGCCTCTGTGCCGTCTTTCGGGATCGGGAACGGAATACCGCCGTAGGCACCTTCGGGCACAAGGCCTGCACTGCTTTGCACCAGCTTGGCGTGCTTGGCATTGTTCAGGGTGTTGTCGTACACCCATTGCGGAGCTGCAGCGCTGCGCCGGGTTGGATAAACGTCGATGCGATAGGTATCCGGGTAACGCTTGAACATGGCTTTGGTGCCATCGCTGAGTTTGGCCGCGTACTGGTCCATGTTCTTGCTAGTGATGCTGAACAGCGGTTTGTCAGCGGCAAACGGATCGCCGCGCTTGCCACCCTCTTTGAACGCGGGGTCCACCTTGGTGTAGCCGCCGTCCCACGCCGGAATGCTGCCGTCGGCGTTACCGGCGCGCTCAGCGCCCAGCGGCGTCAGTTGCTTGCCCAGATCATCCGGGCCAGCGGCTTGCACGGGTTGCAAACTGAGCGCGGCAGCGCCGAGCAGGGCCACACAAAAATGCTTGAGTGAGAAAGGAATGTTCATGCACGCGTCCCCTCAGAATGTTGTTTTGACCGAGAAGGCCAGGTAGTCCCGGTCTTTCAGTGATTGTTTGAACGTAAACTGGCTGGCGGCGTTGAGGTTGGTGTCCTCTGGGCCGTAGTAGTGGGTGTAGGTCAGGCCGAAGGTGACTCGGTCCAGGTAGGTTGCACTCAAGCCGATGTTGAAATCGCCACCGCGGTCCGGGCCGAAGCTGCTGATCACCGCCGATTTGCCCATGGGGAAGTAGCTGACGCCCACTGGCACACTGAGGTCGATGCCAGGGAAAATCTGCCGATATGTCGGGCTGTACACCAGCTTGATGCCAACGCCGTCGTCGGTAGCGCTCGGATCCAGCGCAGCACGGTTCTTGGTGACACTGAGCAAGCGGTTCCAAGCGATTTCGCCGACCAGGCTTGCCTCATTGGCGATGAACGAGGGGCCCAGCGACGCCAGCATGTTGAGGTTCAGGTGCGCCGTGCGGCCCACGGCATAAAGCGGATGGTCGTCATTGTCGGCAACCATGCCCGGCGTAACGGTCTGGCCGTTGGAAACCAGCGGCATATTCCAGCGCATGGAGGCTTCACCGGCGAAGCTGTACTCATTCAGCGTGGTGGCAAAGCTTGCGCCCAGTGCACGGATCTCTTCGGGATAGACCCAGTAGTATTCGCCGATCTGGCCAGTGGCGAAGTTCGGTCCGGTAGCGCTTGGCTTCAAGTACAGCTTGGGAGATTTGTCGTGGTACTGGATGGCGTAAAGGCCGTACTCAACGGTGTCGGCGGTGTAGCGCAACTGCAGGCCGCCCTGCCCCGAGCTCTTGGCTTCTTTGTCGTTGCCGTGGAAAAAGGCTGCCGGGCTGCCGGGGTTGCCGCCCAGAAATGGCGGGAACGGTGCGCCGACAATCAGCCGCTCGTTACCTTCGCCAATGGTGTCGCTCACCGAAAAATAGCTGCCAGCCCCCGGCAAACGGGTTTCTTCCCATTCGAACTGGTAGTAAGCGCCGACTGACAATGCATTAGTCAGTTGATAGGTGGTCGACAGTTGGCTGACCGGCCGGGTGATTTCCTTGAACTGGGTGTTGGGTACCGACACTGCCTTGACCACGTCTACCGGTGCCATGCCGCCAGCGATACCGTTGGCGCCGAAGAACAGGCTTTCACCCCAAATCAGCCCGTGGCGGCCCAGACGTACCGAGAGCGCGCGGTCGGCCAGATCACCATTCCAGTAGACAAAGGCATCCAGTAGCTCGCCGTCGCCGCCGTGCAAGTGGCGGGTATCGTCGGTGAATTCGTCGTAGGCAACCGAACGCTGGTTGGCCCGCGTCGGGTCATTGTTGTCGTTGTCTTTCTGGTATTCGGTATCGAACCAGCCCGCGCCACTGATCCGCGCGCCGTATTCGCGGTAGCCAATGTCCAGTTCAGAGAGTACATCCAGGCGGTTGGAGATCAGGCCCTTGTCAAAGTTGCGGTCGCCATCGTCCTGGTTCAACGCCACCGAGCCGCTGCTGAGCTTGCTGCTTTGGTCCTTCAGGCGCCAGGCAGAGCTGTACTTGAGCGTGTTGTCCCACCGCAGACTGAGGTCAGGGTTGTCGGTCTGCACTTCAAACGCCTGGGCACATGGAAGACCGCAGACCAAGGCAGTGGCGAGCGTCAGAGTGAAAGGCGCACGCCGCGCTGCGGCGATGGAGCGAATAGCCATCGAACGAACCCTCTTTTATTGTTTTTGTTGGCAATTTTCTTTGCCAGCACGGCAGGACGAGGCGAACGGGATCGATGCGATCGACCTGCCAAGGTGAAGTCAGCTGGCGGGATAGACCAGACGACGGGAACAGGTTGACCTCAGTGCAGGGCTCTGACTAATCGCTTGTTGGGATGTGACCTATCGGCAATCGCGATACTTGCGGCCAAGCATTGAATCGTGCGGTTGCGATGGTCCGAGGGGGGTATGCCCGCGCAAATGTGCGAAGGCAGCGTGGAGGGTTGATACCGGAAGGGGGCGCCGGTAGCCGGTAGTGTTATCTCAGGTGCAGCTTGGTCGTCGAACGGATGAAGATCATTGTCATCACGCTCAGGGGTTCTCTGGATCGTAGTCGTTGACGTGAGAGACCTGGCTGTTCAAGCGTCCAAGCAAGTTGATCAAGGTATCGACTTCGGCTGACGAGAGGCCGCTCAGCAAGCGACGCTCTCGTTCAAGCGCAACCATCAAGACCCGGTTGTACAACTGCACACCGCTCTCGGTAAGCGAAACGGTGTAGCGCCTTCCGTCAGCAGGATCTACTTCCGTACGAACTCGCCCTGCCACCTCCAGCGCCTGTAGAGAGCGGCTAACAGCACTTTTGTCGAGGCCGATCACCTGGCAGATACGATTCGCCGTTATCCCGCTTTCCACTGCCAGCATGGACAGCATCCTCCACTCCACAACGCCAATCCCGAAGTGTTTTCGATAGCACTGCGAAGCCCCTGAGGAGAGTTTGTTCGACAGAAAATTCAGCAGCGCGGGCACATAGCGGGCGAGGTCTAGCTGGGGGGCCGTGGACATAGAGAGCACACCTTCAATTGGCCTTGGAGAAATAGCGGGCGAGGTCTAGCTGGGGGGCCGTGGACATAGAGAGCACACCTTCAATTGGCCTTGGAGAAAATTAGTTGACACCGCAACCAATTGATCCGAGGATTTACTCAACCGATAGCTGGGGCCAGCCCAGCATGATATGCCGTCACAGCACCTCACAAAAATAATTATCAGGTAGTGCCATGAACACCCGTCACCTAGTCACTTCCCGCGTGCCTGGCTGCAAGCCAGAGCTGCCGCCATTCGCGCCAGGCTGACCTCCTCCCGGTCGATCATTTACCTGTGAATTTTCAGTAGCCGCTTGAATGTGGAGGGATGAGTCATGTTTGAAGTCAACGTCAGCCGCAAGGCAATCGAAGCAGAAGGTGTTTGCAGCTTTGAATTGAGCCCCTTGGATGGCGGATCACTTCCGCCCTTTGAAGCCGGTGCCCACATCGACGTTCATGTACCAGGCGGGCTCATTCGCCAGTACTCGCTGTGCAATGACCCACGAGAGCGTAATCGCTATCTCATTAGTGTTCTGAGGGAGCCTAGCTCCCGCGGCGGCTCGCAGGCAATGCACTCAGCTGTAGAGCAAGGTCAAACGCTGACGATCAGTGCGCCACGCAATCTGTTCCAGCTCGACCACAGCGCTAAGCGCCATCTGCTGTTTGCCGGAGGCATTGGTATTACCCCAATCCTGGCCATGGCTTATGAGCTTTCGCATCGCAGCCTGGAGTTCGAGCTTCATTACTGCTTCCGCTCCAGCGACCGTGCAGCATTCGTCAAGGCACTTGCTCATGCGCCGTTCGCGGACCGCATCACTTTCCATGATGACAGCGGCGTGCAGCAGCAAAAACTGAATGCCGCCGCCATTCTCGATACGGTCGATCAAGGTTGCCATCTGTATGTGTGCGGCCCCACTGGCTTCATGAACCACATTCTGGAAACCGGCGAGGCTGCCGGCTGGCCGCAAGCGCGCATGCATCGAGAGTTCTTTGCGGGCCAGGTCAGTGACCAGGGTTCAAACACGCCCTTCGAGGTAGTGCTCGCCAGGAGCGGTAGAACCTTTGAAATTCCAGTCGACCGCAGCGTATTCGAGGTGTTGGACGACGCGGGAATTGAAGTTCAAACATCCTGCGAACAAGGCGTGTGTGGGACCTGCGTGACACGCGTGCTGGAGGGTATCCCGGATCACAGGGATCAATTCATGACCGCCGATGAACACGCCAGGAATGATTGCTTCACGCCATGCTGCTCCCGGGCAAAGTCACCTCGACTCGTACTTGACCTCTGATCTCTAACCAACACATTCACTGCAACGGAGACTCCCATGACTGCCTCTCCCCTTCAGTCACTCGCCCAGGATATTGCACCCGCCAAACCTTCCACATTCCCGCTCAATCAATGGTATGTGGCTGCGTTGGGCTGGGAACTCAAGGATCGTCCCGTGGGCCGAACCTTGCTGAACACATCAGTCGTGATGTTCCGCACAGCGGATGGCAAGGTGGCGGCACTCGAAGACCGATGCTGTCACAGGGCACTACCGCTGTCTGATGGAACACTTGAAGCCAGCGGCCTTCGCTGCGGCTATCACGGTCTCTTGTTCAATGAAGCCGGTAAATGCATTGAGGTCCCCGGCCAGGAAAAAATACCTAGCAAAGCAAAAGTGGCAGCCTTTCACGTGGTTGAAAAAGACCAGATTGTTTGGATCTGGTTTGGCAGCCCCGAACACCCAGAGCCTATCGATGAACCTCCTGCCTACGATGTTCACACGAATGGGCATTATCTTTTTGAGGGTGACGTGTATCACTACGACGCGCCCTATCAGCTCATACACGACAACTTGATGGATCTGAGCCATTTGGGCTATGTCCACCTACGCACCATTGGCGGCAACGCCAGCGTTCACATGAATGCCCAGATGACGGTAGAAAGTGACGACCATTCGGTTCGCGTTGTTCGACACATGCCTGACTCCGTCCCACCTCCGACCTATGTCGCCGCCTACCCATTCAAGGGCACTGTCGATCGATGGCAGGAAATTGAGTTTCATATCAGCCACTTGCGTATTTGGACCGGCGCTGTAGATGCCGGAACCGAGCCCCTGGACAATCCGCAGCGGGGCGGCTTCCACATGCGCGGCTTCCATGGCGTGACCCCGGAAACCGAAACCACTAGCCATTACTTCTGGACCATCGCCACCAACCCGGAAAGCAATCACGAAGAAGTTAAAGCGAAAGTAGTTGAGCAAACCATGATGACATTTGATGAGGACAAAGTTGTTATCGAATCTCAATACAAGAACATGTGTCGATTCGGTGAACGGCAGATGATTGATATTCATGTTGACGTCGGTGCCAACAGGGCCCGCCGGATCATAGAAAGGCTTTGTCACTCCACCCGCTGAATGCCCAGTGCATTTATATCGTGCGGGTATCAGGCTACGGGGGCGAGCGGGATCGTCCCCCATCACCACCTCCTGCAGGTCAGTCGATATTGAGGCCCATCCAGTCGCTCAGTTTTGGGGCTGCACTTGAGCACACCATTGCCTCAACAGCTCGGCAAAAACGGTGGCCGCCTCTGATAATGGCCGGTCTGTCGGGGACGTCAATCCTATCGGAGCACGAAGCAGTGTGCTGCTGAACGGCAATTGCTGAACTAACCCCATGCGTATATCCAGATCGACCACCCCCCGCTGAACAAACCACACCCCATCGAAATCTTGCACATACACTCGCGAGAATGTCTCGCTCAGAGATTCCTGTATTTGAAATCCCTCAACCCCGCCCTTGGATAATAAAAAATTGTCGACGCTGATCCGCACCAAGGTCCCGTGCGGCGAAACGACGAGCGTGTAGGGGCGCAGATCTTCCAAACCAAGATGACGCTGCCGGGTCAATGGGTGGCCACTGCGTACCACAAGCACCAGATCCTCTTCGTAGAGTGCTTCAAACACCACACCTACCATGTCCCGTCCGATCAAGCGGCCCACGATCAAGTCGAGTTCACGCGTTCTCAGCTTGCCCACCAGGTAATCGTAAATACCGGAAGCGACCTGCACCTGAATATGGGGGTATCGCTGACGCATCTGCTCTACGACAGGTGCAAGCATGTAACCAGCAGCAGTCGGTAACGCACCCACTTTCAAAACCTGGGGTGCTTGGGGCACATCTTTCACCTCCTCCATGGCCAGCCGGAAGTTGGCCATGGTCTGAGTGGCATGCTTGCTGAACGACTCGCCCGCTTGCGTCAGTTGCACCCCCTTTCGCCCACGCACCAGCAACTGGGCGTCCAGTTCCTGCTCAAGCTCCTTGATGCTTTTGGATACCGCCGACAGCGTGATGTGAAGAAGCTTGGCAGCCGTCACAAGGCTGCCAGAGCTAACGACTGCGAGGAACACCCTGAAATGACGAAGACTGATGGGTGATGGCTTCATTCAACACCTCTGTTTATCAACCCACAGGTTAACCAAAGGTGGCTTTTATATCAATTTAATGAACCACCTGTTTGATTTAGCATCCAGCCACCCCACCACCTCGGGGTGTGATTAAGGTGCTGTATATGACACAACAAAAAACGCCGCGTTTAGGCGTCTCCAGCGCTTCGCTGCCTACGCTTTCCCCCGAACACCTTGTCGAGCACTTAGCGCGGGAAGGCTACCAAGGTGTGGAATGGCGGGTGGCAAACGTCGATAACCTGGATGCTGGGCGCCCATGGGACGCGCGAAGCAATAACCGCTGTACCGTACCTCCGACTCATCAGGCTATTGATCGCATTTACCGTCACTGCCAGTCGCACGGCATCGAGATTTTTGGGCTAAGCCCTTACCTGGCTGTCGGGGACATTGAAAATGCGCGACTCCTCATCGACCTAGCCGCTCAAGCAGGTCAAGCCCGACTTCGACTCTGGGGCCCTGGCTACGAGAGTCAGCGTTATGCCGCCGGCTATTCGACTATGCGCCGCTTCCTCGATGACATTGTCCCGCTCGCCGAAAAATCAGGTATTCAGCTCGCGCTTGAAGTCCACCAACGAACCATCTGTTCTAGCCCTTCGCTTGCGATGCGAATCGCTGAGCACTATCCGGCGCGGCAGCTGGGCATCATTTACGACCTTGGCAACCTGGCAATCGAGGGGCGAGAGGACGTGCAGCTGTCGCTGGATCTGATGGGCGATTACCTCGCTCACGTGCAAGTTAAAAATGTGGCGTACGTTCCGCAGGCCCCTGGCGAGGGCTGGCGCTGGGAATGGTGCCCGCCGGATGAGGGGGTGCTACCGCTTCAATCGATGCTGAAAACGCTCCGAAAAAACGGTTTCGACGACTGGATCTCAATTGAGGATTTTGACTCGAGCCACACCGACGTATCGAAGCTGTCCCGGAACCGGGATCTTGTGCGTCGCTACATGAATATGACCACCGTCGCTTCCGAAACAAGCCCTGAGGTACCGTGCCCATGAATACAACATATGAAAATCGCCGCGTTGCACTCGTCACCGGCGCCGCTGGAGAACTGGGGCGGGCAATCTGCATTCGCTTAGCCAAAGATGGAATGCACATTGCGGCCGTTGATATCGACCTGGAAGCGACTCAGGGCTTCTTGGAGCAGCTTCAACTGGCGCCCGACCAATGTGCCGTTGCAGTCCAGGCTGATCTTGGCATCCCCGCGTCGATCCGTGAAATGGTCGAGCAGGTGGGTCAGCAGTTTGGTCGCATCGACGTTGTGGTCAACAACGCTGCCGTTAACCACCGAGGCTCTATCTACGACTTCGACGTCGCGAAGTGGGATCACATGATGGCTGTAAACCTCCGCGCTCCGGCGTTGATTTGCCAGCACGTCGCCCCTTACTGGCAGCGACAAGCAAGTGGTCGAGTAATCAACATGGTGTCGCGATGCTGGGTAGCGGGCGGCCCTCCTGCCTATGTGGCGTGCAAGGCTGGCTTGGTTGGCCTGACACGATCGATGGCTCGAGAGTTAGCCGACTACAACGTCACCGTGAATGCCATTGCGCCAGGCCTCTTACCCTCCGCATTCACACTGGATGGACGTGATGCAGAGAGCTTTGAGCGAATGGCGCAGGGGTCTATCAGCAATACACCACTGAAGCGTCTGGCCACGCCAGAGGATATTGCTGGAACTACTTCTTATTTGGCTTCTGGGGACGCCGGATTCGTAACCGCCGAAGTCATTCATGTCTGCGGCGGTAGCCAGCTGGCACCATTTGGCAGCCGCTGAGTTTTCTTATAAAAACAATTACAAGAAAGGTGTCACCATGCATTCAGATGCCACAAACCACCGGCGCATGGCCCGCAGAGCTGCATTCGGCAGCTTCCTGGGTAGCGTCGTCGAGTACTACGACTTCTTCATTTACGGCTCTGCCGCAGCCTTGGTTTTCAGCACCCTCTTCTTCCCCTCCAATGATCCTATGGCGGGTACGCTTGCTGCGCTTGCCACCTTCGGCGTTGGCTACATAGCGCGCCCAATCGGCGCATTGGTTTGCGGTCACCTGGGCGACAAGTGGGGCCGAAAGCAAGTATTGATGATGACGCTGCTGCTGATGGGTCTCGCAACATTCACCATCGGCCTTCTGCCAACTTACTCGACAGTGGGTGCGTGGGCACCAGCGCTGTTGGTTTTATGCCGTTTGCTTCAAGGGTTTTCTGCAGGTGGAGAACAGGTGGGGGCCAGCTTGCTGACCATGGAGCATGCTCCGGGTAAAAGTAAAGGGTTCTACACAAGCTGGTTGATCAATGGCGCCTCCATGGGGTCGATCCTCGCCACCTCAGTGTTCATCCCGCTCTCCATGTTGAGTGAAGAGCAGCTTCTGAGCTGGGGATGGCGCATTCCGTTCTTGCTCAGCGCAGTAATGGTCGTGATCACGTGGATTATCCGTCGCGGCGTTGAAGAAAGTCCCGAGTTCAAAGCAAGTAAACCTGCCAGTGACCTTCCGCCTGTCGTCGACCTCATGCGCAACGAACGTCGCGCATTCTTTACTGTATTTTGCTGCGCATTGATCTGTTCGGTTTCCTCCCTTGTAATGATTTTTGGCCTCTCCTGGGCCACCAATAACCAAGGGATCGATCGGCCCTCAATGCTTACTGCGATTGCAGCCAGTCAGGCGGTAGCGTTGGTGTGTCAGCCCTTGTTCGGGCTGCTGGGTGACCGAATTGGGCGCAAGACAATCTTCACGGTGGGCGCATTCGCTTGCAGTGCAGGGGTATTCTTCTTCCTCTGGTCAATCACCACTGGAAGCATTGGTCTGATCATCTTCAGCACTGTTGTTCTCAAATCTTTGCTTTACAGCGCCCCTAATGCCCTGTGGCCTTCGTTCTATGCAGAGATGTTCAGCATCCGTGTGCGCTATACCGGTGTCGGCTTAGCCACCCAGCTGAGCTTCATCGTTGCCGGTTTCTCACCAAGTCTGTGCTACGCACTCATGTCCAACGGTAGCGATTGGGTCCCGGTCGCGTGCTTCATTGGTGGCCTCGCCTTGATAGCGGCGATCGCAGCCCTGTCATCCAGGCCTGCTGCCCTCGCCGCTTCGGCTCCAACTCACAACCTGCAGGCGCAATCACAGCATTGACCCAGAGGTGCTGGCCTACCCGCACTAGAAGTCCACCCTACCCCGACCCGCCTTGACCGTACTCCGCCTGGCTTTTCCTTCGAGGCGGCGGGTCTTCGAGCCGAGGGTCGGCTTGGTGGGGCGGCGTTTCTTCTCGGTCTTGCCGGCACTGATGATCAACTCGGCAAGACGCGCCAGTGCGTCAGCACGGTTCTGCTCCTGGGTGCGATACTGCTGGCCCTTGATGATCAACACGCCGTCACCGGTGATGCGGCTGTCACGCAGCGCCAGCAGCCGCTCCTTGCAGAACTCGGGCAACGATGAGGCACGGATGTCGAAGCGCAGGTGCACGGCGCTGGACACCTTGTTGACATTCTGCCCACCCGCGCCTTGCGCGCGGATGTATGTCAGTTCGATTTCGGCATCCGGCAGATGCACGTTATTGGAAATGGTCAGCATGATATGGCCCTTGTCATTGCCCCTATTATCACCGCCAGCGCCGCTCCCCCCTAGAACAACACATAATTTTTGGGTCAGCGCGGAAGATGACCAGTGCTGACCTGTGCACACCCTGTTAAGCCATCGTTGGAGCACCACCAGGAAACAGATCTTTGTCGCCGAGTTTCTTCAACAAGAAGTCATATACCAGTCGTATTCGGCGTGGCGCGGGCCCGGGTCGCGTCCGATAAAGAACCAAATCGAGCGGCGGCGAAGCATAGTCAGGTACCACCTGCACAAGGGTACCTTGGGACAAATGAGGCTCCGCGAGATACAAGGGCATTTGGGCAAACACAGCCCCCTGAAGCACCATTTCCAACTCGGTTTCCGGATCATCACAGGTGAAGCCGGGTTGCTCAGGCGTAAAACTTTCTTCGTTAGCAAAAATCCACGGCCAACCGCGCCCGGACCTACGATCCAGGAGCAAGGACAAGGGCATGTCTTTGAGCTGGTCCAGGTTCGAGGGCATACCCGCACTGGTGATGAGCGCGGGCGCGGCAACGACAATCAGCGGAACACTCGCGACAGTCCTGGCGATAAATCGCCGATCTCGGACGGTACCCACCCGAATGCCAATATCGATCTTCGATAGCACTGAGTCTGTCAGCTCATCATCCAACGAAAGATCGATGCTCAACTGTGGATGTTGCCGGCGCAACTCTGCCAGGAAGCGCGCAAGATAGAGCTTGCCGATCGCATGAGGGGCGGTCAGCCCAACGCGCCCGACGACCCCGTCTTCCTCACCATGGTCTGCCTTCGCAAACAGTTGGTCGAAACTTTCCACGGACGCTCTCGCATCCCGGGCCAGCTCCCTTCCGAAATCCGTGATCCTCATCTGCCGCGTGCTCCGGTGAAACAGGGGCTCGCCCAGTAGCCGCTCAAGCTCCTGCACCGCTCGCGTAACCTTTTGCGGGGAGGCTCCCAACTGGTTCGCGGCCTCACGGAAGGACGAAGCGTCCACGACCGTAAGGAAAACCCTGATCATTTCTAGTCGGTTCAGCATTACGTTATTCCACAAATCGGAATTTTCAAATCCTAAATATTCCATTCTATGTGATTGAATGGCAACTCATAATCGGTGCCATCTCCACCCACCGAGGTTAGCGAAATGAGCAATGGTATCGAAGGGAAAGTGGTCGTAATCACGGGTGCAAGTAGTGGTCTGGGCGAATCCAGCGCTCGGCACTTGGCGAAACTGGGAGCCTCCGTCGTGTTGGCCGCACGCCGCAACGACCGGCTTCAGGCAATCGTTGCGGACATCCAAGCCGGTGGCGGTAAAGCCACGGCGCGCGTGGTAGACGTGACCCGTCGCGAAGACCTGGTTGCCCTCGTTCAGCACGCAGTAGACACGTTTGGCCATGTAGACGTGATGATCAACAACGCCGGCCTGATGGCAATCGCACCTATTTCGGAACTGCGAGTCGATGAATGGGATCGTATGATCGACATCAACATCAAGGGGGTCATGTACGGTATCGCGGCTGCGTTACCTCTGTTCGAGAAGCAAGGCTCAGGTCACTTCATCAACATCTCTTCCGTGGCCGGTATCAAGGTGTTCAGCCCAGGGGGTTCTGTCTACAGCGGCACAAAATACGCTGTTCGCGCGATCTCGGATGGCTTGCGCCATGAGGTTGGTAGAAGCATCCGCACGACCACAATCGAACCCGGTGCGGTGGATTCTGAGCTTAAGTTCGGTAGCGGGCATGAGGCCAGTGCGCAGGCAGTGGCTGATTTCTACAAAAACGCAATTCCTGCGCAATCCGTTGCACGAGCCATCGCATTCGCCATTGAGCAACCGGCTGACGTGGATATCAATGAGATCGTGCTGCGTCCGACATCGCAGGACTTCTGAGTTAGAGGGACAAGAAATGAAAGTTTTGATGGTACTTACGTCGCACGACAAACTCGGTGACACCGGGTTGAAAACGGGGTTTTGGCTCGAAGAATTCGCCGCCCCCTACTACATCTTCAAGGAGGCTGGTGCCGAAATCGTTCTCGCGTCGCCTGCAGGAGGCCAACCACCGCTTGATCCGAAAAGTGAACTGGCTGACTTCCAAACTGACATGACCCAACGCTTCAATGCCGACGCAGCTGCGCAAAACGCACTGGCGAATACCGTCAAGCTCGATACCGTCAGCGAGAAGGACTTTGACACGGTATTTTACCCGGGGGGTCATGGGCCGCTGTGGGACCTCGCGGAGTCAAAGACCTCCATCAGCCTGATTGAGTCTTTTGAGCGCGCTGGCAAACCCATTGGGTTCGTATGCCACGCGCCTGGCGCACTTCGCCATGTCAAGGCTGCTGACGGCGCCCCGTTGATCAAAGGCCGTCGAGTTACCGGCTTTACGAACGGCGAGGAAGCGGCCGTGGCGTTAACCGACGTGGTGCCTTTCCTGATCGAGGATGAGTTCCAGCGCTTGGGCGGGCATTACCAGAAGGGCCCCGATTGGGCGCCATTCATCATCGAAGACGGCAAGCTGGTCACAGGGCAGAACCCAGCAAGCTCTGAAGGCGTAGCGAAGGCACTCGTCGCTCAATTGAAATAGTCTCTTCAGCCCGCCTGATCTCATCAAGATTTCAGGCGGGCCAGATGAAACACCCCTCATTGAGAGCTGCAGAGGAGTCCGCCATGACCGCAGCCGATCGCCTCAGATATTTGCGTGTCGTACTCGATTTGGTTTAGCAACCCTTGAGCAAAGCATTAACGTTCAACGTCAACGCTTCAAGCGTGAACGGTTTCGTCAGCACAGCCGTGCTGGGCTCTAGCTGGGCATTGTCCAAAACGTGCGGCTGCGCATACCCCGTCATGAACAAGACCGGAAGCCCCGACCGAGTGCAGCGGCCGGCATCGGCCATCTGCCTGCCGTCAATGCCTCCTGGGAGGCCAATGTCGGTCACCAGCAAATCGATGCGGGTATCCGAACGCAGTAATTGAAGGCCCGCTAGACTGTCGGCGGCCTCAATGACGATGTAGCCGCAGTTCCCCAGCGCTTCACTCACAAACATGCGGACGGAGGGCTCATCATCGACGACCAGTACCGTCTCGCCTGGCAAGGCCATTGGCGATTCAGGCAAGGACTCTGCGCGAGGTGCAGCTTCGACGCTGGCTGCAAGGCTGGGTAATTGAAGGAATACCCGGGTTCCTCGCCCCTCTTCCGACTCGATCCTGACCTGCCCGCCCGATTGTTTGGCAAAGCCATAAATCATGGACAGCCCAAGCCCGGTGCCCGCCCCTACGGGTTTGGTCGTGAAGAACGGCTCAAATACTCGAGTGAGCGTTTCGGTACTCATGCCGAGACCGTCGTCGGCGACACAGATTGTGAAGTAGGTTCCAGGCTCCAATTCCGGATCCAGCTCGGCCCCTTGCACCAGTTCCTCGTTGTAGGTCTTGATGGCGATTGAGCCTCCGCCTTTCAACGCGTCACGCGCGTTGATGCACAAGTTCAGCAGCGCGTTCTCCACTTGGGCCGGGTCGACCAGGCAGGTACTCGATGTCGCGCGGAGCTCCACCTTGAGTTGAATGGCTGGCCCTACTGTCCGACTTATTAGCTCCTCCATATCGCTGATGAGCGTGTTCACATTGGTATGAACAGGCATCAGTGTCTGGCGGCGAGAGAACGCTAGCAGCCGGTGAGTGAGTGAGGCCGCCCTATGCGCCGCACCGTGGGCCACCGTCAGGTAGCGCTCTACATCGGCTATGCGTCCCTGCTTCAAGCGGAGCTTGATCAAATCAAGGCTCCCCGTGATGCCCGCCAGCAGATTGTTGAAGTCGTGTGCGATGCCTCCGGTCAATTGGCCGACCGCTTCCATTTTTTGCGATTGACGCAGCGCTGCTTGCGCCGCTTCTCGCTCGGCCACAGCTTCTTCAACCCTCGCTTCCAAGGTGCGGTTGAGCTCAAGCAGCTCCGCCTCGGCGTTTCTTCGCGCGGTTACATCGATGGATGAGCCGATCAGCCCCATGACCTCGCCTGCTTCGTCGCACAGTGGCGCTTTGACCGAAAGCCAGTAGGTGGCTGTGCCATCCGGCATGTCGACACGCTCTTCGATCTGAACGGCCTGCCCGCCCTGCATAATGTGCCGATCGGTTTCCATTATCTGGCGTGCTTGGGCTTTGTCTTCCAAAAACTCCAAGTCGGTTTTGCCCAGGTAGAGCTCCGGTGGCTTGCCAACCAGTTGGGTGACACCATCGTTGGCAACGATCAGCCGCCCCGCTAGATCTTTTGCGTAGACAACACCCGGAACGGCAGCAGTGAAGGTACGAAGCAACGCTGACATCCTGTCGCGCTCAGCCTCTGCTGACCGGCGTGACTCAATGTCCATAAGAACGCCAGGGAACCGAACAGCGCGACCTTCATCGTCAAGCTCAGCTCTACCATTAGCCTCAATCCAACGGTAGTTGCCATCATGCTGTCTGACGCGGTATTCACACCGGTAGGCCCCCCCGCGGGTCATCGCCTCTTCGATATCGGCAGAGACACGTTCACGATCGTCAGGGTGAATAGAGGCGAAGGCTTCCTCAATCGGGATACCCGCCATGCATTTATCTGCTGGAAGCCCAAAAGATCGCGAGAATCGCTCATCCGCAGTCACTTGGTTGTCAAGGATGTTCCACACCCACGTTCCAACGATCGCGCCAGCATCGAGCGCCAACTGCAGGCGCTCCAAAACGCTCGTCGGAAACGCGGACTCCTGATGGGGTGATGCGGGAGCATCCAAGTCTCCTGAAGAGCCGGCGCCTTCGCGATCCATAAATTGCCTCTTTCTTACGCTTATGAGCGACTTGCCACTGGAGGCGATTCTAAAGCGTGATGCCGAGCGATAGCGAGCACAGCGCTTCGCCTTTTGGAAGCGCACTCGCGTGGAGTACATTTGTACTCCACGCGAAATATCTCATATAGCGCTTTCACCGGAACGGCTGAGGCATGCTTGCCTCATACCTGAAAAGTCACGCGCCAGCCCGCCGGCTACCTGTGCGTGGCAGGCATCAGGAAGGCCAGCACGTAAACCTAGCCCAGCTCGCGTTTGAGTTGTTCTTGATCGAGAACACCTTCCCAGCGAGCCACAAACAGTGCGGCGACACCGTTACCAATCACATTGATCAGTGCACCGCCTTCAGAGATGAACCGGTAGACGCCCAGCACCAACACCAGGCCGGCAGCGGGAATGACGTCGATGGAGCCAAGCGTCGCAGCCAGCGTGATAAACGCGCCCCCGGTCACGCTCGCTGCACCCTTGGAAGTCAGCAGCAGGATGAGCAGCAGCGTTATCTGGTGATAGAGCGATACATCGATATCCAGGGCTTGGGCGATAAAGATGGCTAGCACCGTCATGTTGATGCAGCTACCGTCTAGGTTGAAGCAATAGCCTGACGGCACCACCAGGCCCACCGTGGACTTCTCGCAGCCAAGCTTCTCAAGCTTGGTCATGAGTCGCGGCAACGCGGACTCAGAGGACGATGTGCCGAGCACCAGAAACAGCTCCTCCCTGATGTACTTCAAAAACTTCCAGAGGCTGAAGCCAGCCAGCCGAGCGGCAAGATTCAGGATCACGAACACGAACACAAGGCCGGTCACGTAGTAGCAGATCAGCAGGTTTCCATAGGCCGCGAGCGATCCGATACCGTACTTGCCCACCGTGAATGCCATGCCACCGAAAGCGCCCAGCGGTGCCACGTACATGACGATTTTGAGCATCCGGAAGAACGCTTGAGCAACCAGATCAATCGTCGCCAACAGCGGTTTGCCGATAGGCCCTAGCAGCTGGAGCCCAAAGGCGAACAATACAGAGATAAACAGTACCTGAAGGATCTCGCCGTCAGCGAAGGCGCCAAACACGGTGGTGGGAATGATGTGTGTCAGGAAGCCAACAACGCTTTGATCGTGTGCCGCCTTGGTGTAGCCAGCAATAGCGGATGCATCCAGCGTAGCGGGATCAATGTGCATCCCTACCCCAGGCTTGAACAGGTTTACACCTATCAAGCCAACAATCAGTGCCAAGGTAGTCAAGACTTCGAAATACACGAGAGACTTGAAGCCAATACGACCGATCTTCTTAAGGTTCTGCATGCTGGCGATGCCGCTCACGACGGTGCAGAAGATGATCGGCGCGATCAGCATCTTGATCATCTTGATGAACGTATCGCCTAGCGGCTTCATCTGCTCACCCAGACCAGGGCTTATGTGCCCCAGCAGGATACCCAGCAAGATCGCCGCTAAAACCTGCACGTAGAGATGGTGATAAAACGGCTTGCGTTTGATCACCGGGGCGTCAGGAATATCGGATGAAGAGCTGATTGTTTTTGTCATGGCGCTCTACCTGTTCAAGTTGTAAGTGCTAGTGCGGTCAGCAGACCACGTTGATCGGCTTCCCTGCGGCGAAGGCTTGGATGTTCGAAAGCAAGATGTCCTTGAGGCGGGATACGCTGCTCTGGCTTGCCCAGCCGACGTGAGGCGTGATGATGAGATTTGGCAGATGGCAGTTCAGTAATGGGTGATCAGCGCGCGGTGGCTCTCCATCCAGCACATCAAGCGCAACGCCCCCGAGGTGACCGGACTGCAAGGCTTCGAGGAGTGCGTGCTCGTCAATGAGCGGCCCTCGGGCGGTGTTGATCAACAGGGCTCCGGGCTTCATCTGAGCAAGCTGCGGTGCGCCGATCAGATGCTGGGTTTGCGCGGTCAGCGGGCAGTGCAGCGTAATGGCGTCCGACTGCTGCAGCATGTCTTCGAATGAGACATAACCTTCACGGATAGTGGCCGCGCCGCGATGCTCGGCGAAGATCACCTTCATCTCGAGCGCTGAAGCCAATCGGGCCACCCTACTTCCGATATCACCGCGCCCCACAATACCCAGGGTGGCGCCCCGGATGTCGAGGATCGGCGTACCGTGCACGCAGAAGTGATTGGAGGTGGGCCACTGACGCGACGCGGCCTCACGGTATTCGAAGAGGCGCCTGCGGAGTGCGAACAGGGACGCGACAACTGCTTCAGCAACGCTTACCGCTGAGTAAGCCGGTGCATTGCAAACGGTAACGCCCAAATCCCTGCACGCTGCGATGTCGATGCAATCATAACCGGTTGCTGCGACGCAGATCAGCTTCAACCCAGGGAGTTGTTCAAGCTGCACCCGCCCCAATTTCACCTTGTTGGTAATGGCGACCTGGGCATCCGCAAGCGCAGCGACCACCTCGTCAGGGCCAGTGCGCTCGCGGACAGTCCAGCTGTTAGCAAATGTGGGGCGCTGCATGGCAGACGGCAGGCTGGCGCCGTCCAGGAATACGGTATTCATGAAGTACCTCTTGTTATTTTGTCAGGTCGCGAGCGCGTTCACAGCAGCTCGGAAATCTCGATCAGGTTGAGATCTGGGTCGCGCACATAGACTGAACGGATAGGCCCAGTGGCGCCCGTGCGCTGAATGGGCCCTTCAACGATCGGCCACGCCTGGGCCTGCAGATGTGCAATCACTTGTTCAAGATCGACGCTGGCGATGAAGCACAAGTCCAATGCGCCGGGAACGGGTAGATGGGCCTTTGGCTCAAATTCTTGGCCGCGGACGTGGACATTGATCTTCTGATTGCCATAACAGAACGCCAGGCGCCCTGCCCCGAAGGTCTCGAGGCGCATGCCCATGACGCGGACATAAAAGTCTTTGCACGCCCCGACATCAATGGTGGTAAGTACCAGATGGTCCAGGTGGTCAATCATTTCGCCACCTCCGGTATCGCCGACACGACTTGCTTGGTCATGTTGTGGACGTGATCAGGGATGGGATGCAGGTTCAGGCGCTTACCCGCCTTGAGGATCTGGCTGGGCGTTGAGTGCCCGATCAACCCCGGTAGGCGTGCTGAGGCCAAGAGGATTTTGTCCAAGTCGACGCCGGTGTCGTATCCGATCAGGTCGAGCATATGAACGAGGTCTTCAGTACACACATTGCCACTCGCGCCTGGGGCGTAGGGACAGCCGCCCAGGCCTCCGAGTGAAGCGTCGAAGCGATCGATCCCGGCCTCGAGTGCGGCCAACGTGTTGGCCAGGGCCATGCCGCGGGTGTTGTGGAAATGTAGCGTCACCTGCAGTTCAGGGAAGCGTTTGAGCACTTCAGCTGACAAAGCCTGCACCTGAGAAGGGAACGCCATGCCTGTGGTGTCACACAGCGTAACCCCACGCACACCCAAATCTGCGAAGCGGGCAACCCAGCTCATTACCTCTGCAAACGCCACATCGCCCTGCATCGGACAACCGAATACCGTAGAGAGCGACACGTTCACGGCAACGGGGCCTTGGCCAATAACCGAGACTACTTCCTTCAATTGAGCAAAGGAGTCTTCACGGGTCATGCGCAGATTGGACCTGTTGTGGGGTTCGCTCACCGACATGACCAGATTGGCCTCGTCGATTCCGCAACCCAATGCGCGCTCGGCACCCCGGACATTGGGAACGAGCACCGTATACTCGACCCCGGGCTGGCGTTTGATGCCATGCATCACGGCTTCTGCGTCACGCAGCGCCGGAATCGCCTTGGGCGAGGTAAACGAGGTCACTTCAATTTTGGCGAAGCCACACTGGCTAAGCGTGTCGATCATCGAAATCTTGTCAGCCGTCTCGATGAAGGTTGCTTCGTTCTGGAAGCCGTCACGGGTTGCGACTTCCTGTATAAATAGACGTTTCATCAGGTTACTCCGTACTTCAAATAATGCCGCGTGCGCGCCACTGTTCACGGGTTTGCGCATCGATGCCGTACGCATTCAAGACGTGGTCGGTGTGCTCGCCGAGGGTCGGTGCCCTTGATCGCAATTGCCCTGGCGTGGAAAGGAGCTTGGGCACGATGCCTGGCAGGGTGACCGGTGTTCCATCGTCCAGCGTGCTCGCCAGCAACATCTCACGAGCCTGGTAGTGGGGGTCGGTTGCGATATCGGCGGCGTCGTAGATCTTGCCGGCAGGAATGCGCGCATCGTTCAGCGCATCCAGTACTTCTTCAAGCGAGCGCTCGGCCGTCCAGGTCGAGATCGCAGCGTCGATGCGGGCCACGTGTCGGACGCGGCCATCGTTCTGCTCAAGCTCAGGATCATTGGCGAGATCGAGGCGATCAATCTTCTCCATCAGGCGGCGATAGATGCTGTCCCCATTACCCGCGATCAGCGCATACTTTCCATCCTTGCAACGGTATGCGTTTGTGGGTGCGATCCCAGGCAGGCTGCTGCCAGCCGGTTGGCGAATGGACTCGAATACCGAGTACTCAGGGATCAGGCTTTCCATCATGTTGAACACAGACTCGTACAGCGCGACATCAACCTGCTGCCCCTCGCCGTTGTTCTGCTCTCTATGGCGCAAAGCCAGAAGAACGCCAATCACCCCATGAAGCGCAGACAGAGAGTCACCGATCGACACCCCAACCCGCACAGGCGTACGCCCTGGCTCACCGGAAAGATGGCGTAAGCCACCCATGGCCTCCCCAATGACACCAAAGCCCGGCAAGTCACGGTACGGGCCGCTCTGCCCGTAGCCAGACACACGCAGCATGACCAGGCGTGGGTTGATTTCGCGCAGGACGTCCCACCCTAGGCCCCACTTTTCAAGCGTGCCGGGGCGGAAGTTTTCGATGAGGATATCAGCGTCTGCAACCAGCCGTTTGACCACATCATGGGCTTCGGCCTGACGCAGATCCAGCGTAATAGAGCGCTTGTTGCGCGATTGAGAAGCCCACCATACGGACGTTCCGTTGTGGAGCATGCGCCATTTGCGCAGAGGGTCGCCGGTCACAGGTGGCTCGATCTTGATAACGTCGGCACCGAACTCGGCGAGCATCTTGGCAGCAAACGGGCCAGCAATCAGCTGCCCCATTTCGATGACCTTGATGCCTTGTAATGGGAGGGTCATGGCGTCATCCGCTCTTGTGGGTTGTTATGGCAGGATGATCCCTCTCATTGTGCATGATGAAAATTGCGAAATTATCCAGTACCCTTTCCAAAATCGAAAGGCTAGGAGCCGTTGATGAGCCTACTACATGTGGATTTGGTATCCCTACGCCTCCTGGTCTTCGCGGCAGAAACGCTCAATCTGACCCAAGCAGCCCATCGCGCAAACATGACGCTTTCCACCGCGAGCAAGCGCCTGTCTGAGCTGGAGCGCATTACCGACTGCGCACTGTTCGTCCGCTTGCCACGCGGGGTGGAATTGACTGCAGCGGGTAGAGGCATCGCTGATCACGCTCGGCATATACTCGAGAGCGTCAACCGCATGGCTTGCGATGCAAATGACTTTGCCATGGGCGTGCGCGGTCATGTTCGACTGACCGCCAACACGTCTGCTGTCGTGCAATTTCTACCCCAGGATCTGGCGAGCTACCTTGCCGATAACCCGCATGTCCGCATTGGGATGGACGAAGCGCTCAGCGACGACATCGTGGACGCTGTTTTCAATGGCCGAGCTGACATCGGGATTTTTGCTGACAACGTCGCGTCTGAGGGGCTGTTGAAGAGGGTCTACCGGCGTGATCAACTGGTGCTGCTGGTGCCCACTGATCACCCACTGACTGCATCGAGCGAGATAGCGCTGGCGGACGCGCTAGACTACGATTTCGTGGCACTCAACCAAGGCAGTTCCCTGCTCCGGCGCTTGACTGACGCAGCAGTAGCGAACGGAAAGATGCTGAAGGTTCGCATTCAGGTCAGCAGCTTCGATGGGATCTGCAGGATGATCGAGGCCGGCCTTGGCGTGGGCGTTCTGCCATTGGCATCAGTGAGGAAAGAGCTGCTAGGGACGCAGATCCAAGCCATCAGGCTCACCGATGACTGGGCCATCCGAACGCTGTATGTAGGGGTTGCAGGTGAGACCCAGCTATCGCCTGAGGCGGCCAAGCTGTTCGAGTATCTCGCGGGTAGAGAAAACGACCTGTAATTTGCGCAATGACGCCCGCAAGAATCAAAGAAAACCCTGGGGTGAGATGCCCATCAACAATACCCGCACACCGCACAACAGTTCGATAATCGCACAAAATCCGCTCCCCTCTCTCTACTTGTGCCCAATCTTGCGGCACGCTATCGGCAGTCAGCAAACATTTCCTAGGCGCTGACTGGCCCAGTCGCTTCGAAGCGCGCCGGCCAGGTCGACAATCCCTACTCCAGGAAAAACCAGGAGCTCGCTTTGATCAATAAAACGTTTGAGTCCATCGCCAGCGCGGTGGAAGGCATCACCGACGGTTCGACCATCATGGTCGGTGGCTTCGGCACTGCCGGTATGCCGTCTGAGCTGATTGATGCTCTGATCGCCACCGGTACCCGCGACCTGACCATCATCAGCAACAACGCCGGCAACGGTGAGGTCGGCCTGGCCGCGCTGCTCAAGGCGGGCAGCGTGCGCAAGGTGGTCTGCTCGTTCCCGCGTCAGTCCGACTCCTATGTCTTCGACGAGCTGTTCCGGGCCGGCAAGATCGAACTCGAAGTGGTACCACAAGGCAACCTGGCCGAGCGTATCCGCGCCGCGGGCTCGGGCATCGGTGCGTTCTTCTCGCCGACCGGCTACGGCACCCTGCTGGCCGAAGGCAAAGAAACCCGTGAGATCGACGGCCGCCAGTACGTCCTGGAAATGCCGCTGCACGCTGACTTCGCGCTGATCAAGGCGCACAAGGGTGACCGTTGGGGCAACCTGGTTTACCGCAAGGCCGCTCGCAACTTCGGCCCTATCATGGCCATGGCCGCCAAAACCGCCATTGCCCAGGTCGACCAGATTGTCGAACTCGGTGAACTGGACCCGGAACACATCATCACCCCGGGTATCTTCGTCCAGCGCGTGGTCGCCGTCACCGGCGCTGCCGCTTCTTCGATCGCCAACGCTGTCTGAGGCCTGCCATGACCATCACCAAAAAGCTCTCCCGCACCGAGATGGCCCAGCGCGTGGCCGCAGACATTCAGGAAGGCTCCTACGTCAACCTGGGCATCGGCGCACCGACCATGGTGGCCAACTACCTGGGCGACAAGGAAGTGTTCCTGCACAGCGAGAACGGCCTGCTGGGCATGGGCCCAAGCCCCGCGCCGGGCGAAGAAGACGATGACCTGATCAACGCCGGCAAGCAGCACGTGACCCTGCTCACCGGGGGTGCCTTCTTCCACCACGCCGACTCGTTCTCGATGATGCGTGGCGGCCACCTGGACATCGCCGTACTGGGCGCCTTCCAAGTGTCGGCCAAAGGTGACCTGGCCAACTGGCACACCGGCGCCGAAGGCTCGATCCCGGCCGTAGGCGGCGCGATGGACCTGGCCACCGGCGCCCGCCAGGTGTTCGTGATGATGGACCACCTGACCAAGTCCGGCGAAAGCAAGATCGTGCCCGAGTGCACTTATCCGCTGACTGGTATTGGGTGCGTCAGCCGCATCTACACCGACCTGGCCGTGCTGGACGTGACGTCCGACGGGCTGAAAGTGGTCGAGATCTGCGCCGACATCGACTTCGACGAGTTGCAGAAGCTCAGTGGCGTACCGCTGATCAAGTAATCCGCGCAAAGCGTAGGTATCCGCCTGCCGGCGAATGGGCCTAAAAGGTCGCATCGCCGCCAAGGCGGACTCTACAGTGCGCGTTAGCAATCTCGGGCCAGCTCGCCTAGATTTGCCCTAGCCAATACCCTACATCCACCTCATCCATCTGCTCTGCCCGCAAGAACCGCTCGCCATATTCCCGATACACGCCACTGCTCAGGAACAAGCGCAGCAGTTCACCATCCACATGGTTGTCCCGCGCCATGAACACCAGAATCTTCACCGATTCGGACAGGGTTTTCGGCGCCTTGTACGGCCGATCCGCCGCCGTCAGTGCCTCGAAGATATCGGCGATTGCCATCACCCGTTCGGCGATGCCCAGGTCTGCCTTGCCCAACCGTCGCGGATACCCGCTGCCGTCCATTTTTTCATGATGATTGCCGGCGATATCGGGCACACGCCGCATCTGACGCGGAAACGGCAGCGAACTGAGCATGATGATGGTCTGCACGATGTGTTCGTTGATCTTGAAGCGCTCCTCGTCGTTCAGCGTGCCGCGGCGGATCGACAGGTTGTACAACTCGCCATGGTCGCTGGCATTGGCCGGCAGGCGCATGTCGAACCCCCAGACATTGCGCGGGTCGCCTTTGGCCACCGGTGGTTTGCGCGGCCCCCAGGGCACCCGGTGTTCGCTGCGGTCGGCCAGTAGCGGTTCGTCCACCGGCAGTTGCACAGGCGGCGCACCGGCAAAGCGCGCCGCTTCGTCGCGGGAGATGCCCAGGCGGTTGTCAAAATGGCGCTGCCAGCGCCGCTCGCCGATGCGGCGCAAACGCTCGACGTCTTCGTCCTGCATGCACTCGCCGCCAATATTGGCCTTGGCGACGAAGGCGAACGCCTCCTGCAGTTCAACCTTGCTCTGCTCAAGCGTACGTTGCAGCACCTGCCGATCCGCGCCGCTGGCCACGCCTTGCCAGTACACCAGTTCGGCGTCGCGCCAGAGCACCTCGAAGCGCATGCGCACCTCATGGATGCGGTTGTACAGGGTCTCCAGCTTGGTAGCCTTGTCCACCACATATTCGGGGCTGGTGACTTTGCCGCAATCATGCAACCAGGCCGCTACCCGAAACTCATAACGCTCGGCCTCGCTCATGGTGAAACCGGCGTAGGGGCCGCTGTCGGCCGCCACGGCCTTGTCCAACAGCATCTGCGCCAGTTGCGGCACGCGTTCGCAGTGGCCTCCGGTGTAGGCACTCTTGGCATCGATGGCATCGGCCAGCAGCTTGATCATGGCGTCGAGCAGGCGCTGCTGGTCCTCGACCAACTGACGGGTCTCGATTGCCACGGCAGCAGCGCCGGACAGTTCCTCGACAAAGCGTCGGAACGGTTCGCCCATTCCATCAAGCGCCTGCTCACTCGCCAGCTGCAGCACCAGGATGCCGAGCAACGCATGACCACGATCATTGAGCACCACCGCGTGACCGCGGCCCTGTAGTGCCAGGGCCTGTGTCACGGCGTTCGTCAGTTTATCAGGGGCGTGCTCGCCAATCGGCAACGCCTCTGGGTAGCCCTCGCCTCGGCAGGCGGCGGCCAGGCGCAACACGCCGCGCTCAGCATCGAACAGGTACACCGCGCCAGCGCTGGCCCCAGCAGCATCCACCAGTGGGGTGAGCACCCCGTCGAGCATGTGTTCCAACTGGCTTTCACGGCTGAGCGTCAGGGTGATCGCCTGGAAGTTGCGGATAGTCCCGGACATGCGACTAAGTACCCGGCTCAACTCACGCACCTCGGTCACCTGCGACTCAACCCCCACCTCACGGCTGAAATCGAAGCTGGCCAGGCCACGCACCTGATCGGCCAGAAGGCGCAGCGGGCGGCCGATTCGCCGGCCCAGCAAGCCACCGAGCGGCAGCAACACGCCCATCAGCACTGCGGCCCAGAGCAGCTGCTCGACCAGCACCTTGCGTGCGTCGGCCAGCAGTTCGTGGGCCGGCACGGCAATCAGCACCTGCAAGTCTTGCCCGGCCAAGGTCGTCAGTTGCTCGAGCATGCCGTACCAGGTTTCGCCGTCCACCTGGAATGCTTCAGGCTGGCTGCCCTGGGGCAAGTGCGCGTAGAGCTGTGCCAGGCTCGGGATGCCCAGCTCGGTGATACGGGACAGGCGCACGGCCTCCCCTTCATGCACGATGACCCGCGCCAGGTCCGGGTACGCCACCACACTGCCCGTCCCGTCTACCACGGCGATCTCGGTGCCTGCGGTCATGCGCATGTCGCGGGTTTCGCTGGCCAGGTCGTCGACCGAGACGTCCATGCCGACCACCGAGCCGCCGTCGACGCTGCGCTGAGCCATGGTCATGCCGATCTCGCGGGTGGTGAAGAACACGTAGGGGTGGGTAAAGACAGTGGTGGATTGCGCGGATGCTTCGACGAACCAGGGGCGTACGCGGGGATCATAGCGGTAGTTCGGCTTGGCCTGGGACTTGAGTAGCGCCAGCGCCGGGTCGTAGAACCGCCACTCCCCCAGCAGCGTGCCGTCGTCGCCCTTGCTGACGCTCTGCACCAGAAACGCGGTTCCTGCCGGTGCGGCGTAACGCTGGAGCAGTTGCGGGTCCTTGAGCCTGCGCACCAGCAAGAACTCGCCATTGGGGTAGCCCATATAAGCGGCGCTCAGCATCTTGTTGGCGTTGAGGCTTTCGACCAGCTGCGGTAGCCGCTCCAGGCGCTGCGCGAGGGTGCTGGCCGTCGGGTTGAAGGCCAGCAGGCGGATGCTGCTCTGCACGGGGTCGACCAAGCGCCGGGCGCGTTCATCGATGGTCTTGCCGAACTGCCGAGCGGTGTCACCGGCGGCGGCGACCAGTGTCTGCTGGATTCCGCGATAGCCCTGCCAGGCAAGGCCCGCGCCCAACAGCGACATGCCCAGCACAATGGCCAACGCCACCAGCCATTGCAAGGAATAGCCGCGCCCTGGATTGCTCATGGCTGCGACCCTCTGCCGCCCGAAGGCGTTGGAGTAATAAGCACAAGCCATAGGCCGCCTGGCTTCAGAGCAGCACGAGCGATCAACATGCAGCCCATCCCGGGTACTCCATGTGTGGCGATGCGAACAGTGTAATCAGCCAGGACGAAGATGCAGGCTGCAGAAGGAAAATGCGTGATTCACGGTTCCAGCATAGACCGTACTGGTACGGTCCCATGCCTACTTCGATATGATTCCATGACGCCTTCACCGCCAGGGTTGCGGCGGTCGAACCTGCCAAGACCGGGGGCTACTCCAGTGATACTTGAGCAGAACTTCCCGGTATCCACTCCAGAGATTGTGCGTTGACTCAGCGGCATCTGTACAATGTCCATCGGAAAATACGATGGAGATCATAGGATGTGGTTCACTGGCACCACTGTTACTGAGCGGCAAAAAGTATTCCACTTCAACGGTCTAGACGCGTCGGAAAGAGCCCGCTGGAGAGAAGAAAAGTCAGCCCAACCTAGTCTGCTGACTGCCCCTTTTACCCTTGCTCACGCATTGATCCGCACTTCGATGGTCGGCTCACGCTTGACCAAAATGCCCCCGTTGTCGCTCGCGGCTATGGCTGTATCAGCCTTGGCTATTCTTGAGAAGAGGGCTGGCCATGATGCCCTCTTCATTAATGCCGGCTTTTCGTCTTACAAAGACTTCGTAGGCACAGGGCAAAAAGGCCTTATCGGCGCTTCCCTCGCCTATCTGGATCTTATGGACCGGGGATACACATGGGTCGCCCATTGGGAAAGTTTGGTGCCAGGAAGGGTGAAAACCGCTCATCCAGACTTCATTTTTACGGATGGCCGTGAAGTTTGTATCGCAGATGCCAAAGGCTCCGGTGCGCCGAATATCGGCGAGACCGTAAAATCAGCGTGGAAGCGACAAATCCTACCTAACCGCAATAGCCTTGCAGCCATTGGCTTGACCACAACCAAAGGCTACGTAATAGGGACACACATAGACCCAGCGTCTCCCCTTGCCATTTATCGAGCGGAAGGACCTTTCACGGTCTCGTCAGCAACCAGTGCTTCAGCAGACGATCAAAATATTAATCTGACCATCCAACAAAACTGTATTGCTGATGTTCTTCACTTTCTGGGCTGGGATGATTTGTCGGACGCCATTCTCAACCCCTCAGATATGAGATCTGTGGCGGTGGCATTCGAATATGACCTGGCATTACCTGTCGCTCCAGGGCAAGAGATTCCACCTCAGCTTGAGTTCCCTATAACTGTTGCTGGCAAGACATGGATGGCGAAACCGTTCATACAACCGAAAGCCTATGAGGTTCTAATTGATCGCTTGATTTCTAAGCGGTCGAATGCACTGCCCACTGCATTCGAAGACAGCATCCGCAGAACCGAAGCAGAGGACGGCTCCGAGCAGGTGGTGGTGCAGTTCAAGGATGGGACGGGAACATGCTTTAACAGTTCATGCTGCCAACAGTAGATCCACGAAAAAGCGCGCCGAAGCGCGCTTCGCTGCAAGTTACGGCACGATTCGCACCGACTTCTTGTGTGTAAAGGTCAGGTAGCTGTAGTGCCCGTGGTAGTCCCCCATCCCGGACGCACCGATACCGCCAAACGGTAGATAGGGCGAAAAGGCATGCAGCATGACCCCGTTCACCTGTGCGTCTCCCGATTGGATTCGGTCGATGACCCCCTTGGCCTGAACAACGTCCTTACTGAAAACGTAGACCGCCAGGGGCTTGGGATGGTGTTTGTTTATCAGGTCGACAGCCCCGCTGATGTCATCGAATTCCAGCACAGGCAGGATCGGCCCGAACAGTTCTTCGGCCATCAGCGGATCATCCCATTTCACGCTATCCACCACGGTCGCGCTAAACACGCGCTTGTCCACCTCGGCTTGGGCCCCGACCAATACCGTGCCGCGTGTTTCCGCCACCAAGGCGACCAAGCGCTCCACTTGGCGAGCCGTCACGATCTTGCCCGTGGAATTGACGTGGGGAAGCTCACTTTTCACCCGCGCCACCAACCGCTGCAACAGTGCTTCTTTGACGCTTCGGTGGACGTAAAGGTAATCAGGCGCGATGCACGTTTGGCCGCTGTTGATGAATTTGCCGAACATCAACTGATCCACAGTTTGGTCGAGATCGGCATCAGGCAGAACAATCAACGGGCACTTGCCACCGAGTTCAAGGACAACCGGCGTAAGGTGCTCCGCCGCCGCCTTCATGACGACCTTGCCGACAGTGGGGCTGCCGGTGAAGAAGATGAAGTCGAAGGGCAGGCTCAGCAGGTGGCTGTTTTCGACGCGGCCACCCTGCACCACCGTGACGTACTCAGGTGCAAACGCCTCTGAAATGATTTTTTCGATGACAATCGAGGTGGCGGGTGTGGTTTCGGACGGTTTAATCATGCAGGTGTTGCCACCCACGATCGCGCCGATCAGCGGGGTCAGCGTCAGGTTAACCGGGTAGTTGAACGGGCCTATGATGTAAGTGACACCATAGGGTTCCTGAACGATGTAGCACTCGGAGGGCGCGATGATGTCTGGCGTAGGTACCCGCTCGGGGACGGCCCAGGCATCGAGGTTAGCCAGCGCAAAATCGATTTCGTGCAACACCTCTCCGATTTCCGCCAGGTCAACGACCTCCCGGGTCTTCCCCAAGTCTTCAGCAAGTGCCGTATAGAGCGCTTCTGTGTTGTTGATTACAGCGCCGCGCAGCTTTTCGAGCGCTTGCTTGCGCACGCCGATATCAGCCGTGGCCCGTGTGGCGAAAAAAGCCTTCTGAGCCGCAAACAGCGCGTCGATCATCACTGGAGATGGATAATTCATAGGCAGAATCACTCTCGATAGGGGGTTACAGGTTCAACAATGCTTTCAATGAGTAACGCGATACTCAGCAAGCACGCGTCAGTACCCGGCAGCCCATCGATCTCGATCCCTACAGGCAGGCCCTCTTTCTCGGAGAGGCCGATGGGCAGACTGATACCGGGCATGCCGGCATTGCTGGCGGGGTCGGCGTTTCTGATCATGCGCGCGAACGCGTCGAAGCGAGCCGCATCCGGTTCACTCTTGATGGCCAAATCTGGCGTTGTGGGGTGGATAAGCGCATCTAGCTGATGCGCTTTGAACAGGGTGTCGAAACGCCCGATGAGCGTGGGCCGGCTGTGCTTGATGGCGGCCGTATAAGCACCCTCGAGGTCCACGGGCTGACCGTTCACATTACCCAGCTGACCAGGCACGATGTGCTGTTCGAAGATGCTTCGAACATCCGGGCTGCTAATCGCAGCGACCAGCCCGTCGAACGACACACCGGTCTCGTTCACCGACAGATAATCGGTCAGTGCAGGCCTGCATTCGTGCAGCGCCAAGGGCATGCTGACAGCACTGTTCAACGCAAAGATCTCAGGGTCTGATAGCCGCACAAGCTGAACACCGCTCTGCTCCAGCTTGCTCAACGCCGCGAGGGCGAGCGCCTGCACAGGCTCACTGAGATCCGCCCAGAACTCTTTGAGCACACCCAGCCGTATGGACGAGGCTGCAGGTGCAGCGATGGGCTGCGCCCCCGTGATGATCGTATCCAGCGTGATGACATCTTCAACGGAGCGCGCCATGGGGCCGGGGGTGTCTCGCGTCGGTGAAACAGGTGTGACACCCTCTGTTGAATAGCGCCCCACGGTGGGCCGGAACCCCACGCAACCATTCAACGCGCTGGGTTGCCTGACAGACCCTCCCGTATCAGTACCCAGCGCAGCAGGCACCAGGCGAGCGCCGACAGCGCTACCGCTGCCAGAAGAGGAGCCCCCGGCGATGCGCGTGGGGTCAAACGCGTTGCGCACCCCCACGACCCCTGGGCTGTGGAACGCGGTGTTGTAGCCTGATGTGCCGAAAGCCAACTCATGCATGTTGGTCTTTCCAACCACAATGGCGCCTGCCTTGAGCAAGGCATCGACAATGTCGGCGTTGCGCGTGGGGTAATAATTGGCCAGCGCGGGCGTTCCGGCCGTGCTGGCAAAGCCGATTACGTGAATGCTGTCTTTCACGGCAATCGGCAGGCCGCCCAGCGGAAGCGGCACTCCACCCTCCCCCAGATATCGGTCATACGCATCCGCCTGGTCCAGCGCGGCAGCGGGGTCGACGCTGATGAAAGCGTTTAGCTGAGGGTAATCGGCGATCCGCGCAAGAAACGCCTCAACCAGCTTGCGACTGCTGACCTTGCCCTCTCGAATACGTGCCGACGCCTCGGTGAGTGTCAGCTCCCACAATGCCTTTTGAGGGGTACCCGACTCACTGGCCTGCTCCACGGTGTTGCCTTCATGCTGATCCATTTCTTGTTCTCTTGGCCGCGCTGACGATGCTGTCGCCAGACACGTTAATGTGGCCCTGCGACAAAGGGTCTCCTCAAATTTGAGGATTGCCAGCTCGGGTTCACACACAGCGGGCCAACTGCGTTCGGTTCCGACAGTCAAGCTTGGCCATCGCGTTCTTGAGATGAGTACGCACCGTGGTAAAGCCGATGCCGAGTGCTCGGGCGACCTCTTTATCACTGGCGCCTCCGGCCACCAGCCTGACTACCTCAGCCTCTCTGAGCGACAAGGCCTGACGCTGTTTGGGTACGGTGCGAAATGCGTTGAGAAAGTACGGCTCAAGCGTCAGAAGCAGTTGATCCTCTCGCTCACTGAATGGCACTCGCCCTCGCCCCCTCCAGATCCTCAAATCGCCCACGTCCTGGTTGCCATCGAAGAAAAACACGTTAAGACCGTGCTCCATGTCCGCCGGCCGAAGGAAGTCGTTGTAGAACTCGCTGGCCACAAGCGTGTCACGTGGCACGTGGCAATCGACGCGGGCAGCCTGCCTTACCTTGCGCATCACCGGGGTCACCACATCCACGCGATGGAAGTGCTGCTCATACGCCTGCAGGTGGTGCCCATCGATGTTGAAAGCAACGGGCTGGGTGGAGCGATGCTCGTGCTGATCCCATACGAACGATGCCACATGCTCCGCCTCCAGAAGCGCAGCCACTGCCTGAAGCGACCTTGCCCGGATATCGGGCCGCCCCTGTGACTCAGCCAGTAGCCAAACGAGTTCGGCAACGCGATCTACGTTAATGCCTCGCAGCAAGGTCGCCATGCAAACCTCCCTAAACGCTGCGCAGCGGCTCAAGACCACACTCACAGCAATATAATCAGTCTCTATAGATAAATGTTTAATCTATCTATTTGATCTATTTATGCCTCGATTCTATCGTGGCTCTCATCATTTGGTAAGAGACAATCATCATGGCTTCGGTACATAGCACCACGTATGAGCTTCTGCGCCGTCAGGGCATCGACACCGTCTTCGGCAACCCTGGTTCGAATGAATTGCCGTTTCTGAAAGATTTCCCGCAAGACTTTCGATACATCCTGGCGCTTCAGGAAGCCTGCGTGGTGGGGATTGCCGATGGTTACGCGCAGGCAACGCGAAAGCCTGCGTTCATCAACCTGCACTCAGCTGCCGGCACCGGCAACGCCATGGGCGCACTCAGCAATGCCTGGAACTCGCACTCTCCCCTTATCGTGACGGCGGGCCAGCAAACGCGCGCCATGATCGGTGTCGAAGCGCTTCTAACCAACGTCGATGCCCCCAACCTGCCGCGCCCGCTGGTCAAATGGAGCTACGAGCCCGCGAGCGCTGCAGAAGTCCCGCATGCGATGAGCCGGGCCATCCACATGGCGAGCATGGCGCCTCGCGGCCCTGTCTACCTGTCTGTGCCATACGATGACTGGGACAAGGACGCTGACCCTCAGTCCCATCACCTGTTCGATCGCAGCATCAGCTCGGCAGTCAGGCTCAATGACCAGGACCTTGAAGCACTGGTGGAAGTCCTCGATAGCGCGTCCAACCCCGCGATCGTCCTGGGCCCAGATGTCGATGCAGCGAATGCGAATGCGCACTGCGTGACACTGGCCGAACGCCTCAAAGCCCCGGTATGGGTGGCGCCGTCCGCCCCGCGCTGCCCCTTCCCGACCCGACACCCGTGTTTCCGGGGGCTCATGCCTGCCGGGATCGCAGCGATTTCTCAGCTGCTGGAAGGCCATGACGTGGTGTTGGTGCTTGGCGCTCCGGTATTCCGCTACCACCAATACGACCCAGGGCAATACCTCAAACCTGGCACCCGCTTGATTTCTGTGACCTGTGACCCGCTTGAAGCCGCGCGTGCACCGATGGGTGATGCAATCGTTGCCGACATTGGCGCGATGGCCTCTGCGCTTGCCGTTCTCGTGAGTGACAGCGACCGCCCAATGCCAAGCGCCAATCCTGAACCTGAGAAGCTCAGCCAGGACGCGGGGCGACTCCGCCCTGAAACCGTGTTCGACACACTTAATGAGATGGCCCCGGTAGATGCGATTTACCTGAACGAGTCCACCTCGACCACCGCTCAGATGTGGCAGCGCTTGAACATGCGTCACCCCGGCAGCTACTACTTTTGCGCCGCGGGCGGGCTGGGTTTCGCCCTTCCAGCAGCAATCGGTGTTCAGTTGGCTGAGCCGGCTCGGCAAGTCATTGCCGTCATTGGCGATGGTTCGGCCAACTACAGCATCAGTGCGTTGTGGACTGCCGCTCAGTACAACATTCCAGCCATCTTCGTGATCATGAACAACGGCACCTACGGTGCCCTGCGATGGTTTGCCGGCGTACTCGAAGCTGAGCATGTCCCTGGCTTGGACGTTCCGAATATCGACTTTGGCGCACTCGCGAAGGGTTACGGCGTGCACGCGTTGAAGGCCGAAAACCTGGAGCAGCTCACAGGCGCCTTGCAGGAAGCGCTGGCCGCCAAAGGGCCGGTACTGATCGAAGTCAGCACCGTCAGCCCTGTGCAGTGAGGGTCGAACGATGAGTCAGCAAAACCTGTTCAGCGTCGAGGACTATCGAAAACTGGCGCAAAAACGCTTGCCCAAAATGGTGTACGACTATCTTGAAGGCGGAGCGGAAGACGAATACGGCGTTAAACACAACCGCGACGTCTTCCAGCAATGGCGCTTCAAGCCCAAGCGCTTGGTGGACGTAAGCCAACGTAACCTCCAGGCCCAGGTGCTGGGGAAGCGCCAATCGATGCCGTTGTTGATCGGGCCTACCGGCTTGAACGGCGCGCTATGGCCACAGGGTGACCTCGCCCTGGCCAGAGCGGCAACCCACGCTGGGATCCCTTTCGTGCTGTCGACGGCTTCCAACCTCTCGATCGAGGACCTCGCCCGTCACTGTGATGGAGAGCTGTGGTTTCAGCTCTACGTGATCCACAGGGAGATTGCTCAGGCAATGGTGCTCAAGGCCCTGCACGCTGGCTACACGACGCTGGTACTGACCACGGACGTTGCGGTCAACGGCTACCGGGAGCGCGACCTGCATAACCGTTTCAAAATGCCCATGCGCTACACCCCCAAGGTCATGCTCGAGGGGTGCCTGCATCCACGCTGGTCATTCGATCTGTTACGACACGGGATGCCGCAGCTTGCGAATTTTGCTAGCACCCAGGCCTCCAGCCTGGAGATGCAAGCTGCCCTGATGAGTCGGCAGATGGATGCTAGTTTTGACTGGCGAGCATTGAAATGGCTACGGGACCTGTGGCCACACAAACTGCTCGTCAAAGGCCTGCTCAGCGCCGAAGACGCAGATCGCTGCATCGCGCACGGTGCCGATGGCGTGATTCTCTCCAACCACGGGGGTCGCCAATTGGACTGCGCGATTTCGCCGATGGAGGTGCTCGCCGACTCGGTAGCGAAGATCGGCAAGCCGGTGCTTATCGACAGCGGCTTCCGCCGAGGCTCAGACATCGTGAAGGCACTCGCCCTGGGCGCCGAAGCGGTACTCCTTGGCCGCGCAACGCTGTATGGGCTGGCCGCTCGCGGAGCGACCGGTGTTAAAGAGGTGTTAGCCCTCATCAAAACGGATATCGATCGCACCCTCGCTCAGATCGGATGCCCCGATGTCGCCTCGCTGTCTCCGGCGTATCTCCTCAACGACGGGGGCGTCGAAGCCTCCTCGATCAATCGAACCCTTGGTAAAGGAGCTCTCGCATGAGCGAAATATTGATTACCCAGTTGCGCACGCGGGCAGTCAACGTCCCGCTTGCCTATCCAGTACACACGGCGGTCGGCACTGTCGGAACAGCGCCCCTGGTACTCATCGACCTCAGCACCGATGCCGGTGTAGTCGGCCACGCCTACCTCTTTGCTTACACACCGGTGGCCTTGAAATCCCTCAAGCAGCTTCTGGATGACATGGCCCAACTGATCGTCAAGAAGCCCCTGGCGCCCGTCAGCCTTGAAGCGATGCTGGCCAAACGTTTCTGCCTAGCAGGCTATACCGGCTTGATCCGCATGGCGGCGGCGGGCATCGACATGGCCGCCTGGGATGCATTGGGCAAAGTCCATGAAATGCCTTTGGTGCAATTGCTCGGTGCCAGCGCACGCCCGATCCAGAGCTATGACAGCCACAGCCTGGATGGTGTGAAGCTCGCCACTGAAAGGGCTGTGACTGCAGCAGAAGCGGGCTTCCGTGCCGTGAAGACCAAAATCGGTTACGCCACCCTCGAGGGTGACTTGGCAGTGGTGCGCAGTATTCGCGAAGCCGTCGGTGATGGCTTCGGCATCATGGTGGACTACAACCAGAGCCTGGATGTGCCGGCGGCGATCAAGCGCAGCCAAGCGTTGCAAGCTGAGGGCGTCGCCTGGATCGAGGAGCCGACGCTGCAGCATGATTATGCCGGGCACCAGCGCATCCAGAACCTTCTGGATGTACCCGTGCAAATGGGCGAGAACTGGCTTGGCCCAGAGGAAATGTTCAAAGCCTTGTCTGCGGGTGCGTGCCGGCTGGCCATGCCTGATGTGATGAAGATCGGCGGCGTAACCGGTTGGCTGCGCGCCAGCGCGCTGGCGCAACAGTTCAGCATCCCCATGTCCAGCCACCTGTTCCAGGAAATCAGTGCACACCTGCTGGCGGCGACACCGACGGCGCACTGGTTGGAGCGTCTGGATCTCGCCGGCAGCGTCATCGAGCCCACCCTCACCTTTGAAAACGGTAATGCCGTCATCCCGGATCTACCGGGTGCCGGCATCATCTGGCGTGAACAACAGATTGCCCAATATCTGGTGTGAGCTAAACCTGCATCGGGCTCGCGCAGGCGAGCCCTTTACTGGTTACCAGAATGTCCAGGTGTAGCTGGTGATCAGACGGTTCTCATCAAAGTCCGCGCCGTAGCGCGTTTTGACCTTGATGTTACGGCCTTCGAATGCAAGGCCGCTCAGTGGCCCACTCTGAATGACATAGGACATGACAACGTTGGTCTCGCTTTCGACGTTATCCGACAGCCCAGGCCCCCGGTCGATTTGCGTACCGCGCAAATAACGCGTCATGAGTTTCAACCCCGGCAGGCCCATGGCCGCAAAGTTGTAGTCGTAGCGTGCTTGCCAGGAGCGCTCCTGCGCCTTGTAGAACGCGATCGTCGACCAGTTCACCAGGAACGGCTGAGGCGCATAACCGTTGAGCAACGGGAAGGCGTCCTCACCACTCATACGCTGGTAGGCTGCAGTAAAGGTGTGGCCGCCCTTGTTCAGCGCCGTCATGAAACCGATAGACCGGTTGTCCAAATCCCCTGAGCGCTTCGCACCCTCATCCTGCGTGTTGTAGTAGCGAATATCAGACTTCAGCGTATAGCCACCACCCATCGCCCAGGTGTACGCGGCAGCCGCATAATGCTGCTGATAAATATCCTCGAGTTGCGCAAAGTAGTAGGTGGTGTTGAAGGCGGGGGTGAAATCGTAGCGCGCACCGGCAAAGTTCAACCCATCACTGCTCTGTGCGGGCGTATCACCAAACAAGTAGATATCTTCGCGATCAGACGACTCGCGGGTCGCCGTCTTCCAGAAACGCCCCGCGTTGAGGGTGAGCTTCGCCCACTCCTTGGACTCGACAGTCGCACCTTCGTAGGTGGTGATGAGCTGGCGGGAGTCGTCGTAATACGCCACTGGCAACATCGGGCGATGTTCCCCGACACGCACCTGCGTGTTCGAGAACTTCATCTTTGCAGCCAGGCTTGCACGGCCGTAGTCCTGCACCGGTCGCCCCTTGCTGTCATCGTAAGGGAGTACAGTGTCTGGCCCGCGCCCGCCACCGCTATCGAGCCTGAACGCATACTGGCCATAAGCGTCCAGCCCAAACTGTACAGGGCCCTCGGTATAACCGGACTTGAATTGCGCGTCGAAGCCCTGGCTCCAACTACCCACTCTGGACTTGGGGGCCTCGGTTTGTTTGAAATCCCGGTCGTAATAAAAATTACGAAGCCCCAAGGTGAGATGGCTGTCCTTTAACACATCCGCATGACCCGGCACTGCAAACACTGACGCCAAGCCCGTCATAGCCCAGCCTATACGACCAATCTGCTTCATTTAACCCACTCCGAATTATTATTGTGTGTGCATTTCTTCAGGGCGCAGTCACCCAGGCCGTCAATGCAGCGCTGGGCAAGTTGTTGAATAAAAAGGCGCGACGGTAACGTCGCGCCAAAACCCGTTCGCAGGCGAGCTTTAAACCAGAACGGGGTGAAACGGAGGTTTTAAGCGTTTTGTTTCAGTGGGGTGTCCACCGACACCCGGTTGGCGTGCCGTTGGGCGATCATCATCACGGCGATTACGGCCACTACACCGGGCAGCCCGAACAGCAGGAAGTTCTGCTCGAACGGCAGGCTCAAGCTGTAGAGGTAGCCCCCAAGAAGAGGCCCCGCCACCGCGCCGCAACGGCCCACGGCGGCGGCCATGCTCACCCCGGTCGAACGTGCATTGGCGGGGTAGATATCCGCTGCGAGGGTGTGCACGACAGACAAACATCCAACCGTTGCGCCACCAGCCACCAGCAGCAGCGCATACAGCGTCATGGGCCCAGGGCGAATACCCAACAAGGAGATCGAGATCGCGGACACTGCAAAGAACAGCAGCAGCGTCGGCTTGCAGCCCCAGCGGTCAGCGACAAAGCCACTGGCGAGCTGCCCGATCAGCGCTCCAATGTTCATGATCAAAAGGAATGTAATGCTGGAACCCAGCGGATAACCGCCACTGTTCATCAGTTTCGGTAACCAGGTATTAAGCCCATAAACCATCAGCATGCACATGCCGAACGCGACCCACACCATCATCGTTGCGAAAGCACGAGCATCACTGAAAAGCGAGGCCATCGAAGTGCCGGCCGTGTTGGCGACCGACTCGACTTCATAGTGGATACCACTGCTGTGACGGTGGGCGGGGTTGATGCGCTGCAGAAGCAGCCCGACCTCTTCTTGACGGTTTTTGTGAACAAGGTAGGCAACCGACTCGGGCAGCGTCTTGTACAACAGTGGCAGGCAGAGCAAAGACAGCCCGGCAACGTAGAACGGGGAGTGCCAACCCATCATCGGAATCAAATAGATACCCGCCAGCGCCGACAGTAGGCCGCCCACTGCGAAGAAGCTGAGCATGAGGTTGATCAGGCGATTGCGGTACTGGGTCGGGGCCATCTCTTTCAAGATGGTCACAAGGTTGGGTACTACACCGCCCAGCCCTACCCCGGTCAGAAAACGGCAGATCGCAAAGGTGACGGCATCAACAGCAAAGGCGTTGACAAATGCCGCGACGCTGAAGAGCGCGACACAGAACACGATGATGGGGCGCCGGCCTAAACGATCAGCAGTGGTGCCTAGCAGCACCGCGCCGACCATCATCCCGAGCATAGAGCTAGAGCCCAGCATCCCCGCTTGCGAAGGCGTCAGGTTCCATTCTGTCATCAGGTGAGGCAGCACAGAGCCGTAGATGACCAGGTCGTAGCCATCGAACAGCATGATAAAGGAGCACCAAAAAACCAGGAGAAAATGAAAGCGGCTTAGCTTTGCGGTATCGAGGATACCGACTGCACTGATGCGTTGCATGGCATGTACTCTTGTTGTTGTTTTCAGGGATCGAATCGGCAGACAAACCTCGACACTTCGTCCAAGCGCCACGTTATGGAGTGTTGCCTGATAGATCAAATAGATATATTTTTGAAAACAAAATAAGCCACCTCTATTTGAATATGATCGATCTCAATCTCGTCAGGGTATTTGTCACCATCTATGAAACGGGCAGCGTCAGCGGAGCGGCAGAGCGCCTGCATGTCACTCAGCCGTCGGTGAGCTATGCGCTTGGGCGGCTCCGTGATCAATGGGGCGACCCCCTGTTCAAACGCACCCGGGATGGGATGCAACCCACCGTTCTAGCGTCTCAGCTCTATGGCTCATTCAGGCCCTCGCTTGCGGACATCGAGCGCGCAGTAGCGCTCACGAAGAAATTCGAGCCTGACCAGTCAACGCGACGATTCCGTTTGGCCCTGTCAGACTTGGGTGAGGTGTTTTTCCTTCCGCATGTGCTGCGTGGGTTGCAGGCCAAGGCACCGCTGGTGGAGCTGGAAGTCATCCAGATCGAGATCGAGCGGTTGGATGAGTGGCTTAAAACCGGAAAAATCGACGCTGCGGTGTGCAATCGAAGCTACCTGCCGGTTCAGGCGAAGTGCGAACTCATGTTCGAGGAGCGGTACGTTTGCATGGCCCGGTTGGACCATCCGCGCGTGGGGGGCACGCTGTCCATGGAGCAGTTTCTCGAGGAGCGGCATGTAGTGGTATCCGCGGGGACGGGTCACCATTTCGTGGAAGATCGCTTGAGGGAAGCAGGCGTCGAGCGCACTGTGAGCCTGCGGGTCCCGCATTTCAGCGTGCTGCCAGAAATCATTTCAACCAGTGACCTGTTGGTGACATTGCCCGAGCGGGTCGCGAAGATGTACATCGAGCGCAACAGGCTCAAGACCCTGGAACTGCCATTTACCGTTCCAAGGTTCGAAGTCAGCCTGCACTGGCATGAACACAGTGGTGATAGCACTGCGCAGCTTTGGTTCTGCCAATTCCTGAAAGATACGATTTCATGCCTGTAAAGGTGAGCGCTGCTCCAAAATCTTCAACCCATGCCGCTTTACGGGCATCCCAGCACCCTGTAAATCTGCGAAACCACCTGCATCGTCGCCTCTTCCACCGTCCCTTCATTCCGGCACAACACCCACCCCTGCTCCGCCACCGCCCGCTCGAATGCCTCGGTACTGGCCACCTGTTCCCCCAGGTTGAACATCACCGTGCTCCCCAACCCACGCGAGCGCGCCGCAGCCCTCGCCCATGAAACCTCAGGGGCGGTGACCACGCCGACATGCAGGTCTGGCACGCGCACGTTTCGCTCGATGTTCAACCGCAGAATCTCCGCAAACGGCACTGTCCGCCGAAACGCAGCATCGGAGGGGTACCAGCGATCGATCAGGATGATGCTGCCAGGCGGCTGCTTGGGCAGCACATGCCGTGAGATCCAGCTTCGGCTATCGGCCAAGCGCTCACAAACCCCCAACTCCAGCTCCCGGCAGGGGTTTCTGGCGAGTTGGTTGACTAAGGCCATGGTTTCACCCCTGTTGGGGTCGTTATTGCGCTCGCTAAGCCGGATTACCTTGTTGTTGCCTGCCCTCAGCACTTGGGTAATGGCCTCCAGCAAGGTGGTCTTGCCGGTGCCTTTGGGCCCATCCAGAGAAACGAACAGCGGACGATTCATACGGCAGGTATCACTCACATAAGACAATAGAACTCGCTCACCTCTGCAACCTTCTGCCCCTGGGCATCGTACAACCGCGCCTCCGGCGTCAAGGCCATGGAGCGCGCCTCCAGCACGTAGCGCTGGCCCGCCTTGAAATGCGGGTAGTTGAGGGTCAGGTAGCATTCGCGAACGGTGCTGCCCCCCATCATGCTCATGCCTGAGCCACCGCTGGCCTCGAAGTCGAAACGGACAATCAGCTCATGGCTGCCAGGGCTGACCTGGAAAAAGCGACCGTCGCGCAGGCGCTGATTGTCGAGACGTTCGGCCATCAGCACCCTGTCGTTGGGAAACGGCACCGAGAAATCGACCCAGGCCATCTGCGGATTGGCGGCCGGCATGGGCGCCTGGCACCCCGCGATCGCTGTGATAGCGAGCAACAGCATGAATCTGCGCATGATGAAGGCCTCCTGCACAGGTAAACCCTTGATAACCAGTTTACGGCAATACGCGCTACGCCGTTGGCTGCGCTGACAGGGCACCCTAGCCTGCCTCACGCCCCAACACCGCGTTGAGCAACGCATCATTCAAATAGGCCACGTTCAAGCGCGTCCAAGGGTTAACACGCGCCTGCTCCGGCGCAAAGATATGCCCTGGGGCAATCATGAAGCCCTTGGGCAGTAATTGCCGGGTCAGCACCCTGGCGTCGTCGACATGGGCAAACCTGGCCCACAGGTACAGGCTTTGCTCGGGCCGCGCGAATACCTCGGCGCCGATCCCGTCGAGCATCTGCAAGCCCGCGCAGGTAGCGGCTTTCAAGCGCTCTTGAAGGCGGATCACGTGGCGCAGGAAGTGCCCTTCGGTGAGGATGACGTCGACAGTGCGCTCGCACAGCTCCGAGGTGCTGGTGTGCAGCAGCATCTTCAAGTCGCCCAGTTCATCGATCACCTCTTTGCTGCCGGCGATAAAGCCCACTCTCAAGGCCGCAGACACCGACTTGGAGAAGCTGCCGACATACAGTGAGCGCTGCAATTGGTCCAATGCCGACATCTTGATTGCCGCGGCCGGTTTGAAATCGGCCATTGCATCATCGTCCACCAGCAGGAAGTTGTGTTCTTCAGCCAATTGCACCAACCGATGCGCCTTGCGGGGTGAAATATCAGACCCCGTCGGGTTGTGGCCTACAGACTGAATGAAGAACAGCTTGGGTTTATGCAGGCGCAGGTGCTGCTCCAGCACCTCGATGTCCGGCCCATCTGCGAGCCGAGGTACCGAGAGCATGCGTGCGCCTTGCAACTGCAACTTGCCAAACAGCGGGTAGTAGCCAGGGTCTTCCACCAGCACGCTGTCGCCTGGGGCGATGAAGCGGCGAATGATCAGGTCCAGCGCATGGTTGGCGCCGTGGGTGGTGACGATTTGCCTGGGGCTGGCGGTGATTGCATAGCTGGCGAGCTTTTGCACCAGGTGTTGACGCAAGCTGGCGTTGCCCAGGCGGTTGCCATAACGAAACAGCGTGGTGACGCCGGTGCGCATGATTTGCCGGGTGAACTTGTCCAGGCGCATGTCCATCAACCACTCCACCGGCGGAAAGCCCTCGCCCAATGGCGAATGGCCAGGCTCGCGGACGAACTGCTGACGCATTAGCCAAATGGTGTCCATCGCCCGGGTGTAGGGCAGTGGCTCCTCTGGCTCGTGGCTGCGTGGCGCGCCCTGCTTGACGAAAAAACCTTGCCCGTGGCGCGCTTCGACCAGGCCTTGCGAGGCCAGCGATTCATAGGCATTGATCACGGTGTTTTTCGAATGGCCGAACAAACGCATGCACTCGCGCAGGGACGGCAGGCGCTCGCCAATGCGGTACGTGCCATTGCCGATCTGCTCGGCCAAGGATGCTGCCAGTTGCTCTGCGAGTGTCTGCCGCGCCATCGTCAGGTGTCCCGAATGCCTTGTGTGAACAAAGGGTACAGCTTAGGTACTGTCTGGCCAAACTGTACCTTCTTTCACCAGACAGATCGGACTACGGTGGCGCCAACTCACAACAATAACTGCAAGAGACTCCCCCCATGAGCATCGACTCCCGCCTGCCCATGTTCCGCGCCATGTCACCCGCTGAACGCCTCAGCCACTTGCAGGACGCACTCGAACTGCCCCAGGCAGACGTCGCCCTGCTGCGTGACGCCGGCGCTTTGCCGTTGGAAATCGCCGACGGCATGATTGAAAACGTGATCGGTACCTTCGAGCTGCCCTACGCCGTGGCCAGCAACTTCCAGATCAACGGCCGCGATGTGATTGTGCCGTTGGTGGTGGAAGAGCCCTCGGTGGTTGCTGCGGCTTCGTTCATGGCCAAGCTGGCACGCGAGGCCGGCGGCTTCAAGACGTCGAGTTCGCTGCCGCTGATGCGCGCCCAGGTACAGATCGTCGAGGTCGCCGACCCCTTCAATGCACGCTTGAGCCTGTTGCGCCACAAAGACGAAATCATCGAACTGGCCAACCGCAAGGACCAGCTGCTCAACAGCCTTGGCGGCGGTTGCCGTGACATCGAGGTGCATACCTTCGCCCAGAGCCCGCGCGGGCCGATGCTGGTGGCCCACCTGATCGTCGACGTACGCGATGCCATGGGCGCCAACACGGTCAACACCATGGCCGAGGCCGTGGCGCCCTTGCTGGAAGAAATTACCGGCGGCAAGGCCCGCCTGCGTATCCTCTCCAACCTGGCCGACCTGCGCCTGGCCCGCGCGCAGGTGCGTATTGCCCCAGAACTGCTAAGTACCGGCGCCTACACAGGTGAACAGGTCATCGAAGGCATCCTCGATGCCTACAACTTTGCCGTGGTCGACCCGTACCGCGCCGCCACCCACAACAAGGGCATCATGAATGGCATCGACCCGTTGATCGTCGCCACCGGCAATGACTGGCGTGCGGTCGAGGCCGGTGCCCATGCCTATGCATGCCGCAATGGGCACTACGGTTCGCTGACCACCTGGGAGAAGGACAGCCAGGGCCATCTGGTCGGCACCCTGGAGATGCCCATGCCGGTCGGCCTGGTCGGCGGCGCCACCAAGACGCACCCCCTGGCGCAGCTGTCACTGCGCATCCTGGGGGTTAAAACCGCACAGGAGCTGGCCGAAGTCGCCGTTGCCGTCGGCCTTGCACAGAACCTCGGCGCGCTACGGGCACTGTCGACCGAAGGCATCCAGCGCGGCCATATGGCCTTGCACGCGCGCAACATTGCGCTGTCGGCGGGTGCCCGCGGCGACGAGCTTAACTGGCTGGTCAAGCAGATGGTCGAGGCGCGCGATGTGCGTGCTGACAAAGCCGCAGAACTGCTCAAGCACAAGCGGGCGCAGTAATGGAGGCGGTACGGCTGGTAGAGGTGGGCGCGCGGGACGGCCTGCAGAATGAAAGACTGACGCTTTCGCCGCAGATTCGCGTGCAACTGCTGCAGCGGCTGGCCGACGCCGGGCTGCAAACCTTGGAGGCCGGGGCCTTTGTCTCGCCTCGCTGGGTGCCGCAGATGGCCGGCTCCGATGAAGTGTTCAAGGCGTTGCCGGTGCGCTCAGGTGTGGCCTGGACGGCACTGGTGCCCAACCTCAAAGGGCTGGAAGCGGCCATAGCGGCGGGCTGTCGCGAGGTCGCCGTGTTTGCGGCGGCTTCCGAGGCATTCTCACAGCGCAACCTCAACTGCTCGATAGACCAAAGCCTGCGCCAATACCAGCAGGTCTTGGTGCGCGCTCGCGAGGCCGGTGTTAGCGTGCGCGGTTATGTTTCATGCGTCATGGGGTGCCCGTTCAGCGGCCCGGTCAAGCCGCAGGCCGTGGCCGCGGTCAGCGCCTCGCTGTTCGGCATGGGCTGTTACGAGATCAGCCTGGGCGACACCATCGGCGCGGGTACACCGGCGGCGACCCGGGCATTGATCCAGGCCTGCCGCCAGGTCGTACCGGTGAGCGCACTGGCCGGGCACTTCCATGACACTTATGGCATGGCAATCGCCAATATCCATACCGCGTTGGAGGCGGGTGTGCGGGTGTTCGACAGCTCGGTGGGCGGCCTGGGTGGTTGCCCCTATTCGCCAGGTGCCACCGGCAATGTCGCCACCGAGGACCTGCTGTACCTGCTCGATGGCCTGGGCGTGCGCCACGGGGTCGACCTGGACGCGGTGATCGAAGCAGGTGAATTCATCGGTGCCCAGCTTGGCCGGCCAACGGCCTCCAGGGTAGCGCGCGCCCTGCTCGCCCAGCGCACAATGGCTTAAACGTCCTCTCTTCACGTTCATAACAATAAAAGCCCGCAAGGGCAGTGGGAGATTCTTCATGAAGTCCGAACTGTACGAAGTCTGGGGCGACACCGTAGACGGTCGCCACCTGGTCTACGCCATCGCCATTGGCGCCGTGGTCAGCCTCGGCGCGTTCTTTACCGCGCAACAGTTGCTGGTGGGTTGGGTGGCGTCGGCGCAAATGGCACGGGCCTACGCAATGCTGGTCGGCATTGTCGGCTGCCTGGTCGGTGGCGGCATCAGTGCCGCGCTCTTCAAGCCCAAGCGCAATGTCGTCGAGCACCTGGCCGACCCTGCCTGGCGGGCCAAGATCCTGGTCGAATTGCAGAACGAGTTCGGCCCGCTGGGCAGCCTCGCCGACTTGCCTGCGGCGACCCTTGTAGAGCTGAAGGAAATGGACCTGTACGACCTCTTCGCCGAGTACGAAAAAGGCCTGCCTGCGCTGCAGAATGACCAGAGCGCCCCCGCTGCCGCGCCTGTACATGCCGCCACTGCCCAGGGAGGCCGGCCATGATCGCCTTGGTGATGGATCAGTTCCTCATAGCCCTGGGCATGGGCATCCTCGGTGCGGTGATCTTTGCCGGCATCGGCCTGATTTCCGGCAGCGACGAAACCACTACCCTCGCCCCCTTGACCCTGCTGGTGGTGCTGCTGGGCGTGCCGGCGGCCGGTGTGCTGACGTTCTTCCTGGCCGGTGCCGTGGCCAAGCACATGACCCACGCGGTACCGACCGCGCTGTTGGGTATCCCCGGCGACACCATGGCAACGCCACTGATGCGCGAAGCCAACTTCCTGCGCAACCTGGGCGTGCCGCACATTGCCCTGCGCAAGATGATTTCCGGCGCTGTAATCGCAGCGTTGATCGCGGTACCGATGGCGGTGCTGTTCGCCGTGATGCTGGCGCCGTTCGGCGACATGATCAAACAGGCCGCGCCTTGGGTCTTCTTGCTGGCGGCAGTGGCCATCGCCTGGTTCTCCAAGGGCCGCCTGGCAGCGGTGCTGACCTTGATCCCGTTCGTCATGGTGATTATCGGCCTGCAAAGCCTGACCGCGCACTACGGCGTCAAGCTCAGCGTCAGTTACTTCCTCGGCATCGCTATCGGCCCGTTGATTGCGGCGCTGTTCTGCCTGCTCGCGCCCGCCGAACGCGCCAGCATGCGCCGCCAGCAGGTGCGCACGTTCTCGTTGTCGCCCGATGTGAAGCGCTGGGGCGGGTTCTTCCCCAACCCGCTGCGCGTACTGGACAGCAAGCAAACCCTGTGGACGGCGATCACTGCCGTTGTCTCCAGCGCCACGTTCGTGTTCAGCCCGGTGGCAATGACCGTGATCATGGGCGAGGCCGTCGGTTCACGGGTCAAGCACGTCTACCATCGCCTGACCACGGTCATCACCGCGCGCAACGGCGTCACCGAATCGACTTACCTGGCCGAAGCCTTGATTCCGCTGATCGCCTTCGGCCTGCCGCTGAGCCCGGTCGCTGCTGGCCCCGCCGCACCGCTGTTCAACGCCCCGCCACGCTTCAGCGTCGATGCCGCAAGCGGTGAGGTGAATAACCTGCATTCGTTGCTCAGTACCTGGGAGTTTCTGGGCTACGGCATGCTGGCGGTGGTGGTCGCGATCCTGATCGCCTACCCCTTCACCATGAATTACGCGCACCGAGCTGCTGCCTATGTGTCGCGCAAGATCAGCCATGAAGCAGTGATCGCGACCTTTGTCGGCCTGATCCTGGTGATTGGGATCTGGGAAGGCGGCCTGTTGGGGTTGCTGGTGATTGTCACCATTGGCCTGCTGGGTGGTTTTCTCTCACGCTTTCTCGGTTTCAACATCGGCGTGCAGTTCATGGGTTACTACACCGCGGTGTTGACCGTGCCGGCGATGATTGCCCTGTTGGGGGTATAAGATCGAGCGCCGCGCAGGCAGCGCTCGATCTACGCACCATTTCCCCAACCCATTTCACTCAATTCCCCAGCCAGCAAATCACAGCCAATCCTGCCCTTCATTGCACCCATAGGAAAAAAACGCAGGATGTTGTGCGCAGAATTCGCTTGAGATGCACGACCGCTTTGCCCATGGTGGCCAGCCTGACAGCTATCGCCTGAATAAAAGGCTGCAGGGCGTGGACGCAGGCGCACGACGATGCCTGTGGGTGGGGCGACAATGTCTGCAGTGGCAAACCTTGCACTGCAGCATCATTGCCGACGCCTCCCAGATAATAAGAGAGGACAAGGAAATGCAATCCAACAGTCTGAAGCAAAGCCTGAAACAACGGCACATCACCATGATCGCGCTGGGCGGGGTGATCGGCGCGGGGCTGTTCATGGGGTCGGGCAAGTTGATTGCCTCGGCAGGGCCTGCCGCGATCCTGTCGTATTTCATCGGCGGCATTGTGGTCACCCTGGTGATGTTCATGCTCGGCGAGATGGCCTGCCGCAACCCGGATGCAGGCTCGTTTTCAACCTATGCCAACAGCTACCTCGGCGAATGGGCAGGGTTTACCGTCGGCTGGCTGTACTGGCTCAAGTCGATGCTGACCATCACCTTGGAGGCGGTACTGCTGGGCGCCATCCTCAACGATTTTCTGCCTTGGCTGCCCATCTGGGCCGGCGCGTTCATCATGCTGGTGACATTGATGGCAAGCAACGCCTACTCGGTCAAATCCTTCGCTGAAGTGGAGTACTGGCTGGCCGCGATGAAGGTCGCCACCATTCTGATCTTCATGGTGCTGGGGCTTTCGATTCTGCTCGGCCTGCACAGCAACATCCCTTCCCCTGGCTGGGTCAACCTGACCGCGCACGATGGCTTCATGCCCAATGGCCTGTCGCCGGTCATGGCGGGTGTGGTGGTGGTGATCTTCTCGCTGGGCGGGAGTGAGATCGCTGCCGTTGCCGCCGGTGAATCAGAGAACCCTCGCAAGAACGTCATTCGGGCCATCAAAAGCGTCATTCTGCGGGTGATGTTGTTCTATGTCGGTTCGGTGTCGATCCTGATCCTCTGCCTGCCGTGGACAGACACAGAGAACCTGGCGTCCCCGTATGTGTCGTTGTTCAGCCTGGCTGGGTTCAGTGGCGCCGCAGTGGCCATGAAGATCGTGTTGTTCATCTCGTTCATGTCGGTGATGAACTCCTTCATGTTCTCCAACTCGCGCATGCTGTTCTCGCTGAGCCAGCGTGGGCATGCGCCGAAGCTGTTCTCTCGCACCACGTCCAAAGGGGTACCGCTCAATGCGCTGCTGCTGAGCCTGAGCATCTGCCTGTTGATCCTGACCGTGCACTTTGTCAGCGGCGGCGACCTGTTCATGACCCTGGCCAAGAGCAGCGGCACGTTCGTGATGATCGTGTGGATCTTCATCATCGTCGCCCACTTCGCCATGCGCTGGAAAACCCGGCATGAAGCGGTCGACCCTACGGCGTTCCGGGCGTGGTTCTTCCCTTACGCCAACATCGTTGCGCTGTTCGCGCTGCTAGCGGTGATTGTCACCCAGGCATTCGACCCGGCCTCGCGGTTCCAGTTCTGGTTCACCTCGGTGACCTCACTGGTTGTGCTGGGGGCGTACTGGGTGATGCGTAATCGGCTGGCGGGGAAGACCGTTGGCTATGTAGGTAGCTGATGGTCAGCCTGATCCCAGCCCATAGGGCTGGGACAGGCACTACACAACCCGCCGTGCATCCCTGCGCACGGCCTGCGGCGGCACGCCAAAGCCGCGCATGAACACCTCACGCATATGGCGGCGATCCCTGAACCCCGTTTCCCTCGCCACCGTATCCAGGCTGTGGCGGCTTTGCTCGATCATCAACCGGGCGGCCTCCAGGCGCAGGCTTTCCACCGCCTTGGCCGGTGATTGCCCCGTCTCCGCAGTAAACACACGGGTGAATTGCCGGGGGCTCAGGTGCACCACATCCGCCAGTTCCTCAACACTGAGCGGGCGGTTAAGGTGCTTGCGCGCATAGTCCAGCGCGCTCTGGATGCGGTCTGACTTGGGCGCCAGCGACAGCAATTCCGAATGCTGCGACTGGCCGCCAGAGCGGCGTTGATGCATCACCAGCTTGTGCGCAATAGAACGGGCAAGCTCAGCCCCCAAGTCCTTTTCCACCATCGCCAGCGCCATGTCCAACGCCGCGGTCATCCCCGCCGAGGTCCACACAGGGCCGTCGACGATGAAGATACTGTCGTCCTCGACCTTGATTTGCGGGTGCATCCGTTGCAAGGCTTTGGCGTAGGCCCAGTGCGTGGTGGCGCGACGGCCCTCCAGTACACCCGCTTGGGCGAGCACGAATGTACCGGTGCACAACCCAGCAGTGCGACGCGCGCCGTCGACAAATCCCCGCACGCTTTTCAGCACGTCTTCAGAAGGCGGCGTCAACGGGGTGAGTGTTCCGGTGACCATCCAGCTGTCAGCGAGGCCCGGCGCCCCCAAGGGCAGCGTATCGATGTGCATCCCTAAAGAAGAGCGCACAGTCCCCCCGCCGATTGAATAGTTCTGAATCCTGTAGACCTCTTCGCCCGCCACAAGGTTGGCGAACTCGAACACGGTCTGCGTTGCCAAGGACATGACTTGGAAGCCCTCCGTGATCAGATAGCCGACTCGATGCATTGCTGTGCTCCTTAACGCCATGTCCTGAATCAGTACTTTATGCGTCATTTAAGCCGCAGGCAATCTTGAGCATCATGGCGCCAGTCCCTACCCGCGGAGCTGCACCACGACCCAAAGCGTTCGCTCCGCCATTTTCACCCCCAGCGTGAAAGTCTTACTTCATTCAGCTGGTTTCTGGACTAAACCCAAGCGGATAGCCTGCGCCCAACTTCCCATTCCACTGAGGTAATGCCAATGAAGGCCGTCGTATACACCCAAGCCGGTTTGCCGATTCAAGACCCACATTCGCTGTTCGAAACTGACCTGCCCAAGCCAACACCCGGCACCCGAGACCTGCTGGTCGAGGTCAAGGCCATTGCCGTCAACCCGGTCGATACCAAAGTGCGCGCCTCACGCCAGACCGGCCAGCCGCAGGTATTGGGGTGGGACGCGGTGGGGATCGTGCGCGAAGTAGGCGCCGAGGTCACGTTGTTCCAGCCAGGCGACGAGGTTTTCTATGCCGGCGCCATCGATCGCCCGGGCAGCTACAGCGAATATCACCTGGTCGACGAACGCATTGTCGGGCACAAACCGCGTAGCCTCGACGATGCCAGTGCCGCCGCGTTGCCATTGACCTCCATCACTGCCTGGGAACTGTTGTTTGATCGACTGGGTATCGCACCGAACGGTGGCGTGGGGCAAAGCCTGTTGGTGATCGGGGCTGGTGGCGGCGTCGGCTCAATCCTGGTGCAACTGGCCCGGCAGCTCACGCAACTCACGGTCATCGGCACCGCCTCCCGGCCCGAAACCCAGCAATGGGTCAGCGAACTGGGTGCCCACCATGTCATCGACCATTCGGCTTCGATCGCCTTGCAACTGGAAGCACTTGGGGGCAATCCCGTTGATTATGTGATCAGCCTGACGCATACCGATACCTACCTGCCGCAGCTTGTGGAGGTGCTTCGCCCACAAGGCAAACTCGCACTCATCGATGACCCCGCGCAGTTGGACGTCATGCCACTCAAGCGCAAATCGCTGTCGCTGCACTGGGAACTCATGTTCACGCGCTCGCTTTACCACACCGAAGACATGATCAAACAACACCAACTACTCGAGAAAGTATCAGCGCTTATCGATGAAGGTGTACTCAAGACCACCGTCGGCGAGCACTTCGGCACCATCAACGCGGAAAACCTCAAGCGTGCCCATGCCCTCATAGAGCGTGGCCAGGCCCGGGGCAAGATTGTTTTGGAAGGTTTCTGATCCCGGCAAACTGTTGCAACTTCCAAGAGGGCCAACTTTGCGCTGGCCCTCTTGCGCCCCTGATGACGAAGCGTAACGCGCCCGCTAGAATCAAACGCTGAATGTGACCGTAAACACTTCGTTTGCCTGAAACTGTTCGGCGGTCATACAGGCAGCCGGTGTCTGGTAAACCGGCAGGGGCCGCCTATGACTTTGCAACCTCCCGTCAATCTGACCAACTGCGATCGCGAACCCATCCAGATTCCGGGCAGCATCCAGCCGCATGGTTGCCTGCTGGCCTGCAATGCATCAGCAAGCGTGGTCCTGCGTCACTCGGCCAATACCCCAGGCATGCTGGGCGTTGCCGGGGACATCAACGGTCAACGCCTCGAAGCAATTATCGGCACCGAGGCTGCGCATACCCTTCGCAACGCACTGGCACGGGTCAAAGAGGGCTCTCGCCCGGCACTGTCGTTTGCCGTGAGCCTGCCGTCCGGTCAGGCGTTCGATATTGCCGCGCATATTTACAAAGGCACCGCCATCCTCGAGTTCGAGCCCTGCGGTGCAAGCATCGCCGAGCCGGTGGAGCTGGTCCGCACCGTCATCGCCCAACTGCGCGAGATCGATCGCTCCGAGAAGCTATTCGCCGATACTGCACGACGCGTGCGAGCGTTGCTGGGTTACGACCGGGTGATGATCTACCAGCTTGGCGTTGACGGCGCTGGCAAGGTGATTGCCGAGGCCAAGCGCAGCGGCCTGGAAAGCTTTTTAGGGCAGTACTTCCCCGCGTCCGACATTCCGCAGCAGGCGCGCGCCCTGTACTTGCGCAATCCGGTCCGCATCATTTCCGATGCCCAGTTCAAGACCGTGCCCATCACCCCTGTGCTGGACCTGAATGGTGAACCGCTCGACCTGTCCTACGCGCACCTGCGCAGCGTCTCGCCCATTCACTGCGAGTACCTGAGCAATATGGGCGTGGGCGCGTCCATGTCCATTTCGATCATCGTCGACGGCGCGCTCTGGGGGCTGGTTGCCTGCCACCATTACGCACCCCGCACGTTGTCCATGGGCCAACGCGTCGCGGCAGAAATGTTCGGCGAATTCTTCTCGCTGCATATCCAGACCCTGCGCGCCAAACAAAGCCTGGAGGCCGCCGCCTACGCACGCGAAGTGCTCGACAACCTGCTGCGTGATGCACACCGCACCGCCGACTTCGGGGAACTGCTGCGTGCTCGCATGACGGACTTCAAGGCGCTCATCCCCTGCGACGGCATCGGCATGTCGCTGCAAGGCCGCTGGACCGCTGAGGCACTGACACCGCCAAACGTGGCGTTGCCCAGCTTGTTGAGATTCGCCGAAGGTGTCGCCGAGGGCCGTACCTGGGCTTCGAACTGCCTCTCGATGGCGCACCCGCCGGCCCAGGATTACGCCGTCGACGTTTCAGGCGTGTTGGTCATTCCGATGTCACAGCAGCCCCGGGATTACCTGATGCTGTTTCGCAAAGAGGTGATCGAGACCCTGGATTGGGCCGGCGACCCCAACAAAACCTACGACAGCGGCCCGTTAGGTGAACGCCTGACGCCACGCAAGAGCTTCGCGGTGTGGAAACAGACCGTTCACCACCACTCACAGCCTTGGTCCGAGCAAGACCGCCAGTTTGGCGAGGCCATCCGCGCCGCGATAGTCGAGGTGGTGCTGTATAACAGTGAGCTCATGGCCGACGAGCGCTCCAAGGCGGACGTCCGCCAACGGATGCTCAACGAAGAGCTCAACCACCGGGTGAAGAACATTCTTTCGCTGATCGGTGCGCTGGTGGCCCACCCCACCGCCGAAAACCAGACCCTCAACAGCTACGTGGCAACGCTCAAAGGCCGCATTCAGGCGCTTTCCCTGGCGCATGACCAGGTCGTGCGAGGTGATGGCGGTGGGCGCTTCTCCACGCTTCTGGAAGCCGAGCTGTCGCCCTACCGCACCTCGGCCGATGTCATCGAGCTGAACGGCCCCAGCCTGCTGCTTGATGCCCGCGCCTACTCGGTGCTGGCCTTGGTGCTCCACGAACTGGCGACCAACGCCGCCAAGTACGGCGCGCTGTCTCGGGCAGGTGGCAAGCTGGCCGTGAGTTGGCAGGTCGATGTGAGTGGGGCGTGCGACATCACGTGGTGCGAAAGCGGTGGGCCAACGGTTCGCCCACCCAGCCGAAGTGGTTTCGGTTCGGTGCTGATCGAACGCAGCATCCCCTTCGACCTCGGCGGCACCAGCACGCTCGAATACAGGCCAGAAGGGCTGCAGGGGTATTTCAAGATCCCTGCCAAACACCTGACCCAGGTCGAAACGGTCGATGCCGTTGCGCCAATGGCGCCACCGGCTGCGCCTCATGTCAGCGGCTCGGACCTGGTCAAATCCTGCGTGCTGATTCTCGAGGACCAGCTGGTTATTGCAGTAGGCCTCGAACAGATTCTGGCCGATGCGCTGGTCGAAGACGTGATTACCGCAAGCTCCGAAGCCGAGACGATGAAGCTGCTCGCCAGCCGCAGGCCGGATGTCGCGGTGCTGGATATCAACCTGGGGACGGGCACGTCGATTGCCGTCGCCGAAGAACTCACGCGCAAAAACATCCCGTTCCTGTTCGCCACCGGCTATGGCGACAGCATTAGCATTCCTGCGCATTTGAAGCACGTCCCTGTTGTGCGCAAGCCCTACGATGCCCTGACGATTCTGTCGAACCTGGAAAGCCTGATCGACAGCGGGCAGTAGGCAGCGGGAGCACACGATCGTCCGCTGCCTACCCTGCCCAGGCTCACGCTCTAGATCTGAGCCTGACCGCCATCGACAAACAGCTCGGCGCCATTGACGAAACTTGAGTCATCGCTCGCCAGGAAGACGGCGGCATTGGCAATTTCCACAGGCTCACCCACACGCCCCAGTGGCACCTGGGAGGCCAGGTAGTCGAGCAACCCCTGCTGTTGCTCTGCACCGGGGCCCGCCAGGTCAACCAGGCCTGGGGTTCGCGTGGCACCAGGGCTGAGAGTGTTGACCCTGACCCCGCGGTCCTTCAGGTCGAGGATCCAGCTGCGTGCGAATGCTCGAACGGCGGCCTTGGACGCCGAGTACACGCTGAATGCCGCAGTCCCGGAGCTACCGGCGGTAGAGCCCGTAAGAATGATGGAGGCGTTCGGCGCCAGCAACGGCAACGCTTTCTGCACTGTGAACAGCACACCTTTGACGTTGCGGTCGAACGTATCGTCGTAGTGGGCTTCGGTGATGTCTCCCAATGGGAGCATCGAGCCGCCACCCGCGTTGGCGAACAGCACATCCAGACGCCCCTGTTGCTGGCCGATTTGGGCATACAGAGCGTCCAACTGATCAAGCCGGGTCGAATCGACGGCGATGCCGGTGGCGTTACCGACCAGCGCTACGGCCTTGTCCAGCTCGCTCTGGCGGCGGCCGGTGATGTACACATGGGCGCCCTCCTCTGCAAAACGTTTGGCGGTGGCCAGGCCGATACCGGTGGTGCCGCCGGTTACCAGTGCGATCTTGCCTTCAAGTTTGTTGCTCATGGTGTTTCTCCCGAGGGGTAGTGATTGGCTGTGGGAGAAGCTTATCGACGCACCGTTATTTTCAAAATAGAATCATTTGAAACTCATCATTGCAGAATTGAAATGGCAAGAATTCCCGATTTCGAAGGCCTGGCAATGTTCGCCAAAGTGGCGGAAGAAGGTTCCTACGCAGCGGCGGCGCGCGCCATGGGCGTGTCGGTACCGACGGTATCGCGTGCGGTGGCGCGGCTGGAGGCACGCTTGGGCGGTCGTCTGTTCAATCGCACGTCACGCCAGCTTTGCGTCACCGAGTTCGGCCAGCGCATGGTCGAACAGGCCAGCGCGTTGTACCGCCAGGCAGAAGAGATGGAAAGCGCCGCCCAGGAGATGTCGGTGCAGCCACGGGGCTTGGTGCGCCTGGCGGTGCCTATGTCATTCGGCTTACGCTGGGTAGCGCCGCTGCTGCCCGCGTTGATGGCCAGGTACCCCCAGTTGGAACTCGACCTTCACTTGTCAGATTCGACAGTCGATCTGGTTGCCGAGGGGTTCGATGCAGCACTGCGCATTGCAGCACTGCCGGATTCGTCCTTGGTGGCGAGACGTATCTGTGCGGTCACGCAATACCTGGTAGCCGCGCCGTCATACCTTGCGCGTCATGGGCGCCCTGAGCACCCGCGCGACCTGGTTGACCATGCCTGCATGAGCTACGCCTACCGCGCCCGCAGCCAGGTTTGGCGGTTCACCCACAGTGACGGCACCGAACAAGACGTCGTGCCGCGGGGGCCCCTGCGTGTGACCAATTCGGATGCGTTGGTGGCGCCCTTGCTGGAGGGCTTGGCGATCGCCGAATTACCGGATTTCATCGCCTCCGAATACTTGGCGGACGGCCGCCTTGAGCACCTGCTACCAACGTGGAGCATGACCCAAGGCGGCTTGTATTTCGTCACACCTTCAGCCCGAAGCCGGCCGAGAAAGGTGCAGGCCTTGGCTGATTTTTTCATCGAGCGGCTGGCCGGGTCACAATGGCTGACGCCAAACGTGACCTGACGGTGGCTCAATTATCCAGTTCATCCTTGGTGATGTTGCCGGAGTGTGGGTCAACGTGGAATTCGTACTGCTTGCCATCGGCCTTGATGCCCTCGCCTTCCCAGTGGCCGTCATCCGCTTCGATCTTGGTGATCTGGGTGTAGCCGGCGCCTTTAAGCACCGTCTCGGCCTGGTCTTTGTTCACCTTCCAGTCGGCACCTGGTTGGTCAGCCCACGCGGCACTAGCGCCCAGTGCGCCAACCAGTGCCAACCCCGTCAATACGCGCGTCATGGTTTTCATCGTCAACATCCTTTTTGCCTGAGTTAAAGGATGCGACCTGGGCGCTGTCGTTTCGGTTCAATCATCGTTACGCTTGCAGCCACGTTCATTACACAAAGGGTTGACGGTGCACTCCTCCGAACGTTTGAAGGGCATTGACGTTTTTGTCTGCGTGGCAGACCTCGGCAGTTTTGCCGCGGCGGCGCAGCGCCTGAACCTGACCAGCTCGGCTGTCAGCAAAGGTGTCGCGCGGCTGGAAGCTCGCCTGGGCTTACGCCTGTTCGAGCGCACGACGCGTCGGCTTGCCCTGACCGATGCGGGGCAAACGTTCTACAAAACCTGCTCACGCGTGCTGGCCGACCTCGAAGCATCGGAATTGGCCCTGCATGAAGACTACTTCGAGCCGCGGGGTCGGGTGCGCATCGACCTGCCCGCAGCGTATGGGCGGCTGCACGTCTTGCCGGTCATTCTCGACTACCTCAAACGCCATCCCCAGTTGCAGCCACACGTGTCCTTTACCGACAGCTTCGTCAACCCGACCGAGCAGGGTATCGATATCGTGGTACGTATCGGCGGCCCGGACGTTTGGCCGGAGGACCTGGGGCACCAGTTCATCGGTGCTCAACGGTTCATCTTCTGTGCCTCACCGGCCTACTTGCAAACCCGTGGCACACCGCTCGATGAGGCGGACCTGCAAGCCCATGACTGTGTGGTTTACGGGCAGCCCGACGGGGTGGGCAGCCCCTGGCACATGACCGGTATGCAACCGGGTGAAATGGAGCGGCGCTTCATGCCGGCGCGGCTTGCCATCGGCGATGGCGAAGGGGTGGTACAGGCAGTCGTGCAGGGTTTGGGGGTCACTCAGGTGCCCACCTGGCTGGTCAATCAACAGCTGGAAAGTGGCGCGTTGATTGAAGTGTTGCCGCACTTGGCAACAGATGGGCTGCCGATGAACGTAGTGTGGCTCAAAAAACGTGAGGCCCTTCCCCGCGTCAGGGCGCTGCTGGATGTGCTGCTGAACGCACTGCGAACAGACGGCCACCGCCTCGCGCCCTGCGATTAGTGAATATATTTCGCGTACCATCTGAAATATTGACCGTAATAGGCTTTTTAAGAATCAATACAATGGCAGCCCCTGATTGAGGAACTGCCTGCATGACTGCTGTTGAACGCCCACCCGTGGGCTTGGCGACCGACCGACGCGCGACCTTGGGGACTTTGGTCCTCGCCGCCTCCGCCTTTTTGATTGTCACTACCGAGTTCTTGATGGTCGGCCTGCTGCCCGGGCTGGCACGCGACCTTGATGTCTCGATTTCGACTGCCGGGCAGTTGATCACACTGTTTGCCTTCACCGTCATGCTGGCGGGCCCGCCGTTGACGGCGGCACTTGCTCACCTGGACAGGCGCAAGCTGTTCGCAGCCATCCTCGCCTTGTTCGCGGCGTCCAATGCGTTGGCGGCCCTTGCGCCAAACATCGGGGTCTTGGCAGTGGCGCGTTTCCTGCCCGCCCTGGCACTGCCTGTCTTTTGGGGTACAGCCAGCGAAACGGCCGCCAGCATGGTCAGCCCCGATCGCCAAGGGCAGGCCGTCGCGCGGGTCTACCTCGGCATCTCAGCTGCGCTGTTGCTGGGCATTCCATTAGGGACGTTGGCGGCTGACGCCATAGGCTGGCGCGGCGCTTTCTGGATATTGTCTGCTGCATCGGCGGCCATGGCCTTTGCCGTGCTCATCTGGATGCCAGCGGTTGCGCGCCTGCCCAGGGTCGACTTGCGCCACCAGGCACGGATCTTCCGTGAACCGAACTTCCTCGCCAATGTGGCGCTGTCGATCATTGTGTTCACTGCCATGTTCATTGCCTACACCTACCTGGCCGACATGCTCGAGCGTACCGCAGGTGTTGCAACTGCGGATGTCGGCTGGTGGCTGATGGGCTTCGGCGCCATTGGTTTGCTGGGCAACTGGCTGGGGGGGCGAGCTGTCAGGCATTCGCCGATCAAGGCCACTGCGCTGTTTCTTGTACTGCTGGCGATGGGCATGGCGGCCTTCAGCCCGCTGGCCGCTGCGCCTGTAACGCTCTGGGGCGCACTGGCGCTGTGGGGCATCGCCAACACGGCGCTCTACCCCATCTGCCAGGTGCGCGTGATGCATTCGGTGGCGCACTCTCAGGCACTGGCCGGCACCACCAACGTGTCTGCCGCCAATGCCGGTATTGGCTTGGGGGCGCTGTTGGGTGGGCTGGTCATCCCGACATTCGGGGTGTCGACGCTGGGCTATGTGGCCGCCGGCGTGGCCCTGCTGGCGTTGCTGTGTGTGCCCGCCGTGGCGCGGCTGCAGCGTCAGGCACCCAGCGCTTAAAGCATGTGCCCCGCCCAGATGCCCTGCGCTACCAGCTCTGAAGCAAGCTCGACGAAGGTTTCACCCACATAGCGCGTGGCTGGGCTGACATGCCTGTCCGCAGGCGACACCATGACCAGCTTGCGCATCGGTGTCGGCTCAATCAGTGGCGCCGCACACAAGGTGCCATTCTGCAGGTGGGTGTAGATCGAGGCCAAGGGCAGCGCAGTCAAGCCGAAGCCATGACGCACCAGGTCGATCATCGCCCCGAACGAATCGGCCTCGACATTGGCGGCAATCTTGAAGCCGACGTCCGCGGCGCAGTGGTCCATGATCTTGCGCAAGCCATGGCGCGGGCTGGGCAGCACCAACTGCTGCTGGGCCAGGGTTGCGAAGTTGACCGGGTTGTCCCACGCCAAGCCTGCGCTGGGCGGCCCGACCAATACCAGGTTCTCCATCATTACTGGCACGATGCGCAGGGTGTGCAGCGGCTCCAGGTCATAAGAGATCGCCAGCTCCAGTTCGCCACGCTGAATCCAGTCCACCAGGTAACCGCTGAAGGCCGACGAGAAACGGATCGACAAGTCCGGGTGGGCTTCGCGGATCCGGGTCACCAGGGGCACAGTGACGATTTCCGCGATGGTCGGTGTGGTGCCGATCGCCACGGCCCCGCGAAACGATGCATGCCCGCCCACTACCGAACTGCGAATGGCCTCCAGTTCATCCATGATCCGCGTGGCGTGCTGCAGCACTTCGCTGCCGGCGTCGGTGATGATCATGCCGCGGCCATGGCGCTCGAACAGGTAGACCCCAAGCTCCTTTTCCAGTTGCCGGATCTGCCGGCTCAAGGCGGGCTGTGCAATGTGCAGCCGGTCGGAGGCCTTGCTGAGGCTGCCAAGCTCGGCAACATGAATCAGGGTTTTGAGTTGAACGACGTCCATCGGCAGGCCCGTGTCGAGGCAGAAGGTAACTGGCAGTCTAAACAGCACACCTGTCAGCAGCTATAGAATTTCAGCATATCAGTTAGTCAGCTAGTCCTCTTATTGACGGGCCCACTCTGGAGTAGCGTGAAAACAGGGTCGATCACCGATCGGACGCCCGCTACAAGAATAAGACCAGAGGCTGACTACCATGCCAACTCCCCGCTCCAGCACCACCCTCGTTGAAGATGCCCCCGCCCGCCAACCCAATCGTGTCAGAGCGATCATGGGGGCCTGCTCCGGCAACCTGGTCGAGTGGTATGACTTTTTCATCTACGCCTATACGGCAATCTACTTCGCGGCGTCGTTCTTCCCCAAAGGCGATACCACCACGCAGTTGCTGGCCACCGCGGGTGTGTTCGCCGTCGGTTTCTTCATGCGGCCCCTGGGTGGGTGGATTTTCGGCTGGCTGGCCGACACCCGTGGGCGCAAAGTCTCGATGATCATCTCGGTGTTCATGATGTGCGCCGGGTCGCTGCTGATCGCGGTGATGCCGACCTATGAAACGGTGGGTATCGCCGCACCGATCATGCTAGTCGTTGCACGGCTGATACAGGGGCTCTCGGTGGGTGCCGAATACGGCACCGGCGCAACCTACATCAGCGAAATAGCAACACCAGGCCGGCGTTGTTTCTATGGCTCGTTCCAGTACTTCACGATCATCGCCGGGCAATTGCTGGCCCTGTTCACCGTAGTCATCCTGCAGCAGACGCTCAGCGATGAGCAGTTGCGTGAATGGGGCTGGCGCATTCCGTTTTTCATTGGCGCCATCAGCGCCGTAGTTGTCGTGTACCTGCGCCGCTCGATGCACGAAACCGCCTCAAAAAAGGACATGCACCGCGAGGGTGCCGGGTCGTTGCGCGGCATGTTCAAGCACAAGCGTGCCGTCGGGCTGGTGATCGCCTTTACCATCGGTGGGTCGCTGTACTTCTATACCTTCACCACCTACATGCAGAAGTTTCTGGTGATATCGGCAGGCTTCGACGCGGCCACGGTGAGTTTCATCATGACCTCTGCGCTGATTGGCTTCATGCTTTGCCAGCCGCTGTTCGGCCTGATGGCCGACCGGCTCGGAATCAGGACGCACATGCTGATGTTCTCGAGCCTGGGCGTGTTGCTGGTGATCCCGCTGCTGTTCGCCATCAAGCATACCCACAACCCCTTCATGGCCTTTGCGCTGGTCTTCGGCGGGCTGGTCATCGCCTCGCTCTACACCCCGATCGCAGGCATCGTAAAAGCCGAATTGTTCCCCCCTGCAGTGCGTGCGCTGGGGGTCGGGTTCCCGTATGCCATCGGTAACGCGGCGTTTGGCGGGACCGCTGAATATGTCGCGCTGTCGTTCAGGGCCGAAGGGGCCGAGGACTACTTCTTTTTCTACGTGGCCGCCGTCCTGTGCGTGACCTTCATCGCATCGATGCTAATGCCCAACCTGACGCGGCATGGGTACATCAGTGGCGATGGCAGGGTCGAGGAGAATACCGGCATGCCGGCCAGCAAGGTGCAGACCGCCAAGGCCTGACCTCGCCAACATTGCCCCTTTATTGACCCGCGCGGCCCTGATGGCTTCCCCAAGGAAGCCATCAGGGCCGCTTCGTTTTGCCTGGCCGGCCACTCTGCGAGCTATGCCACGCCGGCATATCTCAAAGAGAAAAACGGTAGTCGTCGGCACCCCGCCTTGCCTGCATGATGAGGCAAAACAAGAGCAGCACTGGAGACAACCATGTCATCGCAAGAAGCTGAACAAAGCTGGCAAGAAGACGTTTTCCGCGTCCTCAAGGCCCACGACGTCAAGCATGTCGTGTTCGTTCCGGACGCCGGCCATTCGGCCGCGATCCGCATGTCGTACCAGGACCCTGATATCAAGGCCGTCGTCCTCACCACCGAAGAAGAAGGCATTGGTTATCTGGCCGGCGCCTGGCTGGGCGGCGAACGCGGTGCACTGTTGATGCAGTCCAGCGGCGTCGGTAACTGCATCAACACCCTGGCCCTGCAGAACTGTGCGGGTTTCCCCCTGCTGATGGTGGTGACCATGCGCGGTGACTGGGCCGAGTTCAACGCTTGGCAAAACCCCATGGGCCAGGCCACCGAGGCCTCGCTGCAACTGATGAAGGTCATGACCTGGCGTGCCGATGTGCCAGAAGACGTCGCGCCACTGCTGCATGGCGCCGCCACCATGGCCTTCAATGGTGATTCCGCCTCTGCCTTGCTGCTCGGCCAGCGCCTGATCGGAGAAAAGAAATGGGTCAAGTAAGCGCCAACCACACGCTGTGCCGCCGTGAGGTGGTGCGTACCCTGCTCGCTGATCGCCAGGATGTACTGGTCGTGACCGGCCTGGGTTCGGCGTCTTACGACGTCATGGCTGCCGGTGACCACGATGGCAACTATTACCTCTGGGCCGCCATGGGCAGCGCCATCACCGTAGGCCTGGGCCTGGCCAACGCGCAACCCGACAAGTCGGTGGTGGTCGTCACCGGTGACGGCGAGCTGCTGATGGGCTTCGGCGCGCTGGCGACTGTCGCCCTGCAGAAGCCTGCCAATTTGACCATTGTGGTGCTGGACAACGGCCACTTCGGCGAGACCGGCATGCAGGTCAGCCACGCCGGTTTCGGCATCAAGCTCGACCAGGTCGCCCAGACCTGCGGCTTCAGCTGGACCCGCGAGATTCGCGACATGGAAGGGGTGCATGACCTGCGCGAACGCTTCGCCAGCCGCGAAGGTGTGAAGCTGGCTACCGTCAAGATCAAAGCCGAAAACCCACCCCGGGTGCTGCCGCCGCGTGACGGCCACTACATCAAGAACCGCTTCCGCGCTGCCCTGGGCTTCCAGCCTCTTTGACTGTGTCAGGCGCAGGTTGGCAGCCGAGCCACGACAAGGCTGCCAGCCTGCGCCGCCTGGAGAACAATAATGAGCGACTACGACAACGAAGCACTCAACGCCATCCGCGAGGGCGTGCGCGCCCTGTGTGGTGATTTCCCTGCCGAATACTGGCGCAAGATCGACGAAGAAAAGGGCTTTCCGGAGGCCTTCGTCAAGGCCATGACCGATGCGGGCTGGCTTTCGGCGATGATCCCAGAAGAGTACGGTGGCTCCGGCCTGGGCCTGGCCGAGGCCTCGGTGATTCTTGAGGAAGTCAACCGTTGCGGGGGTAACTCCGGCACCATTCACGGCCAGATGTACAACATGTTCACACTGCTGCGTAACGGCAGCGAAGAACAAAAAGGCTATTTCCTGCCAAAACTCGCCAGTGGCGAACTGCGCCTGCAGTCGATGGGGGTCACCGAGCCCACCACCGGCACCGACACCACCAAGATCAAGACCACGGCCGTGCGCAAGGGCGACAAGTACGTCATCAACGGCCAGAAGGTCTGGATCTCGCGCATCCAGCACTCCGACCTGATGATCCTGCTGGCCCGTACCACACCGCTGGCAGAGGTGAAGAAAAAATCCGAAGGCATGTCGATTTTCCTCGTCGACCTGCGCGAAGCCATCGGCAACGGCCTGACCGTGCAGCCCATCGCCAACATGGTCAACCATGAGACCAACGAGCTGTTCTTCGACAACCTGGAAATCCCTGCCAGCAGCCTGATTGGCGAAGAAGGCAAAGGCTTCCGCTACATCCTCGACGGCCTCAACGCCGAGCGCACGCTGATCGCCGCCGAGTGCATCGGCGATGGCCGCTGGTTCATCGAAAAGGCCAGCCAGTACGCCCGCGACCGCGTGGTGTTCGGCCGCCCAATCGGGCAGAACCAGGGCGTGCAGTTCCCGATCGCCGAAGCGCACATCGAGATCGAGGCCGCCGACCTGATGCGCTGGCGTGCCTGTGCCGAATACGACAGCGGCAAGAACGCCGGCGCCGCGGCCAATATGGCCAAGTACCTGGCGGCGAAGGCCAGTTGGGAAGCCGCCAACGCCTGCCTGCAAACCCACGGCGGTTTCGGCTTTGCCAACGAATACGACGTCGAGCGCAAGTTCCGTGAGACGCGCCTGTACCAGGTGGCCCCGATCTCGACCAACCTGATCCTGTCGTACGTCGCCGAGCACCTGCTGGAACTGCCACGCTCGTTCTGACCGATGCCGCCCCTGGTCGCCAAGGCGCCAAGGGGCCCTGCCATGACAAGAGAGATAACCATCATGAGCCAGCCTACGGCAATCCGCCCGCTAGACGGCATCACCGTCATCAGCCTCGAACATGCCATTGCTGCGCCCTTCTGCACCCGTCAACTGGCGGACCTTGGCGCCCGCGTGATCAAGGTCGAACGGCCGGGGGTCGGTGACTTTGCGCGGGGCTACGATCAACGGGTCAACGGCCTGGCTTCGCACTTCGTCTGGACCAACCGCTCGAAAGAAAGCCTCGCTCTGGACCTTAAGCAGGACATCGCCGGCGACATTCTCGACCAGCTTCTGGAGCAGGCCGACGTGTTGGTGCAAAACCTGGCGCCGGGCGCCGCTGCGCGCCTGGGGCTGTCGTTCGAGGCGCTGCATGCGCGGTTCCCCACGCTGATCGTCTGCGACATTTCGGGCTACGGCGCGGGCGGCCCTTTTGAACAGAAAAAGGCCTACGACTTGCTGATTCAGAGCGAAGGCGGCTTTTTATCGGTGACCGGCGGCCCGGGTGACGAGCAGATGGCCAAGGCGGGCAACTCGATTGCCGACATCGCGGCCGGCATGTACGCCTACACCGGCGTGTTGTCGGCCCTGCTGCTGCGTGGCCGCACCGGCGAAGGCAGCCATGTGGAGGTGTCGATGCTGGAAAGCCTGGTGGAGTGGATGAACTACCCGCTGTACTACGCCTACGAAGGCGCGACCCCGCCGCCACGCGCCGGCGCGGCGCACGCGACCATCTACCCGTACGGCCCCTTCCCCACCGGCGATGGCAATACCGTAATGCTCGGTTTGCAGAACGAGCGCGAATGGCGCCTGTTCTGTGAGCAGGTGCTGCTGCAACCCGCGCTGGCCGACGATGCGCGGTTCTCTGCCAACTACCTGCGGGTCGCCAACCGTGAGGCATTGCGTGCGCTGATCATCGAGGCGTTCGCCGCCCTGGACTTGGACACGGTGGTTGCGCGCCTCGATAGCGCCAGCATTGCCAACGCACGGGTCAACGACATGCAGGGGGTGTGGCAGCACCCGCAGTTACAAGCCCGCGACCGTTGGCGCCAGGTAGCCACGGCAAACGGCAGCATACCCAGCCTGCTGCCCCCGGCCAGCAGCAATGCCTACCGCCCACGCATGGACCCAGTGCCAGCCTTGGGGGAGCACAGCGAATGCATCCTCGCCCAGCTTGGGCTGTCTGCCGAACGTATACAGGAACTGCGCCGCGATGGGGTCATCTGACCGCTTCAGGCACAGCGTTAAATGATCGAGGACCACGACAATGACAACACACGACCTCAGCCGCTGGATTGGCCGTAGCGAAACCAGCCACGATCGCATCACCCACAACCTGGTCAAGCGCCTCGCGGCCACCCTCAGCGAGCCCGCACCCTCGGCTGGAGAACCCCTGCCCCTGCTCTGGCACTGGGCGTTCTTCCAGGACCCCGTCGAGGCCACCGGGCTGGGCGCTGATGGCCATCCCGCGCGCGGTGGTTTCTTGCCGCCGGCAGACAACCGCAACCGGATGTGGGCCGGCAGCCGCCTGACTTTCGTCAGCCCTTTACAGGTGGAAGCGCAGGTAGCACGCCACTCGACGATTCTCAACGTCGAAGAAAAACACGGCCGCACCGGGTCGCTGCTGTTTGTCACCGTCAGGCACGTGTATGTCCAGGATGGCCATGAAGCGCTGATCGAAGAACAGGACATCGTCTACCGCGAGCCCACCCCACCCAAGCTTGGCGGTACCGAGCCGGCACCCGCCGGCGCTTGGCAGGAGACCGTGACGCCCGACGCAACCCTGTTGTTCCGCTACTCCGCCGTCACCTTCAATGGCCATCGCATTCACTATGACTGGCCCTATGTCACCGAAACCGAAGGCTACCCGGGGCTGGTGGTGCACGGGCCCTTGATTGCCACGCTCAATCTGCGCGCCTTTGCCCGTGCCAACCCCGCCGCCCAGATACGCCGATTCAGCTTCCGCGGCTTGCGGCCGTTGATTTCGCCGAACACCTTCGAGGTGGGTGGGCGCCTGCTCGAACGCGGCAAGGCGCAACTTTGGGCAACCGCCGAAGCGGGCATGGCGCAAACCGCAGAAGTCGAATTCAGCCTGGAGGCCAGCCAATGAGCCAGGCTATCGTGCGCTCTGCCCTGTTCGTCCCCGCCAGCCGCCCGGAACGTATCGCCAAGGCGCTGGCCAGCGGCGCTGATCGGGTGATTGTGGATTTGGAAGACGCCGTTGAAGAAGCGGCGAAAGCGCAGGCGCGGGACAACCTGCAGGCATTTCTGGCCGAGCAGCCCGAGGCCTGCGTGTTGGTGCGGGTCAACGCCCCGCAGCATTGGGCGCACGCGGCTGACCTTGCGCTGTGCCAGCGTCACGCCGGTGTCAGTGGCATCCTGCTGCCCAAGGCCGAAACGGTCGAGCAAGTGCAGCGTGTGCGTGCTACCGGCAAGCCGGTCTGGCCAATTATCGAGAGCGCACGTGGGCTGGTCGCCCTGCCCTTGCTGGCGGCCTGTGAGGGCGTCGAACGCTTGTCCTTTGGCAGCCTCGACCTCGGCCTGGACCTGAACCTGCGCACAACCAGCGAAGCCGCCGAACAGGTGCTCGGGCATGCGCGCTATGCCGTCTTGCTGCACAGCCGCGCTGCCGGCCTTGCGCCGCCGCTCGATGGCGTGCACCCGGCCATTCAGGACGTCGCTGGCCTGCAGCGGCACGTACAGTTCGCTCGCGACATGGGCTTTGGCGGGGCCTTGTGCATTCACCCCAGCCAGGTCAGCGTGATTCATCGCGCCCTGCAACCTTCGCCCGACGAATTGGAATGGGCGCACCGCGTGTTGGCTGCGGCCGAAGGCGGTGCCGGCGTGTTCACCCTGGATGGGCAGATGGTGGATGCGCCGGTGATCCTGCGCGCCCGTGCCCTTGTGCACGCCGCAGGCAAGGGTGAATAGCCATGCCCGACGCCCGTCACGTGCAACAGTGCCCCAGCCCTCTGCTCACTGTGGCACAGGGCTTGATGGCAGAAGTCGGCTATGGCGCCATGAGCATGCGCCAGCTCGCGGCCCGGGCTGGCCTGCAGCCGGGCAGCCTTTACCACCACGTTGCGAGCAAACAGGACCTGCTGCTCGATGTATTGCTGGACATTCTCGCCCAGCGCCTCGAAGCCTGGCGCCGAGGGCCCTACACCCGCGACCTGCGCGGCTACCTGCGGTTTCAACTCGCGCGCCAGGCATCGCATCCCTTTGAGGCGTTGTTGCTGCGCCACGAATCACGCCATGTCGAGCCTGGCCAACGTAGGTGGCTGGAGCAGGCGCTCAATCGTTCACGAGCGCCTTTGTGCCAGATCATCGAATACGGCCAGCAACAGGGGCGTTTCACGGTGGGGGATATCGCCAGCGCAGCCGAGGCGATTCTGGCCCTGATAGACACCGCCGAAGGTATGCGCCGTCGGCCAATGCCGGTGGATGACGCGAAAATCGAGGCCTGGATGATACAGATGAGCCATGCGCTGCTGTCAGCATGCCCGCCTGCGAAACGACCGGCACGCGCCGCCCGGCTGACGGGAGCCGCCTGAAACCGCGTATCATCGGGCCTCACACCAGAGGCCTGTCATGTTCGATTGGGAAGACCTGCGTCATTTTTCTGCATTTATCAGCGCCGGCTCGCTGTCGGCCGCTGCCAAGCGCCTGGGGGTTGACCATGCCACCGTGGCGCGGCGGATCAGTTCGCTGGAAGCCTCGCTGCAGTTGAAGCTGGTGGACCGCCGCCCACGTGCTTACGCCCTGACCGAACAGGGCGTGCGCGTTGGCGAGTTTGCCGAGCAGATGCTGGTGTCCTCGTTTGCACTGGAGCACTTCGCCAGTGCCGACCAACAGGCCGTTGAAGGCGAAGTCGTGATTGCCGCCCCGCCCGCGCTGTTGGGCAGCATGGTGGCGCGTAGGCTGGGCGAACTGTACAAACGTTACCCTGCCTTGCAACTCACCTTGGTCGGCAGCAAGTCGCGCGCGTCGCTGGCCCGCCGCGAGGCGGACGTGGCAATCACCTTGGCCAGGCCCACCGAGCCAACCCTGGTGGCCAGCCTGCTCGGGCATCTCGAATACAGGCTGTACGCATCGGCGCCCTACGTGCGCCGACGCGAACCGCACCTGTACATCGGCTACGACGACTCTCAGGCGAAATCCCCACAGCAGCGCTGGCTGCTTGAGCAGGCCGCAGGTCGCCCTTTCGCCCTGCACAGCAACGACCTGCGCATCCAGGCCCAGGCTGCAGCCGGTGGCGTGGGGGTAGCCTGCCTGCCCGCCTTCATGGCCGAGGAGTACGGGCTCAAGCAAGCCTGCGAGGACGACAGGTCGATGAGCATCGAAATCTGGCTGGCCGTGCACGAGGACGTGCGCAACACACCCCGCATCAAAGCCGTAACGGATTTTCTGCTCGAGCAGGTCAAACCCCTGCTGCGCTTGTGAATTTTTGCAGATATCACCTGCACATCCTGGGAATTTGCACGCTCACGTTGCGCCGCTAACCTTGTTCAATCGCTCGGCTACACACGCCGGGCAATCCTGACCAAGAGGATTCACAGATGCAGTACGTCAAACTCGGCAACACCGGCCTGGACATCTCCCGACTGTGCCTGGGGTGCATGACCTTCGGTGACCCGGATGCCGGTACCCATCCCTGGACCCTGGATGTGCAACAGAGCCGCCCGATCATTCGCCACGCGGTAGAGCAAGGCATCAACTTCTTCGACACAGCCAATAGCTACTCGGCGGGTACATCGGAAGTGATCCTGGGCCAATTGCTGAAGGAATTCACCCGCCGTGAAGACACCGTCATCGCGACCAAGGTCTTCTACCCGGCGAACATGTGGCAAGGTGCAAGTAAGCCGAACGAGCAAGGCCTGTCACGCAAGGCGATCCTCAGCAGCATCGACGCCAGCCTGAACCGCCTGGGCGTGGATTACGTCGACCTCTACCAGATTCACCGCTGGGATTATCACACGCCGATCGAAGAAACCATGGAAGCCCTGCACGACGTAGTCAAGGCCGGCAAGGCACGCTATATCGGTGCGTCTTCAATGTATGCCTGGCAGTTCGCCAAAGCCCAGCACGTCGCAGCGGCCAATGGCTGGAGCCGGTTCGTGTCGATGCAGAACTACCTCAACCTGCTGTACCGGGAGGAAGAGCGGGAGATGATCCCCTTGTGCCAGGACCAGGGCGTCGGGCTGATGCCCTGGAGCCCGCTGGCCCGTGGACGGCTGACCCGGCCCAAGGGCCAAGAAACCGCGCGCACGCTCAGCGATGTTTCTGGCAAGTCGTTTTATGCAGGGACGGAAGTCGAGGATGGCCGTGTGATCGATGTGGTCGAGCAGATTGCCAGCGAGCGTGGCTTACCCATGGCTCAGGTTGCCTTGGCCTGGGTGCTCAGGCACCGCGCCGTGTCGGCGCCGATTATTGGCGCATCGAAGCCTGGGCATCTTGACGATGCCATTGCGGCATTGGGGGTGCCGTTGTCTGATGAAGAGGTTGCGCGGTTGGAAGCACCGTATGTGCCGCATGCGGTTACCGGGTTTAAGTAGGTTTGTGGGGCTGCGGACATCGAGCGCCGCCCGCGCGGCGCTCGATCTCACAGGCGCTAAAAAACTTGCGGCATACGCGTCTCGCTCCCCCCCTCAGCCGCAACCTGATCGCCCTCCGGCCAGGCGCGTGGGTCCAGGTCTAGATCGCGGAACTGGCTAGCATCAAATACCGGTATCTGCACCCCGGCCTTGCGCTGCCGGTCATAATCGTCAATCAGGCGCAGCACCACCTTGCCCAACAACGCCAGCGCTACCAGGTTGACCAGGGCCAGCAAGGTCATGGTGATGTCGGCAAACGCGAACACCGTGCCCAGGTTCTGCACCGAACCCCACAGAATCAGCAACAGCACCACGCCGCGATACACCAGGATCGGCCACCGTCGGTTACCCGCCAGGTAACGCAAATTGTTTTCGCCCAGGTAGTAGTTGTAAAGAATCGAGGTAAACACGAACAGCGCCAGCGCAACGCTGATAAATACCCGCCCCCAGTCGCCCACCACCGCCGCCAGGGCATCCTGGGTCAGTACCAGGCCATCCCCTTCGAAACCAGGCGTGTAGAAGCCCGACAGCAAAATCAGCAATGCCGTGCAGGTACAGATGACGAACGTGTCGAAAAACACACTGAACGCCTGTACCACGCCCTGGGCGGCAGGGTGTTCGACCTTGGCCACCGCCGCGACGTTAGGTGCACTGCCCAGCCCAGCCTCGTTGGCGAACACGCCGCGCTTCACGCCCATGACGATTGCACTGCCCACCAGGCCCGCAAACGCCGGCTCCAGGCCGAAGGCACTCTTGAAGATGGTGGCCAGCATGTCGGGCACGTGCTCGAACTGCAGCACGATCACGTACAGCGTTACCCCGATATAGGCCAGCGTCTTGACCGGCACCAGCAGGTCCGACACGGCGGCGATGCGCTTGATGCCGCCGATGAATACCAACCCAAGCAGGACAGCGATCACGATACCGCTATGGCCCGTCGAAAAGCCGAAGGCGTTCTGCAACGAATGGGTAACGGCGTGCGATTGCAGCCCGTTGAACGCAAAGCCGAAGGTCACCAGCAGCAGAACCGCCATCAGCTTGGCCAGCCATGGACGCTGCAGGCCATGGTGAATGTAGTACGAAGGGCCGCCGCGATACTGCCCATGCTCGTCGCAGCGCTTGTACAACTGGCCGAGCGAACATTCAAAGAAACTGCTGGCCATGCCCACCAACGCAGTCACCCACATCCAGAACACCGCACCCGGCCCGCCCAGGGTCACTGCCAGGCCGACACCAGCAATGTTACCGGCACCTACGCGCCCGGCCAGGCTCAGCATCAGTGCCTGAAACGAGCTGAGCTGGCCGCCGCTCTTGCGTAGGCTGTCCTTGAACACCGCAAACATGTGGAAAAAATAACGAAATTGCAAAAAACGTGAGCGCCAGGTGAAATAGCTGCCCAACCCTACGATCAGCACAATCAGCACCTTGCCGGATAGAAAACCATTGATGGCTTCAAGCATGGTCAATACCTCTTTGTTTTTATTCGCGGCTTGAAACGGGCACACGGGTGCCCCTGCGCAGCGCCGCGGCCGCACATCGATTCTTTAGGGTGGAAATGGCACCCCGCGAAGCCGGGGTGCTGACAGCCTTAGGCGGCGTGACGCGCGTGGAAGCCGGCGATCCGGCGCCACATTTCGATAGGGTTGGAATACATCGGGAAGTGCCCGCACGCGGGGATGCTGGCCAGCTCTACACCCTGCGCCTGGATGTCCGCCAAGTAAGACAGGTGACTGTTCTGCTCGCCATACATGAACATGCGTGGGCACGGCAGGCCGAGGAATTTGCTCATCAGGTCGCCGTGGTCAGACAGCTCTACCATCGAGCTGAAGATCCCCCGCACGGCCTCTGCCCGCACTTTGTAAGGCAGGCTGGCAGCGTACAAGGCACTGGCCGGGTCACTGCTATGCCGGGTGCGCTCGATGAACGCGTCGAAGAACACCTGCGGGTTGTTGGCTGGGTAGTCATCGATCTGACGGCTGAGGAAGCAGTCTTCCGGGGCGATATTGCCTTCGATGTCGATGAAGCTGATCACTCGCTCGGGGCATTGATGCGCCAGCAGCAACGCCGTCAGGCCGCCCATCGAGTGGCCCACCAGGTGAAAACGCTGAATACCAAAGTGCTCCAGCACCTGCAAAGCGGTCGCCAGCAGCAGCGGAATCGAAACACGTGAAAGGTCGCTGCAGTGGCTCTGCCCGCACCCCGGTGCGTCGTAGGCCACGAATGGGCGGCCGGCAAACGCCGGCTGGCGTGTCAGCCCTGCATAGTCTTCCTTGGTCGAGCCGAACCCGTGCAGAAACAGGATCGGCGCCCCACGGCCCTCGCGGTGGACAATGGACAGTTCAAGGTCGACGCCCTCCACGTTCAAAGGCAGGACGAACTGGCGGAACGATTGGGATTCGGGCACGCCGTAAACTCCTCTTGTAGTTGAGAGGCACACTCTCGACGCCCACCAACAATCTGTAAATTCCTCATCAGCGATCAATTTCATAGGCCAAACCTATGAAATGCGTTCGCTCAGCTGGTTTACCAATGCCTGCACCAGTGGGTTGGCGCGCTCGGCATTCCAGGCGTAGGTGGTGGTCACCACACTCACCTGCTGCGCCAGCGGGCGTATGACCACGTTCGCCGGTGCCAGTTTTTTCATGGCCGCCGGCACCAGGGCGATACCCTGCCCGCAGCTGACGAAGGCTATCTGGGACGCCACCGAACGCACTTCGTGCAGCACTCGAGGCGAAAACCCGTTGGCGCGGCAGGTGGCAATCAGGTTATCGAAGTACAAGGGGCTGACCTTGCGCGCGAACATCACCAGCGGCTCGCTGGCCAGGCTCGCCAGCGCGATCTCGTTATGGTTTGCCAGTGGGTGATCAACCGGCAGTGCCACCATCAGTTGCTCTTCCGTCAACGGGCGCCATTCGATGCCCTTGCCCAGGTCGCCATCCAGCCTCGCGAACGCCAGGTCGATATCGCCCGCCTCCAGCGAAGGCACCGCCTCGACGCTGTCGATTTCACGTACCGAGACCGTGACCTGAGGGTGGTCCTGCTTGAAGCGCTCGATCACCTCCGGCAGCACGTCGAACATAGCCGACGAGATGGCACCGATGGTGACCATGCCCTGATGGCCCGCCACGGCTTCTTCCACGGCCAGTTCCAGGCGTTCGAGTTGGTCGGCGAACTTGCGTACCGCCGGCAGGATGGCGGCGCCCACCGGGGTCAACGCCGCACCGCGCCGGGAACGGTCGAACAGCTTGACCTTCAATGCCTGCTCAAGAATTTGGATCTGCTCGGTGAGCGGCGGCTGGGTCATGCCCAGGCGTTTCGCGGCCCGCCCAAAGTTCTTTTCCTCAGCAACAGCCAGGAACAGCCAAAGGTGGCGGATAAGGCGGAAATTGATCATGGCGGTTCCATAGGTTGGGCATATGTTTAACATCCTTGATAAGGAATATACCTATCAAACAGCCTGTCGGACACTCATGCCTCCTTCACCAAAGAGGTTCACCCATGAGCCAAGACAGCGTGCTACAACGCCTGGCGGCGCTGGACACCAACACCGTGTCCGACGCCCTCGACTTCCTCGGCCTGCCCGGCGCCACGTTCGGTCTGCGCCCGTTATGGCACTGCCCCAAGGTGGTCGGCCGCGCCAGCACTGTGCAACTGGAAGCCAAGACCGACCGTGCACCGACCGTGCACTTGATCAGCCCGGTGATCGAAGCGATCGCCAGTGATGACCGCGTACTGGTGATCGCCGGCGGCATCGACGGGATCTCTTGCTGGGGCGACATTCTGGCCAATGCCGCCGTGGCCCGGCACGTGCGCGGCAGCATCATCGACGGTTGCAGCCGCGACATCGACGGCAGCGCCGACATCGGTTATCCGGTGTATGGCCGTGGCGTGACCATGGTCAGCGCACGCAATCGCGTGGTCCAGGTCGACGCAGCCTGCACCGTCCAGGTGGCAGGTGTAGCAGTGGATGAAAACGACTACGTGATTGCCGACAACTGCGGCACTGTCTTCGTCACCCAGGCCCACATCGGGCAGGTGCTGGACCTGGCCGAGCGCATCGCCCGCCGCCAGGCCGGCATGGTGGATGCTGTGCGCGCTGGCCGCTCGGTGGCCGACGTGATGCATGACAGCCAATTTGATGCGATCAATACGGAGCACCACCGATGAGCGAGCAGGACACCGACGGCGGCGTCCAGCGCCTGAACCTTAACCTGGCCAGCGCCCGCCCCTCGGCCACCTACGGCATCATGGACCGCGTCGCCCAACGCCGCGCGGCGGGGGCCACGATCATTTCGCTGTGCGCGGGCGAGCCAGACTTCGACACACCCGCGCACATCCGCGACGCCGCCAAGCAGGCGATCGACCAAGGCCATACGCGCTACACCCAAGTCGCTGGCAGCCGCGCCCTGCGCGAAGCGGTGGCGGCCAAGTTCCGCCACGAGAATGGCTTGCAGGTCGAGTGGCAGGACACATTGGTCGCCAGCGGCGGCAAACAGGTGATCTACAACGCCTTGGCAGCGACCCTCAATGCCGGCGACGAGGTCATCGTGCCAGCGCCCTACTGGGTCAGCTACCCGGAGATGGTCCAACTGTGTGGCGCCCGCAGCGTGATCGTCACGTGTGAGGCCAGCAGCGGTTTCAAGCTGACGCCTGAAGCGCTTGGTGCCGCGATCACGCCGCGCACCCGCTGGCTGATCCTCAACTCGCCGTCCAACCCGACCGGCGCGGTCTACAGCGTTGCCGAGCTGCAGGCCTTGGCTACGGTGCTGCTGGCAAACCCACACGTATTGGTGCTGGCGGATGACATTTACGAGCACCTGATTTTCGACGATCAGCGCTTCCATACCCTGGCCCAGGTGGAACCTCGGCTCGCCGAACGCACACTGACCATGAATGGCGTATCCAAGGCCTATGCCATGACGGGCTGGCGCATCGGTTTTGCCACGGGCCCGCGCTGGCTGCTGGCGGCCATGGAGAAGCTGCAGGGGCAACAGACCTCGGGTGCGTGCTCGGTCTCTCAGCAGGCGGCGGTTGCTGCGCTGGTAGGCCCGAAAGCGTTCATCCATCAAAGCCGGGACGTGTTTCAGCGCCGCCGTGACCTGATGGTGAAGGCGATTGATCGGATCCCAGGGCTGCACTGCGAGCAACCGGCCGGGGCATTCTATGCCTTTGCCAATTGCGCCGGGCTGATCGGCAAGACCTCCCCGGGTGGTCGTTACCTGGCCACTGACGAGGATGTCGCGCTGGCCCTGCTCGACGAAGCCGATGTCGCCGTGGTGCATGGCAGTGCCTTCGGGCTCGGGCCTTACCTGCGCATTGCCTACGCGCTGGACGATGCGTCGCTGATGGCAGCGTGTGATGCGATCGGGCGCTTCTGTCGCGCGGCCAGGTAGGAGCAGCCTTGTGCTGCGAAGAGGCCGGTGAAACCACCATCAGTCTTCGTTGCTTGCACTGGCCTCTTCGCAGCACAAGGCTGCTCCTACACCGAAGGGTTGCGCCTGTGGGCGAGGCTGCGGCCTCGACGTTTTGGCCAGAGATTGTCTATGATCCCGCGTTGAACGTTTCAGCATGTTTCAAAAGGGATTCAAATGTCTGTCCATGAAGCACCACCGCTAGCCCTGCCGAAGAGCACTGTCGCCAAGATGGAAGCCGCCATGGCGCTGGGCAGCTTTGCCATCGGTACCGGCGAATTCGCCATTATGGGGTTGATGCCGGACATCGCCAGCAACCTGCAGCTGAGCGAGCCCCAGGTGGGCCACGCCATCAGTGCCTACGCGCTGGGCGTGATGGTCGGTGCCCCGACCCTGGCGATTTTGGGGGCCAAGCTGCTGCGCAAGCACATGTTGCTGCTGTTGATGGCGCTGTATGCCCTTGGCAACCTGGCCACGGCGTTCGCCCCCTCGTTCGGCGGCCTGGTCGCTTTCCGCTTCATCAGCGGCCTGCCCCATGGCGCCTACTTCGGCATCGCTGCGGTGGTGGCATCGAGCATGGTCGCCAATAACCAACGGGCAGGTGCCGTGGCGCGGGTGATGATGGGCCTGACGCTGGCCATGTTGCTGGGCAACCCGGTTGCCACCTTACTGGGCCAGTACTTCGGCTGGCGCTCTGCCTTTGTGTTGGTCGGGGCGATCGCCCTGTGCACCATCGCCCTGGTCTGGCGCTTCGTGCCGCAACCGCACGATGAAGTGCGCAGCGACCCGCGCAAAGAACTTAAAGCGTTCGCCCTGCCCCAGGTGTGGATGGCGCTGGCCATTGCATCGATCGGCTTTGCCGGCATGTTCTGTGTGTTCAGCTACCTGGCGCCCACCATGCTGCACGTGACCCAGGTATCGCCGCAGTGGATCCCCTTCGGCCTGGCGGCCTTTGGGGTCGGCGGCATCGTCGGCAACATCGCCGGTGGCAAGTTGTTCGACCGCTTGCAGTTCCGCGCCGTCGGGCTGGTGCTGATCTGGTCGATTGCAGTGCTGCTGTTCTTTACCTTCGCAGCGCATTCGTTATGGACCCTGCTGCTGGGCGTCGGCCTGGTGGGCACCATGATTGCACTGGCAGCCCCCTTGCAAATCCGCCTGATGGACATTGCCCATGAAGCCCCCAGCCTTGCAGCAGCCTCGAACCACGCCGCGTTCAACCTGGCCAATGCGCTTGGGCCGTGGTTGGGTGGCATGGCCATCACCGCAGGCATGGGCTGGACGAGTACGGGGTACATCGGCGCTGCAACCGCGTTGGTCGGCTTGGGCATTTATCTCGTTGCCCGGCGTATGAAGGGTGGGCATTAAAACCGGTTATTCGGGGGAGCTGTGCGCCTCCGATCCCGCTATGAAACAGAACAACTTGGATTAATTAACGCAGCAAACTTCTATTAATTGTCCCATCCGTAATATCGCTGAAAACCCCCGCCCTACAGCCTTCCGCTAGCATAACCTCAAGTAATACCACACTGAAAATTAAGCGCATTGACGTCTTTTCAGGGCCACTTCAATAATCCGCGCCAGACGTCTTGGTCGATTAAAAATAAAAGTGCCTGAGGACAACAATGCGCCCTTCATCGAGCAAAACCCATCGCGAACTGATTGCATCCCGCCAACCTGGTTTTGGCATGAATGGCGCGCTGTACAGCCGCCAGGATGTTTTCGAAACCGACATGGAAATCTTCTTCAACCAGCATTGGATACAGGTCGCCGTTACCGCCGATGTCGATGAACCCGGTGATGTCTTTACCGTCGATATCGGCAAATCGTCGGTGCTGATCCTGCGCGACGATGATGAACAGATTCGCGCCTACCGCAATGTATGCCGCCACCGCGGCGCGCGCCTGAAAGAAGCAGGCAAATCCACCGTCGGCATGCTGGTATGCCCCTACCACCAGTGGACCTACGACCTGGACGGCAGCCTCAAGCATGCCAGCCACATGGGCAAGGGCTTCGACCCCAAGTGCCGCAGCCTGATCCCAGTGCACTGCAAGGTTGTCGGGGCCCATGTACTGGTGTGCCTGGGCGACAACCCGCCTGAAGATATCAAGGACCTCGAAGCGGTGATGGAGCCGCGCTTCGCGCCGTTCGACCTGACCAATACCCGCATCGCCTACGAACTCGACTACATCGAGAACGGAAACTGGAAGCTGGTGATGGAGAACAACCGTGAGTGCTACCACTGCGCCGGCACCCACCCGGAACTGATCGTGTCCTACCAGTCCGAAGACCTTGGCGTCAGCCTGGAAGAGATGAGCGACGAGGCTCGCGCGTCCTACGATGCCTATCAAATTCGCAAGGCCGGCATCGAAGCTGACTGGGCCAGTTCGGGCCTGCTCTACGAGACTGTGGAGCACTTGCAGGATGACGCCCCCACGCAGTTTCGCACCCAGCGCATGATCATCGCCGGTGCGGGTGAATCGCAGACACTCGATACCCAGGTTGCCTGCCGCAAACTGTTGGGCAACCTGACCCGTCGCGACCTGGGCGACACCCACCTGTGGGGCAACAACGCCTGGGCTCACGTGATGAGCGACCACGCCATGATCAGCTGGATCATCCCGCTCTCGCCGGACCGCACCCTGGTGCGCACCAAATGGCTGGTGCACCGCGATGCCGTCGAAGGGGTCGACTACGACCTGCAGCGCCTGACCGAGGTCTGGGTCGCCACCACCCAACAGGACGCTGCCCTGGTCGCCATCACCCACAGTGGCACCCAAGACCCCGCCTTCGTCCCAGGCCCCTACTCCACCTACACCGAGCCGTACGTCGACCAGTTCGCCCGCTGGTACACCTCGCGCCTCGCGGCACATGGGGTGTGAAGGAGATGACCGTGCTCGAGAACATTGCCCAGAACATTGCCGGCCTGCGTGCCGACCAGCGCTTCACCGACACCGACCACTGGGCCGCCCATGGTGCCCAGTGGGCCAGCGGTGAAAGCAAACGCATCGAATGCCTGAGCGTCGTGGACGAGACCCACGACGTGAAGACCTTCACCTTCCACAGCCCAGACTACCCGGCGCTTGCCTATGAACCGGGCCAGTTCCTCACTGTGTCGCCTGTGATTGCGGGGGCCAGCGTGTCGCGTTGCTACACCCTGTCCTCGACACCGACCCGGCCGTTCACCTTTGCCATCACGGTCAAGCGGGTGCCGGGCGGCACGGTGTCCAACTGGTTGCACGATAACCTGCGCCCTGGCCACGCCCTGGCCGCCTCTGGCCCCGCGGGCGTCTTTACCCCAGTGGCGGGCCCTGCGCGCAAATTGCTGTACCTGTCGGCCGGCTCCGGCGTCACCCCGCTGATGGCGATGACCCGCGCCGCCGCCGACCTGCACGCCGACCTGGACATCGTCTTCGTGCACAGTGCGCGTACGCCTAAAGACATCATCTTCCGCGATGAACTGGCGCGCCTCGAACGCTCCATGCCAGGGCTGCGGACGCTGTTCTTCTGCGAAGGCGCTGGCGACGAGCCCGACTGGGACGGCCCGATCGGGCGCCTGTCGCTGGACGCTCTGCAGCGCCAGATCCCCGACTTCAAGGAGCGGGCGGTGTTCACCTGCGGGCCTAAGGGCTACATGGAGGCGACCAAAGCCTTGTTGGCGGGCGCTGGTTTCGACTTGGCCCGCTACCACCAGGAAAGCTTCGACATCAACGCCGAAGCCGAGCCGGCAGCCGCCCCCGCCGCCCCCGGCCAGGCCTTGGACAGCTTCACCGTGCGCCTTGCCCGCTCTGGCAAGGAATTCACCATGAGCGCCGACCAGACCGTACTGGCCGCTGCCAAAAAAGCCGGTGCCGTAGTCCCCTCCTCGTGCAGCCAAGGTGTGTGCGGTACCTGCAAGACCGCGGTATTGCAGGGCAGCGTTGAAATGAAGCACAACGGCGGCATTCGCCAGCGTGAAATCGACAAAGGCCTGCGGCTGCTGTGCTGCAGCCGCCCGACGTCGGACCTGGTGATCGACCTCTGACATTCGACAAGGACGCCCTGTTAGTGGGGCGTCCTTTTTTGCCGTCTTGCGAAAATAAAAAGGATATGGACGATGCGTGCAAAACAAGGCCTTTTCAAAGGCCTGAACCCTATTGTAACGGTAGGGTCGATCTCAATCGTGGTGGCGTTCGTGGTGCTCTGCGCTTCACATGGCGACCAAGCCGCGGGCGTATTCAAAGGCGCGTCGGACGCCATTCTCGACCACCTCAAGTGGTTTTACCTGGCGCTGGTCAGCGCCATCCTCGGCTTACTGGTGTACATCGCCTTCAGCCGCTATGGCACCCTCAAGCTCGGGCGCCCCGACGAAAAACCCGAGTTCAGTTTTGCCGCCTGGATCGCCATGCTGTTCAGTGCTGGCATGGGCGTTGGGCTGATCTTCTGGTCGGTTGCAGAGCCGGTGCTGCACTACGCCAGCAACCCATTCACACCGGGGCTCACCGACCAGGCCGCGTCCATGGCCATGCGCATTACCCTGTTGCACTGGGGCCTGCACCCTTGGGCGATCTTCACCGTGATCGGCCTGGGCCTGGCCTACTTCGCCTACCGTGAAGGGCTGCCGCTGGCGCTGCGCTCGATCCTCTACCCGATCATCGGCAACCGCATCTACGGGCCGATTGGCCACACGGTCGACATCATTGGTGGCGCGGTCACTGCATTCGGGGTGTCGCAATCGCTGGGGTTGGGCGTCGAGCAGATCAACATGGGCATGCATCAGGTGTTCGGCACGCCAGTCACCTTGTCGTTCAAGCTGAGCATCATCGCCGTCGTCACCGTGATCGCCTCGATCTCGCTGGTGGCCGGTGTATCGCGTGGCATGAAGCGCCTGTCGACACTGAACATGTGGATTTCCCTGGGGCTGATGCTGGTGGTGCTGGCCCTAGGCCCAACCCATTACATCATGAACCTGCTGTTCGAGTCGGCGGGCGACTACGCGCAGAACATCATCGGCATGAGTTTCTGGACCGACGCCCAGGCCGACAGCAGTTGGCAGAAGAGCTGGACCGCTTTCTATTGGCCGTGGTGGATGACCTGGGGGCCGTTCGTTGGCCTGTTCATTGCCCGGATTTCCCGTGGCCGGACCATCCGCGAACTGGTGTTCGGCGCGTTGCTGGTGCCGACCTTGGTGACTATTTTGTGGATGGCCGTGTTCGGCGGTGCCGCGCTGAAGGATGAGCAGCAAGTGCGCCACGCCTATCAAGCATTGCCGGTCGCCGAGCAGGCAGCGGCCGGCGCGTTCCAGGGTGGCCCGATTCTGGAAGCCACGCGCAAGGAAACCACCACGGCCATGTTCACCTTGCTCGACCGCCTCGACGGCCCGACGCTGGGTGCAATCCTCAGCGTGATCATCTGCCTGCTGCTGGCCGTGCATTTCGTCACTGCGGCCGATGCCGGAACCCAGGTGCTGTGCATGCTCAACTCGCTGGGCAGCATCGACCCACCCAACTGGATACGCGTGCTGTGGTGTGTGCTGGAGGGCGCCATCGCGGCCAGCCTGGTGATTGCCGGCGGCTTGCTGGCGATTCAGATGGCCAGCATCGTGGTCGGCCTGCCGATTGCGTTCTACATGCTGCTGACCGGGTACAGCCTGATGCGCAGCCTGTTTGCCAGTGATGCGGTGATTACTGGACCGGCGCCGGTGCATGCGGGCGCAGAAACCCAGCGGCCTGCCAACGAACTGGCAGCTAGCTGACGTCATCGCATTGTAGGAGCAGCCTTGTGCTGCGAAGAGGCCAGTACCAGAGACGAAATACTGTGGTCTGTACCGGCCTCTTCGCAGCACAAGGCTGCTCCTACCAGGACCGCGCTTGACCGGAGGGGATTCAACCCAAATCAACAGGTTAGATTTCGATTAGAATGCAGTTCCTTAACTGAAACCTGCTGCCCCCATGAAAAAACTGCTTTATGCCGTAACGCTCCTGCTCGCCGTCAATCTCCCCGCCTTCGCCAACCCGCCTTCCACCTTCACCGAAGCCAAGGTCGTCGCCAAGCAAAAGGTCTACCTGGACCAGGCAAGCAGCGCCATGGGCGACCTGTATTGCGGCTGCAAATGGACCTGGGTGGGCAAGTCAGGTGGGCGCATCGATGCTGCCTCCTGCGGTTATGAAACCCGCAAACAGCAAAACCGCGCCGAGCGTACCGAGTGGGAACACATCGTGCCGGCCTATACCTTCGGCAATCAGCGCCAATGCTGGAAAAACGGCGGCCGCGAGCATTGTGTCGATGACGACCCGGTCTTCCGCGCGATGGAAGCCGACCTGTTCAACCTCTACCCGGCCGTGGGCGAAGTCAACGGTGACCGCAGCAACTTCAACTACGGCATGGTCGCTGGCAACGCCGGGCAATACGGCCAGTGCTCGACCAAGGTCGATTTCGTGCAGCGCGCCGCCGAGCCGCGTGACGAAGTGAAGGGCCTGGTTGCCCGTACCACTTTCTACATGTTCGACCGCTACAAGCTGAGCATGTCGCGTCAACAGCAGCAACTGCTGATGGCCTGGGACAAACAGCACCCCGTCTCGGCCTGGGAAAAAGAACGTGACCGGCGCATCGCCGCCATCATGGGGCACGCCAACCCGTTCGTGACGGGCGAACGCAAATGGACAGCCGACTACAAGCCTGTTGGCAGTGGCGTGGTGCAAACCATGCCGGCCAAACCGGTCAGCGAAGCGGCCAAGCCCAGCCTGGCCAGCACCGCGGCAACAGGCGCCGTGCTCGGCAACCGCAACAGCCATGTCTATCACCTGGCCAGTGGCTGCCCGGGCTACACCCAGGTGGCCTCGAAGAACCAGGTGATGTTCGGCTCCGAGGGCGAAGCGCAAGCGGCCGGCTACCGCAAGGCGGGCAACTGCCGGTAACCGCTGCGCTTCGGTGCATCAACGCCCGGCTGTTGGGTTCACCAGGTTTGCCGGGCGCTCACCGGCCAGCGCGCTGAGCAGGTTGTCGACCGCGCAGCGCGCCATGGCCTCACGGGTATCGTGGGTGGCCGAACCGATGTGCGGGGTCGCCACCACGTTGTCCAGTTGCAGCAGCGGCGAATCGCTGGGCAACGGCTCCTGGACGAACACATCCAGGCCCGCGCCGCGGATGCGTTTCTCCCGCAAGGCCTCGATCAGCGCAGCTTCGTCCACCACAAGCCCACGCGCAATGTTCACCAGCATTGCCTCAGGCTTCATTAGGGCAAGCTCACGCGCGCCGATCAAGCCCTCGGTGGCGGCACTCAGCGGCACGGTCAGGCAGACGAAATCGGCTTGTTGCAGAAGGTCGTCAAGGCTGCAATGGTGGGCGTCGTAACGGGCCTCCACCGCAGGCTTGGCGCGTCGGCTGTGGTAAAGCACACGCATGCCGAAACCGGCCGCGCCACGCCGGGCCAACGCTTCGCCAATCCGCCCCATGCCAATGATGCCCAAGGTCTTGCCGTGCACATCCGTGCCAAAGTGCGCAGGCCCAAGGTTGGCTTGCCACTGGCCGTCACGCACCCAGCCCGCCAGCTCCACGACCCGACGCGCACTGGCCAGGATCAAGGCAAAGCCGGTGTCGGCGGTGGTTTCGGTCAGTACGTCGGGCGTGTTGGTCAGCATCACGCCACGCCGGGTCAAGTCGGCGATGTCGTAGTTGTCCACGCCTACCGATACGCTGGCGACCACCTCCAGTTGCGGGGCCAGGTCCAGCAGGCTGCTGTCCAGGCGCAGGCTGGCACCCAACAGCCCTTGAGCGCCCGGCAACGCATCGCGCAGGCGGGCAAGGCCATCGGGCCCGGCCGTGTCCACCCACGTCACGTCAACCTGTTGCTGCAGGCGCGCCATCAACGTGTCGGACAGGCGCTTGTAAAGGACGATTCGCTTCTTCATAGCAGGATTTCCTAGTGGCTCGTGGCCAGATGAGAGCCGCCGCGCTTGGCCCGCCCAGCGGTGTGTGAGGTTTTAAGCGCCGCCGTGAGCGCGACTGCCGTCAGCAGTGCTCCGCACATGAACAGGTACGAGGCGCCCGGCCCGCCGGTTGCACCATTGAGGTAACCGACCAGCCACGAGCCGCCGAATGAACCCAGCGCGCCCATGCTGTTGATCAAGGCCATGGCGCCACCGGCGACGTTGCTGGGCAGAATCTCCGGCACGATGGCGAAAAACGGCCCATAGGGCGCGTACATGCAGGCGCCGGCAACCACCAGCAATGCGTAGGACAACCAGAAGTGCTCGCTGCCCAAGGCATAGGAGCCATAGAACGCCAGCGCCGCAATCAACAGGGGCGGCCAGACGAAGCGCTTGCGCTTCTGCAAGCGGTCCGACGCCCAGGACACCCCGACCATGGCCAGCACCGCCGCCAGATAGGGCACCGACGACAACCAGCCGGCCTGGACGATGTCGACGTTGGCCGCCTGTTTCAGAATCGACGGCAGCCAGAGCACGAAGCCGTACACGCCGATGCTCCAGCAGAAGTACTGCATCGACAGGATGATCACCTGAGGCGAGCGGAACGCTTCGCGGTAGTTCTTCACCGGTTTGATGCCCTGCTGTTCTGCTGCCAGGGCGTTTTCCAGATCGGTCTTTTCCTGCTCGCTAAGCCACTTGACCTGAGCCGGGCGGTCGTCCACCAGGCGCCACCAGAAGAACGCCCAGATCACCGCAGGCAGGCCTTCGATGATGAACATCCAGCGCCAGTCGTAGTGCTTGATGAGGTAGCCCGACACCACCGACATCCACAGGATGGTCACCGGGTTACCGAGCATCAGGAAGGTGTTGGCCCGGGACCGTTCGGCGCGGGTGAACCAATGGCAGAGGTACACCAGCATCGCCGGCATCACCGCGGCTTCCACCACGCCAAGCAGGAAGCGGATGCCGATCAGCATGTACACATTGCTGATCATGCCGGTCAGCGTGGCCAGGCCGCCCCAGAGGATCAGGCTGACGAAGATCAGCTTCTTGACGCTGCGTTTTTCGGCGTAGATGGCCCCAGGTACCTGGAAGAAAAAGTAGCCAAGGAAAAACAGCGCACCCAGCAACGACGACAGCACCGGGGTGATTTTAAGGTCGTCGGCCATGCCGGACGCTGCCGCGAACCCATAGTTGGCACGGTCCAGGTAGGCCAGGCTGTAGGTGATGAACACGATTGGGATGATGTACCACCAACGGCGACGCGCGAGACTTGTCGTTTGCATCATGTGTACTCCTGAGCTTTTTGTTTTTGTCGCAACAGGTAGGGGCCAGGCGTTCAGGCGCTTATGCGCAGGTCATGGGTTTCGAGTTCGTGACGCAGCGGCAAGCCTTCCATGTCGCCGCGCGACTGCACGGCGCGGCTGCCACACCAGTTGCCGCGCGCCACCGCCTCGGGCAGTTCACGGCCTTCGAGCAGCGCACTGAGCACGCCGACAGCAAAGGCGTCACCCGCACCGACGGTGTCCACCACCTTGGCCACCGGCACCGGGGCTACCTGGCCATCGCCTTTGGCGGTGCGAAAATACGCGCCTTCGTCCCCCAGCTTGATCACCACCAGCTCCACCCCTTTGTCGAGGTAGAACGCGGCAATGTCCGCCGGTGCGTGCTGGCCGGTCAGCAGGCGGCCTTCTTCAAGGCCCGGCAGTACCCAGTCAGCCTTGACTGCCAGGGCATTGATCTCGTGGATCATGTGCGTGCGGTCCGGCCACAGCGATGGGCGCAGGTTAGGGTCAAAGGAAATGCTTCGCCCGGCAGCGCGCATGCCATCCACCAATGCATGCGACAAGGCCCTGCACTCGGCTGAAAGCGCCAGCGGAATGCCAGTGGCATGCAGGTGGCGGGCCTGCAGCCAATGTGGGCGGATCAATGCCGGGGACAAACGGCGCGCCGCTGAATGGCTGCGAAAGTATTCCACTGCCGGGTCACTGCCATCATCGCAGCGGGCTTTGAGCTGAAAACCGGTGGGGTGTTGCGGGTCGACTTCAACGTCACTGCAGTCCAGGCCTTCCCGGCGCAGGCTGTCGAGGACGAAGCGCCCCAGGGAGTCGTCGCCCACCCGGCTCAGCCAGCGGACCTTGAAGCCCAGCCGCGACAGGCCGATGGCAACGTTGCTGTCGGCACCGGCGATGCGTTTGCCGAACTGCCCGACATGCGCCAGGTCTCCCACCTGCTCGGCGACGAACATGGCCATGGTTTCGCCGAAGCACAGCACGTCATGCTCATGCATGGCTGACCTCCTCGGCCAGGCCCAGCGCAGACAGCGCCACTACCTGGGCACGGGTCAGCGCGAGCAAGTCGTCGGCGGCCAACGGGTATTCCACGGCACGCACCACGCCGGGCGTGAACGCGGCCAGCAAGGCATCCCACGCTTGCAGATCATCAGCCTGCGGCGGCACGGCGACCAGTCGCCCACCAGGCTGGCGCTCGACCGCCTTGCAGTGCACATAACGCACCCAACGCCCCAGTTGGCGAGCCGCTTGCTGCACAGGCTCGCCCTGCCATTGCCAGTTACCGATGTCGAACGTCATGCCCAGCGCCAGCCCAAGGTCATCGGCGCGCTGGAAGAACGTGAGCAGCGGCGCGATCCGCCCGCCTTGCTCGGTCTGGTCGTTCTCGACCAACAGCTGGGGGCCATCGTCAGGCAACAGCGAGCGTAAGGCCGCCACATCGCAGGTGTCATCGAAATGCCCCAGCGATACCTTCAGGGCCACCGCGCCCATCGCGCGGGCCAGCGCCAGTTTCTGCGTCAGGCGTGGGTCTGGCAGGCCCTGCGCCGTCCACAGTTCAAGGGGCGTGGAATACAGGCATTCGAGCCGCAACGCGGTGACGGCGGCGGCCAGCGCTTCGGTGTCCGGCGCGCTTTCGAACAGTTCTTCACGAAATTCGACACGGGTTACGCCGGCAGCGGCCAGCATGTCCAGAAAATGTTGCTGGCCGCGCTGCCGTACCAAGCTGGCACCGTAGCTGGAGAGGCTGATGGAAACGGGGTTCGAGCGCATTGTTATTGTCCTTATGAAACCGGTTTCATTTTTATGCACGTCAAGCCGCAACGTGCCTTTCGTTCAGTCGCGTGAGTGGGTTGAACCTCGGATGATCAGGTCGGCCTTGAAGTCGATGCGCCGTGGCGCCCCGCGTTCGCCGCGCAGGCGGCCCAGCAGGCACTCGAATGCCGCCACGCCGATACGCTCGGTGGGTTGGGCCAATGCCGTGATGCCGCTGCCGACCAAGGGGTACCAGTCCAGTTCGTCGAGGGCGATCAGGCCGACGTCGTCGAACAAGCCGCAGCCGGCGTCGTGCAGGGTTCGGGTGACGGCCAGCGTCGCCACACCGTTGAAGGTGAAGATTGCTTGAGGGCCATGACCGCTGGCCGAAAGAAATGAAGCCAGGCCGGCGTGAAGGTCGGGGCTGACTTCCAGCACCTGTTGACGCATGCCCGGGCGCCGGTTGATGGAAGCGCCAAATGCCTGCACCCGCTCTTGGCGCGAACTGGTGCCATCGAGCGGTTCGGTTACCGCCAGAATGTCGCGGTAGCCTTGCGCCTGCAGGTGATCCAGGGCTTGTTCGACGGCGTCGGCATTGTCCAGGCCGACCAGGTCGACATTGAGTTCAGGCAGTTGGCGGTCCACCAGCACCATGGGCATCTCGCGCTGCAGGTTCAGCAGTTCGCCGGGATGATGGCCGAGGGTGTTCACGATCAGGCCCTCGACGTTGTAGGACTGCAGGGCCACCAGGTGATGGCGCTCTTGATCGTCGTCGCGGTTGGTGTTGCACACCACCAGGCTGTAGCCGTGTTGGCGGCAGGCGGTTTCGACGCCGTGCATCACCGCCACCGAATAGGGGTTGAGGATGTCTGCCACCAGCATGCCGATCAGCCGAGTCTGGCCGCGTTTGAGGCCCCTGGCCATCTGGTTGGGGCGATAGCCGAGGCGCTCGATGACTTCTTCCAGGCGCTTGGCGGTCGCCTCGGCCAGCAACTGGCGATCGCCACCGATGTAGCGCGAGACAGTGGCCTTGGACACGCCGGCCACACGGGCTACTTCGCTGATGGTCACCCGCTCGCGGGCATTGGCAGGCATATCGGTCATGGGTGTCCCTTGTGATTATTTTCGGTGACAGGCTATGAAACCGGTTTCAATACACCAAAACCGGCGCGTTTCGTCACCTACCGTTCGTCGGCAAGTTTACACGTTCCCGGTAGGAGCAGCCTTGTGCTGCGAAAAGGCCAGTACCCGCCACGAATTTCTGTGGTCTGTACCGGCCTTTTCGCAGCACAAGGCTGCTCCTACAGGGGGCGTGCAAGCCTTGAATTTTGCGAAGTATTAGTGGGTCGTTACCTGCCCAAGGTCATCCCCAGAGGTGTGTTTCAGGTCATCCGTGCGCAGCTTGGCGACATCGCCCGCCTTCACCGCCCCGCCCTGGTTGCCCCAGCTGGTACGAATGAAGCTCACCACATCAGCGACTTCCTGATCGCTCAGGCGCCAGCCAAACGCCGGCATGGTGAAGTTCGACGGGGCGGTGTGCGTCGCAGGCACCGTGCCACCGGCCAGCACCACATGGATCAGCGAGGTGGCATCAGTGGTCTGCACCACCGGGTTACCAGCCAGTGCCGGGAACACCCGGCTGTAGCCATGGCCATCGGTGCGGTGGCACGCCGCGCAGTTGTCGATGTATACCGACGCCCCGCGCTTGCTGTCATCGCCGTTCCACAGCGCCTCGGCGACCTGCTTGTCATACGCATGCGGCTGGTCATCGGGGTTGCTGGGCGGCAGCGTTTTCAGGTACCGGGCAATGGCCGTCAGGTCAGCCTCGCTCATGTACTGCATGCTGTGCTCGACCACATCGCTCATGCCACCGAACACCGCACTGCGGTCGCTTCGGCCGGTCTTGAGAAACTGCACCAGCTGCGCTTCGCTCCAGCTGCCCAGGCCATCCTTGTGATCACCGCGCAGGCTCTTGGCAATCCAGCCTTCAAGCGGGGCGCTGCCTGCCAGAAACTGCTCGCCATCCTGCGGGCTCAGTGCCTTTTCCTGCAGGGTCAGGGCGCGCGGGGTATGGCATGCGCCACAGTGCCCCAGCCCTTCGACCAGATAAGCACCGCGGTTGACCACCGGGTCGGCGGCAGCCGAGGCCTGCCAGGCCTTCACCTGCGGCGCGAACAGCCCCCGCCAGATCGCCAGCGGCCAGCGCATGCTCAACGGCCAGGGGATGTCCGTCGCCTTGTTCGGCTGCGCCACCGGCTCGACGCCCTGCATGAAGTAGGCGTACAACGCGCGCATGTCGTCATCGCTGACGCGTGCATACGAGGGATACGGCATGGCCGGGTACAACGTGCTGCCGTCCTTGCCGACGCCATGGCGCACGGCTTGGTCGAAGTCTTCGAAGCTGTAGTTGCCGATGCCGCTGGCATCAGGGGTGATATTGGTCGAGTAGACCGTGCCGATGGGGGTTTCCATGGGCAGCCCGCCGGCGAATGGCTTGCCGCCTTTGGCCGTGTGGCAGGCCACGCAGTCGCCCGCGCGCGCCAGGTACTCGCCTTGCTTGACCAACGCGCTGTCCGCCTGGGCTGAAAGGCTTGCACCGCACAGGATGGTGGCGATCAACAGTGTCTTCATGCTCATCGCTCCTCAAGCCTGAACCAGTGGGCCAGGGTTTTTCAGGTACTGCTCACGGATCGCCCGTGCAGACCAGTACGTCAATGCCGCGACCAACCCGGTCGGGTTGTAACCCAACCCCTGCGGGAATGCCGACGCCCCCGGGACGAAAACGTTGTGGACGTCCCAGCTCTGCAGATAGCGGTTAAGCGCACTGGTCTTGGGGTCAGTGCCCATGATTGCGCCACCGTTGAGGTGGGTGGTCTGGTAGCTGGCAGTGTTGAAGTGTTCCTTGACCTTTTTGCCCAACACAGCAATAGACTTCGGGTTCATCGCCTGGGCGATCTTGCTGAGCTTGTCGACCATGAACTGGTTCATCTTGATGTCGTTTTCCTGCCAGTCGAAGGTCATGCGCAGCAACGGTTGGCCAAAGGCGTCCCGGTAGGTCGGGTCCAGGTCCAGGTAGTTGCCACGGTACGACTGGTGCGCGCCATGCGCATCCATCGAAACCTGGTGGGTGTAGTAGTCGGCCGTGGCCTTCTTCCAAGCGCTGCCCCAGGTGGGCGTGCCGGGCGGGTTGGCGATACCGGCGATCGGGCGGCTGCCCGCCTGGTTGACCCACATGGGTGAACCACCGACAAAACCGTGAGGGCCGTGATCGAAGTTGTCAGCGTTGAAATCATCGATCGCAATGCCGTTACCGCCAGCACCGATGAAGTTGTTGGTGTAGGTGTCCTTGTCGAAGAACGCCTTGACCGTGCCCATGTTCTGGTACGCGAAATTGCGCCCGACAACGCCTTCGTTCTTGACCGGGTCATAAGGCTTACCGATGCCGGACAGCAGCATCAGGCGCACGTTGTTGAACTGGAAGGCTGCGAGAATCACCAGGTCCGCCGGTTGCTCCACCTCCCGGCCTTGTGCGTCGATGTAGGTCACGCCCGTGGCTTTGCGCTTGCTGTCATCCAGGTTCACGCGCAGCACATGGGCATTGGCGCGCAGCTCGAAGTTCGGCACCTGGCGCAGTGCGGGCAGGATGTTCACGTTGGGCGAGGCTTTGGAGTACATGTAGCACACGTAGCCGCTGCAGAAGCCGCAGAAGTTGCACGGCCCCATCTGCGCGCCGTACGGGTTGGTGTAAGGGCCCGACGTGTTGGCCGATGGCAGGTTGTACGGCTTGTAGCCGAGGCTGGTGGCGGCCTTTTCGAACAGTTTTGCCGACACCACATTTTTTTGTGCAGGCAGCGGGAACGGGTTGGAGCGATCAGGCGCATAGGGGTTGCCGCCCTTCCCTTCACCCACCACCGTGCCGTTGACGGTCCAGGCCTGGCCCGAGGTGCCGAACACCTTCTCGGCAAAATCGAAGTACGGCTCAAGCTCCTGGTACGTGACGCCGAAGTCTTGGATGGTCATGCCTTCAGGGATGAACGCCTTGCCGTAGCGTTCTTCGTAATGGCTACGCATGCGCAGCTCGATCGGGTCTACCCGAAAATGCACGCCGGACCAATGCAAGCCCGCGCCGCCCACGCCCTTGCCTGGCAAGAAGGCGCCCAACTGACGGTTGGGCAACGCAACGTCGTTGACGCTGTGACGGATAGTGACGGTCTCTTTCGACACATCGACGAACAGCTTCTTGCGCACGCTGTAGGTCAGCTCATCGATCACCTGCGGGTAGCTGCCCTCAGGGTAGGTGTCCTGCATTGGCCCGCGCTCGAGGGCGACCACCTGCAGCCCCGCCTCGGTCAATTCCTTGGCCATGATCGCGCCGGCCCAGCCGAAGCCCACGATCACGGCGTCTACTTTCTTCAACACATTCGCCATGCTTCAGGCCCTCTCGCCACGGATCGACACTGCCGGGAACGGGTAAGGCTCGTTGCGCTCGACCCAGTCCATGAAGTCTGCCCGTGCACCGGGGAAGCCGATCTGGGTCCAGCCCACCATGCCTTTGTTGCCACCGTGAATCGGGTCGCAGAAGAACCCCTCGCGGGTGTTCTGAACCAGCAAGCTGAAAAACAGCTTGGCCGGCAGCGCGTCGAACACCAGCTCACCGGCTTCGACCTTGGCGAGAATACGGTCTCGGGTAGCGCTATCTTGCGCAGCAAACACTTGGCCCGAGTTGGCTTTGCACCAGCCGTCCACGGCAGCGATGCCCAGCCGGTAGATTTGTTGCGGGCTGAGTTGCAGCTGGTAGCCCAATTCTGGTGGGGCGTCGGCGTTGAACGGCCCCTGCATGTACCACTGGGCGCCCGTGGCATAGGGGGTATTCATCTGGCGGTCGATGAACTCGGCGGCACCCGCTTCGAGCGCACCTGGGCCCAGTTCGTCCGCAGGGATGATGCGGGCAACGGCCGCTTGCACGAAGGCCCATTCTTCGGCGGTGAAAAAGGTTGGCTGATAATCGCCCGCAGGCGCAGCGACAGGCACCTTGGGCTCACGCACAGGTTCGGCCAGCAGTTGGCTGGCACCCAAGCCCAGCCCGGTGCTGGCCACGGTGGCGACCGGTATCAAGGTCAAGGTCTTGCGCAGGAATTCCCGGCGCGGATTGTCTGGGGCATGCTCAGGCATTTCAAATCCTCATCAGCGGTAGGGGCGGCCTTGGTTTGCGCCATCTGATTTTTCAATGGGGTACTCGCGCAAGCGGGCGCGTGTAGAAGACAGCCGAATAATCTAGCGCGTTCAGAAATGTTTTGAAACCGGTTTCATTCTTGACTTTATTGCTGTTCCGTAAGCGATGAGTTGCCGGCATGGGCATACCCGGCAAGACAATTTTCACATCTACCTCACTTACTGCTGACATCCGCCTGCCTAAAGTGCGCGCACTCTCAAAGGATCCGAGCCTCAGGTTCGCATCCGTTGCCCGTGCTCACTGGAGTGACAGCATGCTGCATGGCGTCATCGACACCCCGCCGGCCCTTAAACTCGCCCGGCCCTACCGATTGCCCCGCGCCAAAGCGCTGCTGGTGGCGATGTGCGTATCGCTCGCGCTGGTGGCTCTCGCTGCCTGGGCAACCGCACGCCCCGCCCTTGCAGACCTTGGCAACCCGCATACGCTGCACAGCAGCGGCTTGCACAGCGCCTGGTCCAAGGGCTCAGTCATTGTGGTTATTCGTCACGCCGAACGCTGCGACCGCTCACGCGGTGCCTGCCTGGACGACCCCACCGGTATTACCTTGGCGGGCAGCCGGGTAGCCGCCGACGTCGGCCAAGGCCTGCACCGCCTTGGCCTGCTTAGTGCAGATGTTTGGGCCAGCCCGGAAGTGCGCACCCGGCAGACCGCGCAGTCCATGTTCGGCAAGGCTATCGCCACCCAGGACTGGCTCAACCAGTGTGACCACACCTTCGCCAGCAATGCCTTCGCCCATAAGCAACCCGGCCGCAACCTCGTGCTGGTCAGCCACAGTGGCTGCCTGGAGCAGGTGGAGCGCCAGCTCAACGTCGACACTGACGCGGACTCCAACCGCTACGCCAGCGCGCTGTTCATCACCCAGGGCGAAGATGGCAAGGCCCGGGTGCTGGGCCAGATGGATGCCAGCCAGTGGCGCAAACTCGCTGATGCCCGGGAAATCTGACCATGCCTGTACCTTCACGCGCCGCCTTCTACCGCAACAACCTGCTGCTACCGCTGCTGCTGGCGGGCATCGTCTTCGTCGCCTTCGACCTGACCGAACTCGACCGCTGGATCAGCAACCTGCTGATCGATCCGGCCACCGGTCAATTTCCGCTGTTGCACAATCAATGGTTCGAAAAGGTCACCCACAAGTGGCCACGGGTATTACCGAACTGGACCGGTGAACTGGCCGTGATCGGCTCGCTGCTGTCGTTCGCTTGGCCGCGCCTGGCCAATCACCCGCAATGGGGCCTTACGCGGTGGCTGGAAACCGCACGAATCGCACCAGTATTGCGCTTCACGACCCACCACCGCCGCGACTTGTTGTTCGTGGTGGTCGCGTTCGCGCTGTGCACCACGGTCATCCACTACCTGAAAAGCCATACCAGCGTGTACTGCCCGGTGGAAACGACGCTGTACGGCGGCCAGCAGGCGCGGGTCGAGTGGTTCGAGCACTTCTCCTGGCTGGACAAGGCCGGCGATGGCCGATGCTGGCCAGGCGGTCATGCGTCCAGTGGTTTCACCTTGCTGGCCCTGTACTTCGTAGCGCTACGCCACCGCTGGATGCATGCGCGCAAGCTGCTGGTGGCGATCCTGTTGCTGGGGTTCGTCTACGGCACCACCCGCGTGCTGCAAGGCTGGCACTACATGTCCCACACCTTCTGGGCAGGGCTGTTCGTCTGGTTCACCACCTGGGCCACTGCCTTGCTGTTCTACGGCCGCCTGGCCTTGCAGGCGCCAAATCACAGCCCTGCAAGCCATCGTTCTCCAGCCCATTCGATCAGCTCACTACCCTTGCAAGCCCAGCTTTGCGCCGAGCAAGAGCCGAATCGAGATGCTTGAACACACCCTTCGCCTTGATTACCTGCAACCAATTGTTTCTTAACAGAATAGAAATCGAACTTTCCTACACGTTTATAGGACGCTCAGTACTCACCCATGAATTGATTCCTCGTTAGTGTTCAGGCTTCAGCTAAATGCTTGCGTCTGGCCGCATGGTCGGCCCATGCCCAGTGCATACGCTGCCTGCCCATACACGAGGAACAGGAATGTTCAGGGATCCCGATGGCACTGGTAAAACAGTGCTCACCAACAAGCCAATCCTGCTTGAAGACGTGCGTGGGGAGCAGCCATCGCATACCCGTGCACGACGGAAAGCCCCCCACTGCGCAAGCTGTCGGCAATACCCTGGAGCCCGCAGGTGCTCTCCCTCATCCCCGCCGAAGTTCTCGAGTCGCTCAACGTCATCTTGCAGCAGTAGCGGGCAAGTGCTCGTCATGACCGTACTCAGGCACTTTCGGGGGAATCCACATGCCTAGCCAATCCGATTTGCGCTTCACCTTCCAGCCGCTGGTCGGCCAGGTTGAGTTTGAAGTGGTTTCGTTCGAGCTCGACGAAGCAATCAGCACACCCTTCCAGTTGAACCTGGAGCTGGTCAGTTACCAAGACGATGTCGATTTTGGCCAGCTGCTCGACAAACCGGTGCTGTTCACCCTCTGGCGGGGAGCCCACCCCGTGCGCTACGTGCACGGCCTGGTCAGCACCTTCAGCCAAGGAGAGACAGGTTTTCACCGGACGCGCTACCGCGCCTTGGTCGAACCCACGCTGGCGCGTGCCAGGCTGCGCTCGAACTGGCGCATCTTCCAGCAAAAAACCGCCTCGCAGATTCTCGAGCTCATGCTCAAACGCCAAGGCATCCTTCATTTTGAGCTGCACAGCTGCGGTGAACATGCGGTACGGGAATTCTGCGTGCAGGCGGGTGAAACCGACCTGGACTTCATCGCCCGCCTCGCCGCCGAGGAAGGCTTTGTCTACTGCTTCGAGCACACACCCAAACACCACATGCTGGTCATCACCGACCGGTTGCTCTCGCTGGGCCAGATCAGCCGGGGTGTTATCAAGATCGATGATGACGATGAAGGGTTCGTCGATGACGATGACATCGACCCAGACGCAGTACTGTATCGCGCTAATAGCGGTGGCGATCAGGCAAAGGCTTGTCTACGCCGCCTGCGCTACAGCGAGCAGGTACGCACTGCACGACAGGTGCAACGCGACTATACGTTCACCAACCCGGAATACCGCCAGGAACACCGCGCAGAAGCGAGTGGCCTGACGCACCAATCCACCGCGTACGAGCGCTTCGACTACCCCGGCCGCTACAAGCGTGATGCGGTCGGCGTGCCCTTCACCGCCACCCGGATCACCGCGCTGCGCCATGATGCCCGCATTGCCGAAGTGCAAGGCGATGACGTGCGCCTGCAACCGGGGCTGAGCTTCACCCTGATCGAGCACCCGCGACCAGACTTGAACGTGCACTGGCGTGTAATCAAGGTGCACCACGAAGGTACCCAGTTCACCAGCCTGCAGGAGGAAGCCGCCGGCGCCAGGCAAGGCACGCACTATAGCCAAGACGCCGTGCTGGTGCCAGGCAGAACCGAATGGCGCCCAGCGCCGTTGGCCAAACCACGCATCGACGGCCCGCACATGGCCACCGTCGTCGGCCCAGTTGGCGAGGAGATCCATTGCGACCAGTGGGGCCGGGTCAAGGTCAGCTTCCCTTGGGACAGGGAGAGCGAAAACAATGAATTCAGCTCCTGCTGGGTGCGGGTGTCGCAAGGCTGGGCCGGTGGCAGCTGGGGCTCGATGGCCATCCCGCGTATTGGCCAGGACGTGATCATCCAGTACGTCAACGCCGACCCGGACCAGCCGATGATCACCGGCCGCACCTATTGCGGCAATCAGCTGCCCCCGTACGACCTGCCCGAGCACAAGACGCGCATGACCATCAAGAGCCAGACCCACAAAGGCGATGGCTTCAATGAACTGCGTTTCGAGGACGAACTGGGTCGCCAGGAGGTGTTCATCCATGCAGAAAGGGACCAGAACAACGTTGTAAAGCATAACGAAACGACGCAGGTTGGCAATGATCGCGCCGAACGGGTCGAGCGTGACGAAACGGTTTCGATTGGCCAGGACCGCCGGGAAGACGTCGGCCGGGACGAGTCCGTCAGCATCGGCCAAGACCGGATTCACGACATCGGCAATGACAACAACTTGAAGATTGGCCGGACGCACACGATCGTCACCGGCCAGGACCGCATCGAGACGGTTGGCAACCAGCGCCAGGACATTACCAAAGCCAACCACACGGTAGAAATTGGTGGCCACCTCGAACAAGTGGTGGGCGGTCATCACGTGTTGCAGACCGGCGAAGCCATCCGGCACACCACCAAGGTTTATGACATACAGGTCAGCGAGAGCCTGACGATCCGGAGCCCAGGCGGGCTGCTGCGAATCGATGGGGCCGGTGTCACGCTGGACGGTGTGGCAGTGGCCTTCAAAGGGCCGATCCACCAGCAGGCAAAGGGCAGCCAACGCACAACCTCGACCGCTGGCATTCCTGAGCCCGGCGAGCCCGTCTGCCTCAGTTGTTTGCTGAAAGCGATCACGAACGGCCACACCATGATCCGTATGGCGGGAGCACACTGATGCCCAGCCCATTCGTCAGAGCACTGGTCAAGGTCCTGCGAGTATCCGATCGGTACCGCCTGAGCGCGGTTGTGGAAATGGCCGATCTCTCACCCAAGGCTCGGGAAAACCTGCTCGAGTATTACTCGCAGCGCTGCTGGCCACTGTTGCAGCAAGCCCAGTTCAGCAATTTGCGAGCAGTGGGCCCCTGGCTGTTCGGCTCGCGTCCCGGCTCCGATGTTTCAGCCCAGTACGACTTTAAATGGCAGCTCGAACAAGGTGCAGAGGGCGCGGTATGTGGCTGGATAATCAGCGCATTGCCACCTGCCGAACTCGCGCTGCATTTGAGCCAGGCCAACATCGTCACAGGCGCAGATGGCCATTCGTACCTTCTGCGTTACCACACCGCTGCTGCCCTGCAAGCGCTCGATAGCCACCGTCACTTGCCTGGGGTGAGCGAATGGTTGGCACCCATCCATCACTGGTGGGCACCTGAAGCGCATCCGCACAAGACGCTGTGGTTGCAAATAGCGGGCGGCGATCAACCTCACGCTGCGCACGTCACGCCGATCACACTGGACGAAGATTGCTGGGCAGCATTGGCCGGCGACCCGCTGAGCTACCAACTTGCCGAGGTACTGAAGGACGTTCAGCACTGCCCAGCCTTGGCGGGTGCCTGCCACGGCACGCGCGTCGGCCTGATCCAGCATTACCTCGACCAGGCACGCGAGCAAGGCTTGGCCCGTGAGGAGGATCTCATCACCTATGTACTGATGATGGCTCGCGACGGTGATCAGCTCAACACCTCACCAGCCTGGCAGGAGGCAATCATCGCCACCCGCGAACAGCACACCGCCCTTATCGACAACGTGCAGCGACGCCTGCGCACAAAGGACTAAAACACACGCCCATGGATTCGCTCACCGACACGCTCGACCTGTGCAGACGTATCACAACCGGCTACCGCCCCGCGCTACGCAACAGCCCCGTCGCCGACTGCACCCGCCGCTTCGAACTGCTGCCCTTGCGATATGCCGCCGTTGGCGACAATCCGGCACAACGCGCCCGCTTGCCCAAGTTGCCGGGCTACCTCAGCCCCTTTCAGGAGGTGGCTGCGCTGACCCACTCCAGCTACGCCATCCGCCCGCTGCGCGAAGGCTTTCTTTACTTGCTGATCAAACGCCACAGCGCACTGGCGCACGAATGGCACAGCCAGTACCGCGTGGCGCCGAATGGCTCACTGTTGTACATCAGCGCCGACGCCCCATGGGAGCCTGCCCCTAGCGCAGGCAACCTGGAGGACATCATCCGCGCCTTCGGCTGGACCATCACGCTCTACGACCTGGACGACATCCAGGAGCTGCGCCCGTTGTTCAGCCCCTCCCCGCTCACGCCGCGCATGCTCGACAACTACCGCCTGCTCGAAGACGAGTACCGCAGCAGCCTGCCCGCGATCGATATCGCAGGGTTCATTCAACCCTCTGACGCGCCGCCACAGCCCCACGTGCTCAAGCACGACCAACTGAACTGGGTAGCCGACTTCAAGGCCCAGGACGACGCAGACCTGCAGGCCCTGCTCGACCTGCAGCCGTTCAACAACGCTCAGATCGTATCCCCGCACGCTTCACGGCAAGCCCTGGCACCGCCCATGAATCAAACCAAACCGCGCGGCGCCGCTATCGTGATCGAGGATGCCCTCGGCATTACCCAAGAGCTCAATGCCTGGCGCAACGCAGCCGTCGACGAGGTGAAGACCCACTGGCTTCAGCGCGTTGTGGAACCCGGCGTGGACAATGAGCGCAAACTGCTTGTTGCGCAGTCGTTTCTGGAAATCGAGAAGCTCTACCCGCAGATGATGGCCGAGCGCATCGTCAAGCGCGAGGTCATGGCCGAGGCCGTGCGCAAGCAGCCGGTGACGCCTGTGGACTTCTATGGGTTTACCAACCACGCTCGCCAGCAGGCCGATGCGCATGACGCCCGGATAAAACCTCATCTGGCGCAGTACGAACGCGAAGTTCGGGCCAAGGTTCAGGCCCGCCAGGATGCTGGCGAATTCAGCAAGAAGTTCGACCAGAAGTACGGCCACCTGGTCGACCGCCAGGCCATGCACGATCAGCTCGCAGGCTTCGAGCAAGCGATGCAACAAGCCCAGCAAGCTGCAGAAGACCGCGCCAAAGACCATACCCGATGGCTCCTCAGCGAACGCCTGCTGCAGGCCCTGGACCGTTACGACAATGCCGACCTGATCAATGGCTTGGCCTTTGCCGAGCAAACCGGCCAGTGCGTAATCGGCATGGAGCTCAGCGAGTGGGGCGCGACGGTACTGGACCACTGGTGGCGCAGCGATGTGGCGCATCGGGGCAATCTGGCAATGCGCGGCATCAGCTACAACCAGGATGACATCCGCGAAGCGCTTGCCGCGCTTCTGGAAGCGGCCAAGGCCGAGCCGGCCTCAGAGACCTCTTTCACGTTGCGTGAGTCGCTCGCCCGGCACGCGCACATCGCGGCGAATGCCTTCGGGCGCATCAACACGCTGTACGAGGAGCTACAAAGCAGAAACAGCACCGCCAGCATCGGCTTGTATGCCTGGTACGTCGCGCTGGGGCGCCAAGTGCTGCGTACCGGGGCACCTAGCAGTGTGGACCGCGCGCTGCACCATGGCCTGCGCCTGACATTGTTCGCCTCGGTACATGAAACGGCCGTCGACATACGCCTGGGCGAAGCGGCTCGCAGCGGGCAGCCCTTGAACCCTCAGCGCAGTGGTGCCCAGGTTGCACGCTATCTGGACCAGGCCTGGGCCGAAGGCCTGATGCAGGCCAACAACAGCGACTTCTACAAGGTGCGTGCTGCAGGCCTGGTGTGTTTGCTCGAAGGCATGCTGATGGCCTTCAAGGCACGCGAACTGCCAGACAGTGATGCACGGGTGAAGACCGAACTCTTGGCTGCCGCGATGACTACTGCGGCGGCGGGCTTCGAGATTGGCGCCAGTTATGTGGACCAGGTGGTGACGCGGTATGGCGCGAATAGCGTGACTGGGAGAGGGGCAGCGGCGAGCTTGGGGAGGTTGAAACTTTGGGGGGGTAGTTTGGCCAGTATCGGCGGGGGGGTGCTGGCGTGGTGGGATTTTGCAGACTGGATTAAGCATCTAGAAAGCGAACCGACTACGAAGCAAGAGAGGAGGAAGTCGAAGATTCTGGCCACTGCATACGCTTTCAGAGGAGCGGCAACCATTACATTATCATTGGCAGAGTTTGGAACAGCCGTCGCGATTGCGAGACCACTGTTCGAGCACTTGGCTAATTCAAGCTCCAATAAATTAGTAAGACTTTTTAGCCGAACCATGGCAGGGCTCGCAAACACTCTCGGCACACAAGCTGCTCGTCTGCTACTCGCTCGATTAGTGCTGGGAGCCTTTTGGATAGGCCTCGCCCTAACGCTCATAATTTACCTCCTTGAAGATGACGCACTGGAGAAGTGGTGCAAGCGCAGTTGTTTCCGCATCGGAAATAGCGCCAGCATTTACAAGGAGGAAGATGAGTTGAGGGCTCTATATTCGGCATTCAGTGAGGTTCTGTAATGTACTTGATGGAGTGGGCATTTTGGCAGATGGCAACCGAGTCAGAAGTCGCACGAAAAGCCTCCGAAGCACAGATGACACCTTCAGAGAAGCGATCAGCTAAAGACTTATACGAGGGGGATCTGGAAGAAGATATTCATTTCCGGTCTGTCAGCGAAAAACCTAATACGCGCGGCCCCGTTTTTGCCTTCAACGATGATTACATGGAGATGCGCTGCGGTGGTTCAGAAGAAAAACGTGGACTACTTACGCTTGCGATGCTCGTCGGAGTTATGCCAATCATAGGCGTCACGACAATCACCGCACTAAGTTTCCTTTGGGTTGATATAACGGATCAGACCTCACGCTCATTTATATCTGTGATGCTCACTCTTATCATGATACTAGTCGCTGGTACCACACTATATCTATATTCAAAATATGGGATAAAAATCACACGTTTGGAGATGCTGACCAGCCGTCACTTACTCATTCGCTTCAATCGAAAAACCCAACAGGTCCACCTCCATCGACCAAGTTATTGCGGCGGCATCGTAACTTTCCCCTGGAGAACAACCGGAAGCACAGGCTTGTATCCAGAGGACGACTCGCTCAGCGTAGGCGTGAGACTAGGCCTGATATGGCACCCCAGCCATACCGGCCTCCCCCACATGGAAATGGCCTTCGTTGGCAAGCAAGGCCAAGGCGGCAGCGAACTCCGTGACGAATGGGAGTTCATCCGCCGCTACATGGAAGAAGATCCACACGCCGTCCCCCGCCCCCGTCTGAGTACCCAGTTACCCTCGCCCATCCAGGCATTCAGCGCCCAATTCGAAGGCCTCGGCCGCTTCTTCCGTAAAAGCAGCTGGCTGTTCAAACTCGCCCTGCTCATGGTCTGGCCCGCTTTCGTCATCGTCGGCACCGCGCATTGGGTCAGCCTGCTGCTGTGCTGGCGACCACGCTGGCCAAAGGTGATCCGTGAGGCCGGCTTGCCCGGCAAACCAGTGCCTCCACCCACCACCTTGAGTGACTACCCGCCCGACATCCAGGAACGCCTACTCGCCAATGCCGACCGTTGGCAGCTAAAACCCGGCAAGCGTCCGGAGAAAAAACCACGGAAACCGCGCACCTCCAAATCGCCAAAAACACCGACATAAAAGCGGGCTGAACAGGTAAGCGAGTGGGTCGCAACCACCGACCCCATTCCCCAATGCTGGGGGTACCGGGCCCATTGGCAAGCAGCGTAAAAGAAACCCACTAAACGCCCGCATCCCCCGTTGTACAAGGCCTGCGAGTCATTTATTTCGGTTTGGCACGCCTATTGCCGATCTCCTCCCAGACGCCCCAAGTCCATGGGCCCGTTTGCAGGAGGAATTGACTCATGCTCCGACCGATACCCCACCCGCTGGCAGTGGCGATTTTCGCCGGCATGCTCCAGATCCCGGCACAGGCTGCATTGAACGCTGTCGACCCCGGCCCCTACAACCTTGCCAATGGCAACTTTGCAGGCTGGTACCAGGACAGTCATGGTCGCACCCTCGACCTGTGCTTGACCAAAGCGGTGAGTTCAAGGGTCGCCGGTGCTCCCGGCGCGCCGGCGTACATGTGCACACTGCTACCCACCCCCGGCGTGTTCGACGACACCCAACCCATCGCCTTCCCCACCAATTTCCCTGACGAAGCCTTCTGGTTCACCGCCGACGCCGCCATCGTCGACGCTGCACGAGGCATCGACCTGAGCTACGGCACGGCCATCGAGGCAGCATTTGCCGCCGAAGAGCCGGTCGAAGGCGACCAGGTCAGCTTCGCCCGGGTGCGTATTCGCGTCGATGTGCCGACCGCAGGCACCTACGTGGTCACCCATCCCTACGGCGTCGAAGTCTTTGACGTACCGGCCGGTGGGCGCCGGGCGATCAACATGACCCGCGACATTGGCATCGCTGGCGCTGGCGACTTCAGCGGCGCGCTCAAAGGCGATGTCGGGCCGTTCCTGCGCAGCGTCAATGGCCCCTACACCGAAGGCAGCGAGCGCTTCATCGGCGACCCGAACCTGGATGAGCGTGTGACCGGCAGCCCGTTCAACACCAACTTCGTGCGCATCGAAGGCCCGGGGGGCATCGACCTGCGGACCGAGCTGTTCTCGATCTCGGGCAAGCTTTCCGATGTTGCCCTGCCCACGCCGCTGATGCCGCAGCGCACCACCTACTCGCGGCGCACCGAGAATGGCGACCTGCACGCCCAGCAAGATGTCTTCGTCATGGCCCCGCCGCCACCGGCCGCCGTCACCCTGACCAGCCAGACGCCAAACCTGAACCTGACCGAAGCCAACGGCACCGGTGCCTGGTACGCCCAGTCGGTACTCAACCCGAATGTGCCCACCACGCTGGTACTGACCGCCGACAACAGCGTGGCCATCCCGACCAGCAGCCTGACCACGGCCAACCTGCCACTGACCGACCTGGTGACCATCACTCAGGCTGAATACCACCTGTCCACCGGGCAACTGACGCTGGTCGCCAGCACCAGTGACGAAACCAGCCCGCCCGCCCTCACCGCACACACCGGCAACGGCACGTTGCTGGGCAACCTCAGTGGCAACGGCGCGGTGAAGACATTGAGCACATCCCTTTCGCCCATCCCACCGGCCAAGGTGCAAGTCACCAGCGCCAATGGCGGTAGCGACAGCGAAGACGTGGTGCTGGTGCCATGAACAGACAAAGGCTCAGCCCTCAAGGAGGCAGCATGAACACTTGGCCACGCCGTGCGCTGTTCGCCGCCGGTTTCTCCCTCACTGTCACCAGCGCTGCCTTCGCCGCGCTGTCCGATGTCGACCCCGGGCCCTACACCTTCGCCACCGGCGGCTACCCGATGTGGTACAAGGACGGCAACGACCTGTCGCTTGAGCTGTGTCAGTCACGCGCCACCAGTTCGCGGGTTGCCGGCGCGCCGGGTGCACCGTCCTACATGTGTACTTTGTTGCCGGAGCCGGGCATCTACGACGACGCCTTGCCCCTGGTGTTCCCCGATAACTGGCCACCCGAGATGTTCTGGTTCCTGGCCGAAGCCACCATCCCGGCAGTGGGCAACAGCGGTTATGAGCTGGACGCCTATGTCGCCGGCCTTGAGGCCGCCTTTGCCGCTGAAAACCCGGTGGATGGCGACCAGCAGAGCTTTGCCCGCATCCGCATCCGCGTCTCGGTACCCCGCGCCGGTGTCTACACCATTACCCACCCCTACGGTGTCGAGACGGTCAACGTCACCACCCCTGGCCGGCGCGCGATCAACATCACCCGTGACATCGGCATCGGTGCCCCCGGTAACTTCACCGGTGCGCTCAACGGCGCGCTTGGCCCATGGCTAAGAGGCGCTGGCGGGCCGTACCTGGAGGTCAACCCAGACACCGGCGCCACCGACACCTTCATTGGTGACCCGAACAGGCCCGAGACCGTGGTCGGCAGCCCGTTCAACACCAACTTCATCCGTATCGACGGCCCGCCCGGGCGCATCGAAACGTCGCTGTTCACGGTGTCTGGCAAGGTGCTCGACCAACGAGCGCAAACGCCAGTGACCCTGGAGCGCGCCACCTACTCGCGCAATGGCTCCGGCACCCGGGTGGAGGTGTTCGCCAAGGCCCCGCATGACGCTAGTCTGTGCATGCGCAATGGCCTGGCACTGATCGGCACGCCGCCTTCGCCTTGCCAGTTCAACCTGCTGACAGACAACAACGGGCTGTTCTTCAGCCAGCAGTTCGGCCAGGCCGTGCCGCCCGCCGTGGTGGTGGTGACTGCCAGCAACAGCACTGCCGGCACCCAGCCGACCGCACTGTCGAGCAAGCTGACTGACGTGGTCAAGGTCAGCACCGCACGCTACGACTGGGCCAACAAGCGCCTGTTCATCGAGGCCCGCTCCAGCGACGAAGTGGCCATCCCCGACATGCTCGCCCAAGGCTATGGCCGGATGTCCAAATCGGGCACGCTGCAGAGCCTGACCGTGAATGACCTGGCACAGCCGCCGGCCACTGTCACAGTCAAGTCGGCCCATGGCGGCAGCGATGTGGAACCGGTGATCGTGGTCGGCAATGCGCCGGTCGAGGCGGCCAACCAACCGCCGCTGGCCCAGGCCGATGTCGGCAGCACCAGTGTCGGCATCCCGCTGACCCTCAACCTGCTGCTGAACGACAGCGACCCGGACGGCAACGTACCGCTGGCCATCAGCGACCTGACCCAACCCGGTACTGGCCTTGGCGGCGTCGTGCTCAACGGCACCACCTCGGTTACCTACACCCCACCCGTCGGTGCCACGCAACCGCTGGTGGCCACCTTCAACTACCGGGCGGTGGATGCCAAAGGCCTGAAGTCGGAACCGGCCACGGTGACCATCAACGTTGCGCCCAACCAGGCGCCAACGGCCAACCCGGAAACGGTCGCCACCCTGGGCGTGCCGCTGACCATCAACGTGCTGGCCAACGACACCGACCCGGAAGGCAACCTGCCGTTGACCGTTGCCGCCGTCACACAACCCGCCTCCGGCCGAGGAGGCGTCAGCACCGATGGCACGACGGTGACCTACACCCCACCGGCCACGGTGACGGCGGCCTTTACCACCACCTTCACCTACCAGGTGCGTGACTCGCTGGGGGCGCTGTCCAACGCCGGCACCGTCACGGTCAACGTGTCGCCACGCCCAGCCGCCGAGACCTTCGCGGTCACCGCAGCCACGGTCACGGCACGCTCCAACAACCGGTACAACTGGGACATCAGCGGCACCTCGTCGGTGACCACCGGCAACGTTGTGACCGTACGTGTCACCACCACCACCGGCGTGCAAACCCTGGGCACCACTACCGTACCGGTCACCGGGCGCTGGCGCCTGGCGGTCAGCAACAGCACCACGGTGATCCCGACCGCCGCGCCGACGGCGACCATCACCACCAGCCCAGGGACCACACGCACCGTCAACGTCGTCGTGCAGTAGAAGGCGGGAGAACGCCATGAAATGCCTGTATCCACTGTTGCTCTGCCTGGCCCTGGCGGGCCAGGCCAGCTGGGCCGAGGACCTGATGGACAACGCCGACCTTGCGGCCGGCAATGACCTCGGTGACCCCGTGATCATCCGCCTGTTACCGGTCGGCGCCGGCCAGGCAGCGGTGATCGAGCAGCAAGGCATGGGCAACCGCGCCGCCCTCGACCAGAACGGCCAGGCCCTGCTGGGCCGCATCGTCCAGGCCGGGGGCGCGCAAGAGGCGTACATCCTGCAAGAAGGTAGTGACCTGATGGCCAGCATCAGCCAGCAGGGATATGGCAACAGCGCGTCGATCCGCCAGAGCGGCAGCAGCAACAGCGCTGCCATCGACCAGATCGGCAACAACAACAGCGCCAACATCGTGCAGTCCGGCACGGGCCTCAACAGCTCCGTGACCCAAGCCGGCAATGGCCAGCATGTTCAGATCACCCAATACCGATAGACCTGGAGGCACCACCATGTTCAAGCTCGCTCCCCTCAGTGCCGCTATCGTCCTTGCCCTCGCAGGCCAGGTCATGGCTGCCGACAGCACCTCGACCCAAACTCAAGACGGCAAGGAAAACATTGCCGAAGTGACTCAGACCCTCGCGCCGTTCGCCTCGGCCACCCAGTCGCAGACCGGCAAGGGCCACAATCACCTGGCGGTGCAGGCCAACAGCACCAGCGATATCCAACAAAGCGCCACCGGCTCGTACAACGCAGGCTACGCCGAGCAGTTGTTCGAAAATGGCAGCCAGATCACCCAGCAGGCCGGGGGTAGCTATAACGATGCCTTCGCCAGCCAGTCGCTGGGCGAGAACAACCAGTCGCTGCAGACCCAGCAAGGCACTGAAAACCGCTCGACCGTGTGGCAGGACAGCCAGCTGGGCAGCCAGGCCACCACCCAGCAGTCCGGCCAGCGCAACGAAGCCTTCGTCGAGCAGACCTTCGGCGGCAGCAATAACCAGAGCATGATCATCCAGGCAGGCGCCGACAACTACGCCGCCGCCGAGCACTTGACGCATAACGACGGCAACATCCAGATCTACCAGGACGGCAAGGAAAACTGGGCTTACGGTGACCAGCGCGACGGCGAGGGTGGCACCATCGGCCTCAGCCAGACCGGTACCGGCAACTCGGTGGAGGTCTGGCAAGACACGCAAGTCGGCAGCCAGGCCAACGTCACCCAGACCGGCCAGCTCAACGAAGGCTACATCGACCAAAGCTTCGGCGACGCTAACAAGGCCACCCTCACGCAGAAAGGCAAGGCCAACGCCAGTTGGTCGGACCAGTTCGAGAGCAACAACTCGACCACCACCATTTCGCAGACCGGTAACAACAACCTGCACTACACCTACCAGAACGGCGAAAACCTGAACTTGACCGTGACCACCCAAGGCAACGGCAACAAGATCACCGCCAGCAACTGGAAAGGCGACAAGATGGGCGGCCAGTTCGGCGTCAACCAGACGGCCGTGATCAACCAGTACGGTAACGGCAACGGCGTCAACCTGACGCAGAACGGCGACAACCACCTGGCCACGCTGAACCAGACCGGCAACAACAACGCGATGCAGACCAAGCAGGCCGACAGCAACAACGAACTGTTCTTCGAGCAGAACGGCACCGACAACATCCTGGTCGCCGACCAGCGCGGTACCGACAACTATGCCTTCGGCAGCAGCGAGGGCACCGGCAACGTCATCAACCTGGACCAGTCCGGCTATAGCAACCAGAGCTACACCAACCAGCTCTACGGCAGTGGCAACGAGGCCACCATCAAGCAGGCCGACAGCATCAACGTCGCCTACGTGACCCAGGGTGGCCAGGGCAACAAGGCGTTCGTCGACCAGAGCGGCATGGCGCAAACCGCCACCATCAGCCAGCTGGGCAGCGCGAACATGGCCACTGTGACCCAAAAATAACCTGCTCCCCCCTTGAACCGCGGTGCTCACTCTCCCTGGTGCCGCGGTTCCTTTTTTATTGTTTCCCTGCTACCTCACCGCCCTTTGCAGGAGCAGCCTTGTGCTGCGAAGAGGCCGTTGAAAACACATTAAATTTGCGCTGCTATCACCGGCCTCTTCGCAGCACAAGGCTGCTCCTACACGGGGAGCGCATGAGCCGGGGTAGAATGGAACACCGTAAGCCTGGTGCTGCTTCCATGATCCAGTCCGACCTCGACCTGTTCGGCCCCCAGCCGCAACGCCTGGCCAGCCACACCGTGCTGTTGCCCGGCTTCGCCCTGGCCGAGCTCGAGGCCTTGCTCGACGCTTTGCGCCCGGTGCTGCGCGCCGCGCCGTTCCGGCACATGCAGACGCCCGGTGGCCTGCACATGGCTGTCGCACTGACCAATTGCGGGGCACTGGGCTGGGTCAGTGACGAGCACGGCTACCGCTACACCCTGACCGACCCGCAGAGTGGCCAACCCTGGCCTGCGCTACCGCCGGTGCTGCTCGGCTTGGCAAACCGCGCTGCGGCCGTCGCCGGTTTCGACGACTTCGTGCCCGACGCCTGCCTGGTCAACCACTATTTGCCAGGCACCCGTTTGAGCTTGCACCAGGACCGTAACGAGCAGGACTTCAGCCAGCCGATCGTGTCGATTTCACTGGGCTTGCCCGCAGTGTTCCTGCTGGGAGGGCTGCAGCGCTCGGACAAGACCCAGCGTGTGCCGTTGAGCCATGGCGATGTGCTGGTGTGGGGCGGTGAGGATCGCTTGCGCTTTCATGGTGTGCTGCCCATCAAACCCGGCGTGCATCCGCGCATGGGCGAGCGGCGGATCAACCTGACCCTGCGCAAAGCGGGTTGATCAGGTAAAAACTTGAACATCCGGGCCTGAAAGGTTTCTAAAAAGGAGCCGCGTCAGCGTTCACAAGGAGCCCATGCCCATGAAAATGCCCGGCCGCGCACCCAATGCCTTTGTGCAGCTGGATTACGTACGCGATACGTTGTTCGGCCCGGTCGCCCAGAGCGTGGAATGCCAATGCCAACTCGCCGCCCTCAACCTGCAGGGCCGCCCTGCCCTGCGCTTGCACATCTGCCCGCCGCTGCCCGACAAGGTCGATCGCGCCCACAGCGTGGCGTTCGTCTGGGATGGCCGCAGCTACCGCGGGGTGGTGCGTGACCAGGGCAAATGTGGCGATGGCGGGCTGAACCTCCTGTTAGAGCTGCAATAAGATGATCAACGGCGATCACATGCGCTGAACCTGCCCGCAACTGCGCGTCTCCATAGAAAAGAGCCCACGCCTTCTGGAGACCGTCATGAACAGTCCACTGCTCAAGCTCTTCACCCGCCCGTCCGATGCCTGGATGGAGATACGCCGCGCCGAAGAGGACCATCCGCAGCAATACCTGCCTCGGCTGCTAGCCCTGGCGCTGATCCCTGCCATTTGCCTGTTTGTCGGCACCACCGCGTTCGGCTGGAGCCTGGCCGCCGAAGAACGCGTGCGCCTGAACATTGGCAGCGCGGCGCAGTTGGCAGGCCTGCTGTACGCAGCCACAGTGGTCGGGGTCATGATCATGGGCGTGATGATCCGCTGGATGTCACGCGGCTTCGATGCGCAACCCAGCCTGCAGCAATGCATCGGCTTTGCCGCTTACTGCGCCACGCCGTGGTTTTTCGCGGGGGTGGTTGGGTTGCTGCCGATTCGCTGGCTGGCGCTGACCGCGCTATTGGCTGCTTCGGCTTATGCCAGCGTGCTGCTGTTTGGCGGGCTGCAGACGTTTCTGCGGTTACGCAAGGAACAGGCCATGCTGTTCGCCGCCTGTGTGTGGGGGGTTGGGCTGTTGGTGCTGGTGACCATCCTGGTGTCGATGATCCTGTTCTGGTTCAACGGCCTGATGCCGGAATATATGCGCCCGGCCAGCCTCGGCTGACCGGGACACAAGGTGCAGGCTCAGGCAATCGCCCTTATTGGCGTGGTCGGCTTGTCACGCAGCGCATGCAGCTGCGAAACCAGGTTCACCACGTCGCGGCAACTGTTGAGGTCCTGCAGCGCAACGCCTGTCAGGGTAACGCCCGCTTCGAGGCGCTGCCCCTGGCCCAGGCGGATGGTCAGGTGGACGCCATCTGCGCAACTGACCTCGCAGCGATCAGGCAGGCAGGCTTGCTCGATCATCTGCCGCATCTCTAGCATTGAAACGCCTATCAACGACATTGTACGACCCTCTCTGTACTGGATGGCCTGTTGTTTAGGTACGCCTTTGCCAGGCATGGTGCCAATTGATATTGCGCATGCTCAGGCGGCCGTCCATGCGCCGGAGCAATGATGGTGCGCGGGATCATCTAGCACCTTAGTGGAAGATCGCAGGCCAGCCAGGACTGTTCGATCGGCTGCACAGAGTTGACGACGAGCGGTCTCAGCTGCCCTCGGCCTGCATCTGCCCGAACCGGCCGGCATGGAAGTCGTCGAACGACTCAGCGATTTCTGCCTGGCTGTTCATCACGAATGGGCCATAGCCAACGATCGGCTCATCGATCGGCTCACCGCTGAGCAGCAGCACACTGGCGCCTTCCAGCGCCTCGAGCACAATGTCCTCACCACCACGCTCAAGCAGTACCAGGCTGGCGGGCCCGGCTTCCCGTTCACCGTTGACCCGCACAGTCCCGCGCAGCACCACCAAGGCGGCGTTGCGCCCTGCGGCTACGGGCAGTTGCAAGGTCGCTTGAGCATTCAGGCGCAAATCCCAGACATCCATCGCGGTAAAGGTCCGCGCAGGGCCTTGGTGGCCTTGGAATTCACCCGCGATCACCCGCAGGCTGCCACGCTGGTCATCCAGCGCCACCACTGGGATATCCGTGGCAAGCAACGTCTGGTAACCCGCCGCGGCGCGCTTGTCACGCGCGGGCAGGTTGACCCACAGCTGGACCATTTCGAGTGTGCCACCCGTGCGGGCGAATGCCGGCGAATGGAATTCTTCATGGACAATGCCATTGGCCGCCGTCATCCATTGCACGTCGCCTGGGCCGATCAAGCCACCGGCCCCCGTGGAATCGCGGTGTTCGAGCTCGCCTTGGTAGACGATGGTCACCGTTTCGAAACCACGGTGCGGGTGCTGGCCGACGCCGCGTCGATCACGTGTAGGGGTGAAGTCGTGGGGGCCGGCGTAGTCCAGCAGCAAGAACGGGCTGATCTGGCGGGCCAGGTCGTCGTAGGTGAACAGGCTGCGCACCGGAAAGCCATCGCCTACCCAGTGGGCGTGGGGGCTGCGGTGAATACCCAGAATTTTTTTCATGAGAAGTCTCCTCTCTTGGCTGGGATCACCTTACCAATGATGCCAATAAGCCGGTAGGCAGCTTAAATGGCATGCATCGTCTCACCTATGGAACGACAACGTCACGGTTGCAGGAAGGCCAACACCTGCTCGGCGGCCATGGCCGGGTCCTCCTGCATGAAGCAGTGCCCACCGGCGACCTGCCGCGCGCTCACGTTGGGGTTCAGCGCCGCCAGGCGTTTGACCGAGTGCGGCACGAAGGGATAGGTCTGTTCGCCATACAGCACCCGCGTCGGGGTGTGGATCGCGGCCAGGTTTGCCCACATGCGCTTGGGGAACGAACTGAAAATTTCCACCTCGCGGCTTGGCCGGCACTTGAGCACTACCGCCTCGCCACAATCGCCAATGGCATGCTCCACATAGGCCAGCATTGCCGCATCGGTCCAGCCTTTGAAAATGCCGCGCCCCTGCAGCGAGGCCAGTGCCGCCTCACGATCAGGCCAATGGCTGCGGCGGTTGGCCGCCTTGCGCGCCAAGGCATGGCGTTGATGCAGGCCGACCAGCGCAGCCGCGCCCATCACACCGATCATACGGCGGCTGAACAGCACCGGGTCAAGCAGTACGGCCCGCTCGAACAGCGTGGGTGCGCTGGCCAGGATCAGCCCCGTGAGCACGCCACCAAAGCTGTGCCCGAGGGCAAAGCGCGGCACCTCGCCATACTCGCCACGCCCGCTTTCGAACGCCTCCACCGCCAATTCAGCAGTGCGGTTCCACCCGCGAAACACGCCGCCATGGTCGCTGTCGCCGTGGCCTTGCACATCGCACAGCCACAGGTCGAAATGCTCGCCCAGGCGCATCAGCAACGGCTGGTACGCCAGGCAGCAGAAGCCGTTGCCGTGCAGAAAATGCAGCAAAGGCTTGCCACTGGCGGGTGTGCGCCACCCGCGCAAGGTGAAGCCTTCGGGGCATAGGTGTGACCAGGGGATCAACTGCATCGGCTTGCTGTACTCATCGGTCTATGAAAACGCCGATTCTACAAACAGCAGCGGGTAGAGTGAAATCACCAGCAGCAAGGCCATCAGGACATTGAACAGCATCAGCCAGCGCGGGTTCTGCAACAGGTTGCGCAAAGCGCTGCCAAACATGACCCAGACCCCGACGCTAGGCAGGTTGACCAAGGCGAACAGCGCGGCGATGACGACCACGTTCATCACGTAGCCCTGGGCCGGTGTATAGGTAGTGATGGCCCCCACCGCCATCACCCAGGCCTTGGGGTTGACCCACTGGAACGCGGCGGCGCCCCAGAACCCCAACGGCTTGCGGGCCTTGGCCGAATCCGTGCCGATTGGCCCCGAGGTCGCGATTTTCCACGCCAGGTACAGCAAGTAGGCCGCGCCGGTGTAACGCAGCACGGTGTACAACGGCGGCCAAGCCTTGAACACCTCGCCCAGGCCCAAACCGACGGCCAGCACCATGACCATGAAGCCAATGCTGATGCCCATGGCGTGCGGGATCGAGCGACGCACGCCGAAGTTCACACCCGAGGCCAGCAGCATGGTGTTGTTCGGCCCCGGGGTGATGGAGGATACGAAGGCAAACAGCACGAAAGCTGTGAGCAGGTCGGCAGAGGCAAGCATGGCAGGCATTCCACAATCATTATTGGTGCTGTCACACTAACGGAGTCGCCCTGCCTTGCGACCGGTACAGTTTTGCTAAATTAAATAGATACAAATACTGTACCGATCTCATCCCGTTCAAGGAAGCCCGCCCCATGAGCCTCACTATCCGCCCCGCGGTGCGTACCGACGCCACGCAGATTCTTGCCTTCATCACTGAGCTTGCCGACTACGAACGTGCGCGCCACGAGGTGATCGCCTCGGTTGCCGATATCGAGCGCAGCCTGTTCGACGAGGGCAGTACAGTGCACAGCCTGATCTGCGAGCGGGATGGCCAGGCGATCGGTTTTGCCGTGTATTTCTACAGTTATTCGACGTGGCTGGGGCGTAACGGGATTTATCTGGAAGACCTGTACGTCACGCCCGAGCAGCGCGGCGATGGTGCCGGGCGCACATTGCTGCGGCACATTGCCCGGGAGGCCGTGGAGAACGGCTGCGGGCGCCTGGAATGGAGTGTGCTGGACTGGAACGAACCTGCGATCGGGTTCTACCAGTCGCTGGGGGCCGAAGCGCAGGCTGAGTGGGTTAAATATCGGCTGGATGGCGAGAAGTTGTTGGCGTTTGCCCAGGGTTGACCCCAAATACCGCCGAAATCCCCCCTGAGGAGCAGCCTTGTGCTGCGAAGAGGCCGGCAAGGCTCATAGAAATAGTGTGGCAACACCGGCCTCTTCGCAGCACAAGGCTGCTCCTACACAGGGCAATGAAAGCCGAACGTTGCGTTGGCTCAGTTCCGTCGCCACACCGCCCCGGCAATATCCACCCGCTTGGGCAGCACCTTGTTTTGGAAAAACAGCTCCGCCGTGCGCTGCTGCGCTGCCACGATCTCATCGCTCACCGGTATCACCGGCGACGCCGGCCGATGGCTGAAGCTGCGCCGCACCACCGCCTCCGGCAAGCCCATGAACTGTGCGAGCAACTGGATGCTCCCGGCTTCATCACTGCGCGTGAGCGCCTCGGCCTGGCTGATCGCATCCAGTAGCTGACCGACAAACGCCCCGTTAGCCTCGACGTACTCACGCGCCCCCAGCATGAAAGGCCCGATCAAGCCCAGCCCTTGGCCATCGGCCAACAGCCGTGCCTTGCCTTCCAGGTCGATGGCCGAATAGAACGGGTCCCAGATCGCCCAGGCGTCCACGCTGCCGCGCTCGAACGCCGCACGCGCATCGGCAGGCGCCAGGTACACCGGCTGCACATCGCGGATGCTCAACCCGGCCTTGGCCAGGCTGCGCAGCAACAGGTTGTGCGCACTCGAACCTTTCTGCAGGGCAACCCGCTTACCCTTGAGGTCGCCGACGCTGGCCACCGGGCTGTCTTTCGGTACCAGAATCACCTCAGCCTGCGGCTTGGGCGGTTCAGCGCCGATGTACAGCAGGTCGGCACCGGCTGCTTGGGCGAAGATCGGCGGAATATCACCGGTCGAACCGATGTCGAGGCTGCCAATGTTCAAGGCTTCTAGCATTTGCGGGCCGGCCGGAAACTCGATCCACTCAACCTGGGTATGGGTAAAGCGCTGCTCCAGAAGGCGATGCTGCTTGGCCAGGACCAGGCTGATCGAGCCCTTTTGATAGCCAATGCGCAACGTCGCAGGGTCTGCCGCCTGGGCAGCACCGGCCAAGCTCAGCAGTAACAGGACGGCAAGGCGTAGCACACGCATGGGTCACTCCTTCCAGTCGGTCGAGGGTTTTTCCCATAGGTTGATTCCGCCTTCCACGGCGTACTGGTCGATGGCCGCTAACTCCTCGGGGCTGAACACCAAGTTATCGAGTGCGGCCACGTTCTCGATAATTTGCTCGGGCCGGCTTGCACCAATCAGCGCCGAACTCACGCGCGGGTCGCGCAAGGTCCAGGCCAGGGCCAGTTGCGCCAAGCTCTGGCCTCGCCCCCGGGCGATTTCATTGAGGGCGCGGGCGCGGGCAATGTTGTCTGGCGACAGATGCTGGGGCAGCAACGAGCCACCGCCGGCGCGGTTGACGCGGGCATCGGCGGGAATGCCGTTCAGGTACTTGTCGCTGAGCAGGCCTTGGGCCAGCGCCGTGAACACGACCACCCCGGCCCCGAGCGCCTCAGTGGTGGCCAGCAGGTCACGCTCGATCCAACGGTTGAACAGGTTGTACGAAGGCTGGTGGATCAGCAGCGGCACCTTCAACTCGGCCAGCAGCGCCGCAATCTCAGCCGTCTTGCCCGCCGAGTAGGACGAAATGCCGACATACAGCGCCTTGCCCTGACGGACGATGTCGGCCAGGGCAATGGCAGTTTCTTCCAGCGGCGTATCGGCATCGAAACGGTGTGAATAGAAGATGTCGACGTAGTCCAGGCCCAGGCGCTGCAGGCTCTGGTCGAGGCTGCTGATCAGGTACTTGCGCGAACTGCCGCCCTGCCCGTACGGCCCCGGCCACATGTCCCAACCGGCCTTGCTCGAGATGATCAGTTCGTCGCGGTAGCTGCGCAGGTCTTCACGCAGCAGCCGGCCGAAGTTGGTCTCGGCGCTGCCATAGGGCGGGCCGTAGTTGTTGGCCAGGTCGAAGTGGTTGATACCCGCATCGAATGCGGTGCGCAGCAACGCGCGTTGGGTATCGATAGGCGTCGCATCACCAAAGTTGTGCCACAGGCCCAGGGACAGGGCCGGCAACACCAGGCCACTGCGGCCGACACGGCGATAAGGCATGCGCGCGTAGCGCTCGGGGTGGGCGGCGTAGCTCATGGTTGACCTCGTTCGGTAAAGAAAGGATTGGCAGGGCGCTGCAGCCCCAGGTGTTCACGCAGGGTGCGGCCTTGGTACTGACGGCGGAACAGCCCGCGGCGCTGCAGCTCGGGCACGACTAGGTTGGCGAAATCCTCCAGCCCCAGGGGCAGGTGCGGCACCAGCACATTGAAGCCATCGGCGGCACGGCCCTCGAACCAGGCCTGCAGTTCATCGGCGATGTGGGCCGGGGTGCCGACCAGGCTGTAGTGCCCTCGCCCACCGGCGATGCGCCGGCCAAGCTGGGCGAGTGTCAGTTGCTCGTTGCCGGCAAGTTCGGTGAGCAGTTGCTGGCGGCTGCGCTGGCCATCTTCGGTGGGCGGCAGTTCGGGCAGCGGGCCGTCGAGAGGGTAACCGGAAAGGTCAAAATTGCCGAGCATGCGCCCGAGCAAACCAACCCCGACGCGCGGGTCGACCAGTTCCTGAAACTGCTGGTACTTCTCTTCGGCTTCAGCCTGGCTATGCCCAACCACCACAAACACGCCAGGCATGATCTTCAGCGAATCCTCGCCCCGCCCGTAAGCGGCCAGCCGGCCCTTGAGCTCGGCGTAGAACGCCTGGGCGCGGGCCAGGCTAGGTTGCGCGGTAAACACCACCTCGGCACTCTGCGCGGCCAGCTCGCGGCCGGTTTCCGAGGAGCCCGCCTGAACCAGCACCGGCCGCCCCTGGGGCGAGCGGGCGACGTTCAGCGGGCCTTTCACGCGAAAGTGCTCGCCTGCGTGATCCAGGGCACGCACCCCATCAGGACGGTGGAACAGCCCACCGGCCTTGTCGTGCACGAAGGCGTCGTCAGCCCAGCTGTCCCACAGGCCCTGTACCACCTGCTGAAACTCCCGGGCTCGGGCGTAACGCTCAGCATGTGGGATATGCACCTGGCGGCCGAAGTTGCCCGCTTCGGCCGCCGCGTCCGAGGTGACCAGGTTCCAGCCAGCGCGGCCGCCGGACAGGTGATCGAGCGAGGCGAACTTGCGTGCTACGTGGTACGGCTCGTTGTAGCTGGTGGTGGCGGTGGCGATCAGGCCGATGCGCTCGGTAACGGCACTTAACGCCGACAACAGGGTAAGTGGTTCGAAGTAGGTGGAGCGTGCACTGTGGCTGGCCAGGGCGTCGGTAGGCGCGGCAACGCTGTCGGCAACGAACAACGCGTCGAAACAGGCCGCTTCGGCGATCTGCGCGGCGCGGCGGTAGCTGCTGAAGTCCATGGGGTCGGCCGGTACGTCCGGGTGGCGCCAGGCGGCCACGTGGTGCCCGGTGGCCATGAGGAAGGCGCCCAGGCTCAGTTGACGGCTCATGTCGATCTCCTTGATGGGGTTTGCATACCCCTGTGGTAGGACATTGGAGACTGTGGGAGCGGGCTTGCCCCGCGAATGGTCCCCCGCGGTGCATGGCACCGGCTTTGCCGGTGTTCGCGGGGCAAGCCCGCTCCCACACGGCCCTGCGAAATCAATAAGTTTTGCTTTAGCTCTAGAGGGCGATTACTCAAAAATCCTTGCGCAACTGCACGCCGAAGTAGCGTCCGTCGTCGCGTGGTACGGAGCGGTAGATGTAATCGCCACCGCTGGCCAGCATCTGCGCATACGACTTGTCACCCAGGTTTTTGCCCAGCAGTGCCACACGCCAGCCGTCGTTGTAGTCGGCCAGGGCAATGCTGGCGTTCCAGATGCCGTAGGCGCCCTGCACGGTGTCTGGGTTCTGGTCCAGGCTGAACTGCACCGAATCCTGCCAGCTGTAGTCGCTGGAAAGCTCGACATCCAGGCCGTTGTCCAGCGGGATCACGTAGTCGGCACGTACGTAGGTCTTCCAGTCCGGGGTAAACGGCAGGTGGCCACCGTCGATGTTGCAGTTGGCCGCGGCCCCTGCCGGGCAGTTGAAGTGGTCGACACGGGCCTTGGTGTAGGCCACGGCGGTGGTCAACTTCAGCTGCGACGTCGCCTGGAAACTGGCATCCAGTTCCACGCCCTGGGTCTTGACCTTGCCGGCGTTGACCAAGCGCGTTACCACCTGATTGGCCACCGTGTCGAAGAAGTTGGCCTGGTAGTCGTCGTAGTCAGTGTGGAACACCGCCAGGTTGGCGGTCAGCCGGTTGTCCAGCGCCGTGCTCTTCAGGCCGACTTCATAAGCGTCGGAGGTTTCCGGCTTGAGGGCGCCGGTGTCGCGCGGCTGCATGTTGAAGAACACGTTGTAGGCCGGGCCTTTGTAGCCACGCGAATAGGTGACGTAGCCGGTGAGGTTGTCGTTGAAGTCGTATTGCAGGCCGGTGCGCCCGCTCCAACCGTCCTCGTCCACCGAGCCGGAACTGGCGGTCGAAGGCTGGATGCCGGTGACCGCGGTGGCCGAACTGGAGACCCGGCGGTGGTCGTACTCCAGGTCGTCGTGGGTCCAGCGCAGGCCGAAGATGGCGCGCAAGTCGTCGGTGAAGTTGAAGGTGTTCTCACCGAACAGCGCGACGCTGTCGTTGGTCGTTGAGTAATCTGCCCGCCCCGTATTGGCCACGCCGCCGTTGACTGACAGGCGCTGGTAGGTTTCGTTGGACGTGCCGTGCATGTAGAAGGCGCCGAGCACGTACTCGTTGAACTGCCCTTTGGGCGAGGTCAGGCGAAACTCCTGGCTGTACTGGTCGTAGTCCACCGTGCCCTTGTCATGGGACGCGGTCACGGGGAGCAACGCACGGCGGTCGCCGTCCTGGTACTGGGTGTTGTCCCAGCCGCGCCAGGCGCTGATCGAGGTCAGGGTGTAGTCACCCAGCTGCCAATCAAGCTGGGCCGACAAGCCTTGGTTCTCGTCTTCGACGTGGGTTTTGAAGTCACTGTTGATATCGCGGTTGTGCGCGCTAGGGGTGACCGGGCGCAGTTGGTTGGCAAATGCTGTGCTGGCGCTTGTGATCACACCGCTGGGGAGTGTGTCTTCACCTTTCATGTAGTCAGCGATCAAGGTCAGGCGCAGGTCTTCGTTGGGTTCGAATTCCAGCTTGCCGCGGGCACCTTTGCGCTGGTAACCATTGACGTCGTGGCCATTGGCAACGTTTTCGACATTGCCGTCGTAATCGCCCCACAAGGTGCTCAGCGAGCCCTTGAACTGTTCGCTGAGACGCCCGCCAATGCCGAAGCGCAGGCGGTTTTCATCGCCACCGCCAAAGTGCGAGTAATCCACGTAGCCGCGGGTTTGCTCGGGGATGGCCTTGCTGACCACGTTCAGCACGCCGGCCGACGCGTTCTTGCCGAACAACGTGCCCTGCGGGCCACGCAGCACTTCGATGCGCTCCAGGTCGAGCAGGTCGAGGGTAGATTGGCCCGGCCGCCCGAACACCACGCCATCGACCACGGTAGCCACGGTGGGCTCGACGCCTGGGGAGGTCGAAATGGTGCCTACGCCCCGGATGAACAGCGAGGTGTCCTTGTTCGAGGCGCCTGCCCGGTAGTTGAGTGTCGGCACCTGCTGGACGATGCTGGCCACGTTGTTGCGGTTGTCACGCTCGAGCTGCTCGCCATCGATCACCGAAACCGCCACCGGGACTTCCTGCAGGCTGGTTTCTCGGCGTGTGGCCGTGACCGTCACCGCGCCGAGGGCCGTCGCTTGCGGCGCGCTCTCGGCGGGTTCGGCGGCTTGGGCGCCCTGGCCGAACGCGGCCAACAGAATGGCCGCTGCCAGCGGCCGGCGTTGTGTAGTAGGAAACGGAGTTGTCTGCATGCTGCTCACTGCCTTATGGGACCAGACCAGGCCCACGTTCACGGGCCGACACGGAGGGTGCTGTGGTTGTCTGGTCTCGCTCGTGCGAGTGGCAGGCGCTTGCCAACAGCAGCGCTTGTTAGCGCTAACATGAGCAAGTATCAGAGTGCGCTGCTTAGCACGTCAAATACTTAAAAGTCAGATTGATATGCAATAAAGCTATTTGCCAGGCGCCATTGCGTTAGCGCTACCATCGCGCCATTTCCCGATGAGGCGACCCTGTGAGCCAAGCCAAGGATTCCCCCCGAAAGCGCCGTGGTGCAGGCCGCGCCACCCTGGCCGACGTGGCGCGCGCGGCAGACGTATCGGCGATCAGCGTGTCGCGTTACTTCAACCAGCCTGAGCAGGTTTCACCGCCTCTGCGCGAGCGCATAGAGGCCGCTGTGCAAGCGCTGGGCTACGTTCCCAACCTGGTCGCCGGGGGCCTCGCCTCGGCACGCGGGCGAATTGTCGGTATGGTGATCCCAAACATCTCGGGGCCGATCTTTGCCCAGACCATCCAGGCCTTCAGCGACACCCTCAGCCGCCATGGCTATCAGTTACTGCTGGCGTCCAGCTACTTCAGCGAAGAACAGGAAGAGAGTGCGGTGCGTGCATACCTCGGCTGGTCGCCGGCGGCGTTGGTGGTCACCAGCCATTTCCACAGCCCGGCGACTGAAAAGATGCTGGCCGAAGCTGACGTGCCCGTGGTCGAGATCTGGGATTACCGCCCCGAGCGGGCGCCGTTGCAGGTCGGTTTTCTGCATCACCAGGTCGGCGTGCAGGCGTGCCGCTACTTGCTGGAAAAAGGGCATCGACGCATCGCCTTCGTGCAGAACAGCGCAGCCGGCGACTTGAGCGCGTTGGAGCGGCGTGACGGGTACATCGAGGCCTTGGCCGAGGCCGGTCTTGAACCCTGGGTATTCGTGCCCTCCGCCGATTGCGCGCCGTTCGAGGCAGGCAAACAGGCAATGGAGGCGCTGATCCGCCGCACGCCACGCCCCGAGGCGATCATCTTTGCCAATGACAACCTGGCTGCCGGCGCCGTGTTGGCTGGCCAACGTGCGGGGCTGCGGCTACCGGATGACGTGGCGATCGTCGGCTTTGGCGACTACCCCTTCGCCGACATGCTGCTGCCCAGCCTGACTACGTTGCGGCCGCCCTCGCGGGAGATTGGCGAGGTGGCAGCCTTGCGCGTCCTGCAACACCTGGGCGTCATCGCGCATGAGGGTGAAGTGCAACGGTTGAACCTGCTCGCCTGCGAACTGGTGGCCCGCGAAAGCGCCTGACGGCAAGGCACTGATGCATCGGGTGCTGTGACAATCCGCACAATGAGGATTATTCTTCCAAGGTATGTCCCACAGCCCCAATATGTGAGCGCCGAATATGAAAATCGATGACATGGACGCCTTCGTGGCGGTCATCCGTTGCCAGTCGACCAACCTCGCCGCCGAGGCCCTGCAACTGACCCAGCCGGCCATCACCCGTCGCGTGCAGAACTTCGAGAAAGACCTCGGCGCCACCCTGCTCGACCGCAACACCAAACCGCTGAAGCCAACGCCAATGGGCCTGCGGGTGTATGAGCAGTGCAAGGCGATCCTGCGGGAGATCGACTCACTGCGTGAATTGGTCGCCAATGACGGCGCCCCGTCAGGCACGTTGCGCCTGGGCGTGCCGCAAACCCTGGGGGACGTGGTGCTGCTCGACGCCCTGGCGCAGATTCGCGACACCTACCCGGTGTTGCGCACCCAAGTCACCAGTGGTTGGGGCAGCAGCCTGATCGCACGCATGGAAAACGGCGAACTCGACGCCGCTGCCGCGCTGTTCCCGCCTGGCAAAATCTTCCCTGAGGGCATCACCAGCCGCTCCATCGCGCGTATGCCACTGCGCGTGGTGGCCGCCAAGGGCAGCGCCAGCAAGCGCAGTTACAAGCTCAAGGATTGTTACACCCGCGGTTGGGTGCTCAACCCCGACGGCTGCGGTTTTCGTGCGGGGCTGCAGCGGGCCTTGAGCGAACAAGGGCTAAGCCTGTCGATCAACCTGGAAACCTTTGGCACCGACCTGCAACTGGGCCTGGTCGCCAACGGGCAAGGGCTGGGTTTGGTGCCCGAGCCGCTGCTGCAGAGCAGCCGCCATCGGGAGGCACTGGATGTGGTCAACGTGACGGATTTCAAACCGCAGGTGGACTTGTGGCTGTTCCATCCACGGTATCTGGGCAACCTGCAGGAGCCGGTGGAGCTGTTTGGTGAGATTGCCGGGAACAGGCTGCAGGCCGCACCCACAGCAGGAGACCACACATAATAAAAAATTTGCATAGTAGGTATTTTTTAAATTCTACAAACAAATAATTAGCATAGAACCAAAAAGACTTTTACAGCGCTCATCCAGACGAATACGGTCTTAGAAACCCACCGTGTTCCAGGGATGAATACTCCATGAGTCACCCCCCATCCACCGCTGCTCTTGCCGAGCTGACCCAGGCCCTTGCCGCTAATGCCGAGCGCTATGACCGCAGCGGTCAGTTCCCCGCCGACAACTTCAGCCTGCTTCACCGCCACGGCCTGCTGAGCCTGACCGTGCCCCGCGCCCTGGGTGGCGGCGGGGCCGACCTGGCCACTGCGCGCCAGGTGGTTGCCGCCGTTGGCAAGGGCGACCCCTCCACGGCGCTGATCCTGGTCATGCAGTACCTGCAGCACTTTCGCCTGCAGGACGAAGCGCGCTGGCCCGAGCACTTGCGCTTGCAGGTCGCCCGTGACGCAGTGGCCAACGGTGCGCTGATCAATGCCTTTCGTGTCGAATCCGAACTGGGCACGCCGGCCCGTGGCGGCCTGCCGGCCACCGTGGCGCGGCGCACCGCTGCAGGCTGGCGGCTGTCTGGGCGCAAAATCTACTCCACCGGCAGCTACGGCCTGACCTGGTACCTGGTGTGGGCGCGCAGCGACGATAAAGACCCGCTGGTCGGTGGTTTTCTGGTGCACAAGGACACGCCCGGCATCTGCATCGTCGAAGACTGGGACCACCTGGGCATGCGCGCCACCTGCAGCCACGAGGTGCGCTTTGACGACGTGCTGATCCCGCTGGACCACGCCGTCAGTGTCAGCCCTGCCAGCGCGCCGCGGCCCGAACTCGATGGCACCGGCCTGCTGTGGATGTCGGTGCTGCTGCCGGCACTCTACGACGGCGTCGCCCAGGCTGCGCGTGACTGGCTGGTGCAGTTTCTCAACAACCGCGCACCCTCCAACCTGGGTGCATCGCTGGCGAGCCTGCCGCGCTTCCAGGACGTGGTCGGGCGCATCGATACCCTGCTGTTCGCCAACCGCAGCCTGCTGGACTCGGCCGTCGCCGGCCACATTGACCCGCGCCATGCCGGGCAGATCAAACACCTGGTCAGCCGCAACGCCATCCAGGCGGTCGAGCTGGCCATCGAGGCTGCCGGCAACCCTGGCCTGTCCCGCCGCAACCCACTGGAGCGGCACTACCGTGACGTGCTGTGCAGCCGCATCCACACGCCCCAGGACGATGTGGTGCTGGCCCAAGTCGGGCGCAGCGCACTGGCGGAGGTGGCAGCATGAGCCACTCGATCATTGCCAGCCAGCTTGACCCCCAGGCCAATCAATACCTGCGCGAGCACCTGCCCGACCACGAAGTCATCGACCTCGCCCCCGGCCAGTTGCACGTGGATGTGCCTGCCGATGTGTTCATCGTGCGCCCGATCAATATTCGCGGTAACCGCGTAGATACCCCGCCGCCAGGCTGGCCCTGGTCGCTGCGCTGGGTGCAGGTGGTGTCGTCGGGCATCGACTTCTACCCCGACTGGGTATTCCAGGGGCCGCCAGTGACCAGCGGCAAGGGCGCCAACGCCGAGCAGGTCGCAGAGTTTGCCCTGGCCCTGGTGTTTGCCGCCGCCAAGCAACTGCCGGGGCTGTGGGTGAAGGACGCCGACTGGCGCCTGACGCCCTTGGCGCCGTTGCGCGGCCGCACGTTGGGCATCTTCGGCTTCGGCAGCATTGGCCAGAGCCTGGCGCGCAAGGCCACCGCGCTCGGCATGCGCGTGCTGGCGCTGAACCGCCCTGGGCAGCCGATTGCCGAAGTGCCCGGTGTCAAGCGCGTCGAGCGCCTGCAGCACCTGTTCGCAGGCAGCGATCACCTGGTCATCGCCGCACCGCTGACCCCAGCCACACGTGGCCTAATCGACCGCCAGGTGCTGGCCCAGGCCAAGCCCGGCCTGCACCTGATCAACATCGCCCGCGGCGCCCTACTGGACCAGCAGGCCTTGCTCGAAGCACTGGACAGCGGGCTGATCGGCCGCGCCAGCCTCGATGTCACCGACCCGGAACCGTTGCCGGCGGGCCACCCGCTGTACCACCACCCCCGCGTATTCCTGTCGCCGCACACGTCGGCGATTTCCGAGGACGGCTACCCCGCGCTGCTCGACGCCTTCCTCGACAACTTCGCCCGCTATCGCGAGCAGGCGCCGCTGCGCAACCTGGTCGATATCCAGCGTGGCTACTGACCTTCTCTTCTGGAGCACACCATGAGTTCATTGTCTGTCGTATCCCCACAAACAAACACCGTTCGCCAGCGGGTCAGTGCCGAGGAATGGGAGGTGCGGGTAAAACTGGCGGCCGCCTATCGCCTGGCGGCATTGTTCCGCTGGACCGACCACATCTACACGCACTTTTCGGCGCGGGTGCCCGGGCCAGACGAGCACTTTCTGATCAACGCCTTTGGCTTGCTGTTCGATGAAATCACCGCCTCCAACCTGGTCAAGGTGGATGTCGACGGCACGATCATCGACGACCCACTTGGGCTAGGCATCAACCAGGCCGGTTACGTCATCCACAGCGCCATCCACCGCGCGCGGCACGACCTTAAGGCGGTGCTGCACACCCACACCCGCGACGGCGCCGCCGTGTCGGCCCAGCGGGATGGCCTGCTACCGATCTCCCAGCACGCGCTGGCCTACTACAGCCGGGTGGTTTACCACGACTACGAAGGCGTCGCCCTGGACCTGGACGAGCAACAGCGCCTGGTTGCCAACCTGGGTGACAGCAACATCTTGATCCTGCGCAACCACGGCCTGCTGACCGGCGGGGTCAGCGTCGAGCATGCGTTCCGCGAGCTGCATGGGCTGGAGCGGGCGTGCAACATCCAGGTGGCGGCGCAGGCCGGCGGCAATGACCAGCTGCTGCATGCGGCACCGGCGGCGATTGCCAAGGTGCACGAGCAGTCCAAACGGTTTTCCGACGGGCTTGGCGAAGGGATTCAGCGGCATTGGGATGCGCTGATCCGCCAATTGGACCGTGAGGGGCGTGACTACCAGGACTGACTGGCAGACCGCTGCTGCTTGGGCTTGCCCGCGAAGAGGCCAGCCCCGGCAACCCAATTACATCAGAAGGAACGCCCCATGCCGCCACTCCCCCGTGCCCGCCACTTGCTTAGCGCCTGCGCCCTGGTGCTGGCCCTCGCCGGCTGCTCCCCCGCCACCGAAGACACCAGCAAAACCCTCAACATCGCTTTCTGGGGCGACAACACCACCCTGGTCAGCGTCGACCCCTTCCAGGTCTACTGGCTCGAACACCGTGTGCTGCTGCGCAATGTCGCCGAGTCGCTCACCGACCAGGACCCGGACAGCGGCCGCATCATCCCGTGGCTGGCGAAAAGCTGGGAAGTCAGCGATGACGCCCTCACCTACACCTTCCACCTGCGCAAGGACGTCAGCTTCAGCAACGGCGAGCGCTTCGACGCCCACGCCGTGAAGACGGCCTTCGACACCAACAAAGCCTTCGCCACGCAGTTGCCCGCCACCTTCGGCGCGACCTACCTCGCGGGCTACGACCACGCCGACGTGGTCGACGACTTCACCGTGCGCCTGGTGCTTGCCCGCCCCAATGCCGGTTTCCTGCAGGCCACCTCGACCACCAACCTGGCCATCCTGGCGCCCGCGTCCTACGCGCTCAGCGCCCAAGCGCGTTCGCTGGGCAAGATCATCGGCACTGGCCCATTCGTACTCGAGCACTACACCCCGGAAGTCGGCGCACGCCTGGTGAAACGCCCTGACTACGCCTGGGCCTCGGCCAACGTGAAAAACCCCGGCGCGGCCCACCTGGATGCCGTGGACGTCAGCTACATCCCCGAAGAAAGCGTACGCAACGGCCTGTTCCTGCAGGGCAAGGCCGACATCCTCTGGCCGCGCAACCCGTTCTCCGAAGTCGACCTGAAGCTGTTCCAGGCCAAGGGCGCGACCATCCAGAGTCGCTCGCTGCCAGGCCCGGCGCTGAACCTTTACCCCAACACCCGCAACGACCGGCTGCTGAGTGATCGCCAGGTACGCCTGGCCTTGCAGAAAGCCATCGACCGCACCAGCTACGCCCACACTGTCTACAACGCCGAGTTCCCCGTGGTGACCGGGGTTTATGACATCACCACCCCGTATTTCAAGGCCCAGGCCGTCAAGCTCGCCTACGACCCACAAGGCGCAGAGCGCTTGCTCGACGCCGCCGGCTGGAGCAAGGGCGATGATGGCTATCGGCACAAGGATGGCAAGCGCCTGACCTTGCGCTACAACCTAACGCCGGCCGAAAGCGCTGGCGACGTACTGATCCAGGACCAACTGCGCAAGGTGGGCATCGACCTCAAGCTCAATGTACTGACCCGCGCCGAATGGGTCGCAGGCAATGCGTCGGGTAACTACGACCTCACCTCCACCTACATGACCCGCGCCGACCCGATCATCCTCCAGACCATCCTCGACCCGCGCGCCGCCAACAGTGCCACCCTCGCCACCAATACCTACGAGCCCCAGACCCTGACCCAGGCCCAGGCGCTGTTCGACGATGGCATTATCGCCACCCACGACGCTCAGCGTGCCCAGGCCTACGGCCAACTGCAGGACCTGCTCATCGACCAGGCCTCGGCGTTCCCGTTGTACGAGCGTGTCTGGCAGGCCGCCACCGCGCCCAGGGTCAAGGACTTCCGCTGGACCGCCGAGGGCTTTGCCTTCCTCAGCGATATCCAGGTCGCCCAGCCATGAACCGCTACCTGCTCGGGCGCATCGGCCAGGCGCTGCTGGTGCTGTGGGGGGCCTACACCATTACCTACTTCATCCTCTACCTGCTGCCAGGGGACACCTTGGCGATCATGCTCAGCGCCTCGGGCATGGAGGCCGACGGCCTGTCACCCGAAGACCTGGCCAAGGCGCGCGCCTACTACGGGCTGGACCAGGGGATTTTCGAGCAGTACTTCGACTTGCTGTGGCGCGCGCTGCAAGGCGACCTGGGCCGTTCGCTGTCGCTGAACAGGCCGGTGACTGAGCTACTGGCCGAGCGCCTGCCGCAGACCTTGTCACTGGCCAGCCTGGCCATCGTGCTGTCGTTGCTGGCGGGTATTGGCCTGGCCTACCTCACCGCGTACCTGCAATGGCGGCCGCTGAAGGTGGCGCTGTCGCGCGTGCCTTCACTGGGGTTCTCGGTGCCGGTGTTCTGGATGGGGCTGCTGCTGATCCAGGTCTTCGCCTTCGGCCTGGGCTGGTTCCCGGCCACCGGCAGCCAAGGCTTCGCCAGCCTGGTGCTGCCAGCCGTGACCCTGGCCATCCCCAGCGCCGCAGTCTATGCCCAGGTGCTGCAACGCGGTTTCCAAGGCGTGTGGCACGAGCCCTACATCGCCACGGCGTTCGCCAAGGGGCTGAGCCGCGCCCAGGTGCAGGCCCGGCACGCGCTGCGCAACGCGGCCCTGCCGATTCTTACCCTGGTAGGCCTGCAAGTGGGCAATACCGTGTCCGGCGCCGTGCTGGTCGAGACCATCTTCTCGCGCAACGGTGTCGGTCGGCTGGCCCAGGAAGCGGTGTTGCGCCAGGACATCCCGGTGGTGCTGGCGATCGTCGTGGTATCGGCAGCGGCCTTCGTGCTGGTCAACCTGATCGTCGACCTGCTCTACCCCTACCTTGACCCCCGCATCACGCATGCCACGAAGGTGACCTGACCATGACCACCGATACCCGCCCGTTCCGTGCCGCCGCACCCGCCACGCCCTGGAAGCGCCGCACCCGCGCGCAACGCTTGGGCCAGGCAGTGGCACCGTTGTTATCGCGCCCAGGTTTCGCCCTGGCGCTGCTGGTGGTGCTGTTTGCGCTGGCCGCCGCCGTGGTGCCGCAGTGGCTGACCCATTTCGACCCCTATGCCACCTCGCCTGCGGCCAAGCTGACCGCGCCCGGTGCCGCGCACTGGTTCGGTACCGACGAACTGGGCCGCGACTTGTATACACGCGTGGTGTACGGCGCCAGCCTGTCGGTGCAAGCGGCACTGCTGGGGGTGGGCATCGCCCTGGCCGGTGGCCTTGGTTTGGGGGTGTTGGCGGGGTTTGCCGGAGGGCGAGTCGACGCGGCGCTCATGCGTGTGATCGATGTGCTGCTGGCCCTGCCTGGCCTGCTGCTGGCCCTGGCGATTGTCACCGCCATCGGCTTCGGTACGGTGCCTGTGGCAATCGCCGTCGGCGTGGGCATCATCCCGGGCTTTGCCCGCACCACCCGCGCCGAGGTGCTGCGGGTCAAGACCTTGCCCTATGTCGAAGCCGCGCGCCTGGGGGGCGCCAGTTGGTGCCGCACCTTGCTGCGGCACATCCTGCCCAACGCCTGGGGGCCGGTCGCGGTGCTTGCCACGTTGGACTTCGGCGCCGCGATCCTGGCCACTGCCGGCCTGAGCTTCCTCGGCTTTGGCGCGGCGCCCCCGGCAGCAGAATGGGGCACGCTGATCGCCAACGGCCGCCACTTTCTGATCACTGCCCCGTGGGTGTCGCTGCTACCGGGCCTGTTCGTGGTCGCCGTGGTGTTCAGCCTCAACCATCTCGCCCGCACCTTCGAGGAGCACCATCGATGAGCCAACACCCCCTGATCGCCGTGCGCGACCTCAGCGTCAGCTACCACGCTGGCGGCCATACCACCCAGGCAGTCAAACACCTGTCGTTCTCCATGGCCCAGGGCGAGACCGTGGCCATCGTCGGCGAGTCCGGTTCGGGCAAGTCGACCCTGGCCAACGCGCTGCTTGGCTTGCTGCCGGGCACTGCCCGAGTCGATGGCGGCCAACTGTGGGTCGATGGCATCGACGTGGCGCACGCCAGCGAACGGCAGAAGCGCCACCTGCGCGGCCGTACCCTCGGCCTGGTGCCCCAGGACCCGATGGTCAGCCTCAACCCGACACTGCGCGTTGGCCAGCAGATCGGCGAAGCCCTGGCCCTGGCCCACGGCCGCCGCTACCGCAGCATCGACGCCGATGTGCTGGCGCTGCTGGGCCAGGTCGGCCTGGACCAGCCGGCCCTGCGCGCCCGCCAATACCCGCACGAACTGTCGGGCGGCATGCGTCAACGGGTATTGATCGCCATTGCCCTGGCCGGCAACCCGCGCCTGATCATCGCTGACGAACCCACCAGCGCGCTGGACGTGACGGTGCAACGCAAGATCCTCGATCACCTGCAACGGCTGGTGGCCGAACGGGGCATCTCGCTGCTGATCATCACCCATGACCTGGGCGTGGCCACCGACCGCGCCGACCGCTTGCTGGTGATGAAACAGGGTGAACTGGTCGAGCAAGGCCCGCCTCGCCTCGTCGTTCAGGCACCACAGCACCCCTATACGCGTGACTTGCTTGCGGCAGCGCCCGCCTTTAGCCATCGCCGGCGACCAGTGCCATTGACGCCAGGTACGCAACCGATCCTGAGCCTGGAGGGTATCGGCAAGACATTCGAGTTGCCGAAGACAAAGGGCCAGGACAACCGCTTCGTCGCCCTGCAGGGCCTCAGCCTGCAGGTGCACCCAGGCCAGACCTTGGCCATCGTCGGCGAGTCCGGCTCTGGCAAGAGCACCACCCTGCGCATCGCGCTTGGCCTGGAGGCGCCCAGCCAAGGCCGCATTCTGTTCGACCAGGTAGACGTTACCGGCCATGGCTGGCGGGCGTTTCGGCCCTTGCGCCGGCGCATGCAGTTGGTCCAGCAAAACCCGTTCGCGGCCCTTGACCCCCGTTTGACGGTGTTCGACAGCATCGTCGAGCCCCTGGTGTCGTTCGGCCTGCTCAAAGGCCCCGCGCTGGAACAGGCGGCCCGTGAGCTGATCGAACGCGTGCACCTGCCCGTCAGCTACCTGGACCGCCTGCCCCGCGAGCTGTCCGGTGGCCAGCGCCAGCGCGTGGCCATTGCACGGGCATTGGCCCTGCAACCCGAGTTGCTATTGCTCGACGAGCCGGTCAGTGCACTGGATGTCTCGGTGCAGGCGCAGATCCTGGCGCTGCTGGATGAATTGCAACGCGAACTGGGGATCGCCTATGTGCTGGTGTCCCATGACCTGGCAGTGGTGGCGAGCATGGCGGACCACGTACTGGTGCTGCGCCAAGGGCAGGTGGTGGAGCAAGGTACGGTAGACGCGGTGTTCGATCGGCCAACGAGTGACTATACCCGTGAACTGATCGCGGCCATCCCTGGGCACAAAGCCGCAGCCTGAGCTTAAGCCTCAATATTATTTATTTGCATTTTGTTAATACATATAAATACTCAGAAACCATAATTAGCATAGAACCACAAAGCCTTTCACAACCTCATCCCATACCCGCTAAGGTCACTCCCGACCGACCCCATTCCTGGCGGAGGCCGTCCACCACGACCACGCCAGGAGCCTTGCACGCATGCCCCTTCCCTATCACCCACCCTGCTTCACCGGCGCCCCCGCGCGCAGTGACGCATGGCGGTATCGATTCCATTTGCAGCACAACCCACAGGTATTCCCATGAGCAAACGACAGATCCGCCTGGGCGCCATGATCCATGGCGTCGGCCACGGCTGGGGCGAATGGCGCCACCCTCAGGCGCTTGCCGATGCCAGCGTCAATTTTGGTTTCTACAAACAGCAGGCGAAGTTGGCCGAGGCGGCGAAGTTCGACTTCGCCTTCATCGCCGACAGCCTGCACATCCACGCCCGCTCCAGCCCTCACTACCTCAACCGTTTCGAGCCGCTGACCATCCTCTCGGCGTTGGCTGCGGTGACCGAGCACATCGGCCTGGTGGCCACGGTCACCGTCAGCTACACCGAGCCGTTCCAGGTGGCGCGCCAGTTCGCCTCGCTGGACCTGATCAGCGGCGGGCGCGCCGGCTGGAACGTGGTCACTTCGTGGCTTTCCGGTACAGCCGACAATTTCGGCAAGGCCGAACACCCGCCCCATGCTGTGCGCTACAGAATCGCTCGCGAGCACGTGGATGTGGTCAAGGGGTTGTGGGACTCGTGGGAAGACGATGCCTTCACCCGTGACAAACAAAGCGGGCAGTTCTTCGACCCGCCCAAGCTGCACACCTTGGGCCACCAGGGCGAGTTCTTCAAGGTCAAGGGCCCGCTGAACATCCAACGTTCACCGCAGGGCCAACCGCTGATCTTCCAGGCTGGCGTGTCAGAAGAAGGTCGCAATTTCGCGGCACAAAACGCCGACGCCCTCTTCGTCAGCCCCGAGTCGTTCGACGACGCCCATGCCTATTACCAAGACCTCAAGCAACGCGCCTCACGCCATGGTCGCAACCCCAACGCGCTGTTCATCCTGCCCGGCATCCGCCCTATCGTTGGCCGTGACGCCGAGGAAGTCGAGCAGCGCTACCAGCAGGCCGTGGACCTGGTGAGCATCGAGGACGCACTGGTTGCCCTTGGCCGCCCCTTCAACGACTACGACTTCAGCCAGCATGACCTGGACGCGCCCTTCCCCGACCTCGGCACTTTAGGCAACGACAGCCACAAGGGCACCTCGGACCAGCTCAAGCAACTGGCCCGCGACGAAGGCCTGACCCTGCGCGAATTGGCGCTGCGCTTCTCGCGCCCACGCCGCGACTTCGTCGGCACCCCGGCACAGGTGGCCGATGCCCTGCAGCACTGGTTCGAACAGGGCGCCGCCGACGGTTTCATCATCAACGCGCTGCTCCCCGACGGCCTGCAGTCCTTCACCGAGCAGGTGGTGCCGCTGCTGCAGGCCCGTGGCCTGGTGCGCAGCGCGTACACCGGCACCACCCTGCGCGACAACTTCGGCCTCAGCGTGCCGGAAAACCGCAACACCCAGCGCCGCACCCAGCCGGCCGTTGCCTGAGCCCACCCCAACAAGGAGTTTTGTTCCATGAGCCTCGAATTCATTGGCCTCATCGGCCCCCAGGAAGGTAGCGAATCACAGGCACCACGTGGCCCGCTGGTCGACCTTGACTTCATCAAGGCATTTTCCCAGGCCCAGGAGTACGGCGGCTTCGACAAGGCGCTACTGGCGGTCAACACCAGCGCACCCGACTCGCTGATCCTGGCCAGCTACGTCGCCGCACTGACCGAGCGCATCGGCCTGCTGGTCGCGCACCGCCCGGGCTTTCAGGCCCCGACCTTCGCCGCTCGCCAGTTCGCCACCCTTGACCAGTTGAGCCGCGGTCGCGCCTCGATCAACGTCATCACCGGCGGCGACAGCGGCGACCTGCAGCGCGACGGCGACTTCCTCGACAAGGACGCCCGCTATGCCCGTACCGACGAGTACCTGCAGGTGCTGCGCGACACCTGGACCCGCACCGAACCGTTCGACCATAACGGCACGCACTACCGGGTCGAAGACAACCTGACCCTGGTCAAGCCCGTGCAGCAACTGCCCATCTACTTCTCCGGTGCTTCGGATGCAGCCGTCGAAGTGGCCGCCAAGCATGCCGATGTGTACATGATGTGGGGCGAACCGCTGGAGCAGGTGCGCGAGCGTATTGCCAAGGTGCGCAAGGCTGCAGCCCGTTATGGGCGTGAAAAGCACATCCGCTTCAGCCTGTCGCTGCGGCCGATCCTGGGGGCTACCGAGGAGCAAGCCTGGGCCCGTGCCGAGCGCATTCTGGCCGATGCCCAGACGCGCATCGGCATCCGCCAGGGCAACCGCCGCGAGAAGAACTTCGGCAAGAGCAACGCCGGCTCAGAGCGCCTGGTGCAGTTGGCTAGCCAGCGCAAGGTGCATGACACCCGGTTGTGGACCGAGATTGCCGCGTTGGGCGGCGGTGCGGGCAACTCGACGTCGCTGGTAGGGACGGCGGACCAGGTGGCTGAGGCGGCGCTGGCGTACTACGAGCTGGGGGTTAGCACCTTCCTGTTCCGCGGGTTCGATCAGTTGCGCGATGCGGTGGAGTATGGGCAGGAACTGATTCCGCGGATTCGTGAGTTGGTGGCGCAGCGGGAGGCTGGGCGTAGCGCGCGGACGGCTTAGTGCATGGCTGGATTATTTTGGCGCCTATGAGACCGAGCGCCGCGCAGGCGGCGCTCGACCTCCCAGGCACTGCAAAACCCGAAAATTGCTGGCCTACAACTTCTGAAATACTTTTCACGCGCACACCGCTGTGCAATTGACGGAAAACCTGCCTCGTGGTCTCCTAATGCCTCGCGTTCAGGTGCCCCTCAGGGGGTGAAACGGGAAACCGGTGCGTCGCAAGCCCTCGACCAGGGCCCGACCAAGCCGGTGCTGCCCCCGCAACGGTAAGCGAGCGAAGCGTCTAGACCACTGTGCCGCGTCATCTGGCATGGGAAGGGGCGCTTTTCAGGAGCCCTGCTCCTCCTCGTGAGCCCGGAGACCGGCCTGACGTTCATGAACACCCCGCGGTGGGCGGGCGCTGTCGCATTCCCCTGGGCGGATCACGTTCGGGGCTGCCGCGCTTGCCCGTTGCCCACAAAAAGCAGAGGAACGCGTCATGCCCGTCACCAGCGCCAAACACAGCATTGCCACCCCCGTCACCCTCAGTCAGCGTGTCGTCATCGCCGTCGGCGCCAGCCTGCTGGGCCTGTGCCTGGTGTACTTTGCCGGCTTCTCGCACATCGAAGCCGTGCACAACGCGGCGCACGACACCCGCCACAGCGCCGCCTTCCCCTGCCACTGAGTACGCCCCATGATCATGCGCATTGCCCGTACCGCGGGCTTCAGCGGGCTGCTCGCGGCCTTGCTGCTGACCCTGCTGCAAAGCTTCTGGGTTGCCCCGTTGATCCTTGAAGCAGAAACCTACGAATCCGCAGCCCCTGTTGCCGAGCATCACGAACACGGCGCCGAAGGGGCCGCTGCCCATGAACACAGCGCCGAAGCCTGGTCGCCTGAAGACGGCTGGCAACGCGTGCTGTCCACCACCGGGGGCAACCTGGTGGTAGCGGTCGGCTTCGCGCTGATACTGGTCGCCCTGTACAGCCTGCGTGAACCGAAGCGCGCGGGCACCGGCGCCCTGTGGGGCCTGGCGGGGTTCGCCGTGTTCTGCCTGGCCCCTACCCTGGGCCTGCCGCCAGAGCTGCCGGGCACCGCTGCCGCTGACCTGGGGCAACGCCAGGCCTGGTGGATCGGCACCGCAAGCGCTACCGCACTGGGCCTGGCCCTGTTGGTATTTGCCCGCCACTGGCTGGTGAAAGCGCTGGGCGCCGTGTTGCTGGTACTGCCGCATGTCATCGGTGCACCGCAACCTGAGGTGCATCAAAGCCTCGCGCCTGAAGCCCTGGAAACCCAGTTCAAGGTCGCCAGCTGGCTGACCAACGCCGCCTTCTGGCTGGCTCTGGGCCTGCTCAGCGCGTGGCTGTACCGCCGCTCTAGCCAGGTCTGATGGCTTTAGACGCCACCCTGCCGGCGCTGTACGCCGGCTTTGGCTGCCGCCGGGGTTGCCCGGCGGACACCCTCGAGTACCTGCTGCGCCAAGCTTTGGCTGACCATGGCTTGGCGCTGTCAGCACTGCGCGGTATCGCCAGCATCGCCCTCAAGGCCGACGAACCTGGCCTGCAGCAGCTTGCCAAACGCCTTGGCCTGCCCTTGCTGCTGTACGATGCCGGGCAACTTCAGCCCTACGAACCCCTCCTCAGCTATCGCTCGGCCATCGCCCATGCGCACAGCGGTTGTTGGGGCGTCGCAGAAAGCGCGGCGCTGGCCATGGCCAGCCAGCACCTCGGCACGGCCCGGCTGCGGGTCACACGCCAAGTGCTCGGGCCGGCTACCCTCGCCCTGGCCTGCGGGCGATAATCGCAGCATCCCTTTCATCGCAAGGATTTTCCATGACGGTCTACTTCATCGGCGCCGGCCCCGGCGACCCGGAACTGATCACGGTCAAGGGCCAGCGCCTGATCCGCCAGTGCCCAGTGATCATCTATGCCGGCTCCCTGGTACCCGCGGCTGTGCTCGAAGGCCACCAGGCCGTGACCGTGATCAACAGCGCAGAGCTGCACTTGGAGCAGATCATCAGTGCCATGCGCACCGCACACGCGCAAGGCCAGGACGTGGCCCGCGTGCACAGCGGTGACCCGAGCCTGTATGGCGCAATCGGCGAGCAGATCCGCCACCTGCGTGAGCTGGGCATCGACTACCAGATCATCCCAGGCGTCACCGCCACTGCCGCCAGTGCGGCCCTGCTGGGCTGCGAGCTGACCTTGCCACAGGTGTCGCAAACGGTGATTCTCACGCGCTTTGGCGACACTTCGCCGATGCCGCCCGGCGAGCAACTGGCCGACCTAGCGCGCCATGGCAGCACCTTGGCCATTCACCTGGGCGTAAAAAACTTGCCGCGAATTGTCAGCGAACTGTTGCCGCACTACGGCCCGCAATGCCCCGTTGCCGTGATCCATCGCGCCACCTGGCCGGACCAAGACTGGGTGCGGGGCACCCTTGACGATATCGTCGAGCGCGTGGCGCTTAAGGATTTTCGCCGCACTGCGCTGATTCTTGTCGGCCATGTGCTGGGTGGCACGCCTTTCGCCGAGTCGGCCTTGTACCGTGCTGGGCACGCGCACCTCTATCGCCCTGGCGACTGAGCATTGCCAGCGTTAGCGCTGGCGTAGCAGACTCAAGGTTCCCCCTGCCACCTGGAGCTACGCCAATGCTGGAATTACGACCCAATTGCGAGTGCTGCGACGCTGACCTGCCGGGTGATAGCCCAGACGCCTTGATCTGCTCCTTCGAATGCACCTTCTGCCGTGCCTGCGCCGACACCCGCCTGCACGGCCGCTGCCCCAACTGCTCCGGCCAGTTGCTGGCACGCCCGCCACGGGTCGGCCAAGCGCTGGCCAACAATCCCGCCTCGACCCAGCGCGTGCGCAAACCTCACACCGCTTGCGCCTAACGGCCTTGTGCAAATAGGCATCGCCACACCACGCGGGCGGTGCCTATCCCTGTTTTTGTAGGAATTTTCAACAGCACCTACAGGGTTATTCAACAACTCTATACTCGGCATTACCAAACGTAGGGAATGGCCGTATCTTGCAGCGCTTCCGATAAACCCCATTGCAGACCTATTCCTGAGTGTTCCAGGAAGCGGACCACAGCCCTACAGGAGTTTTCTTCATGACTACCGTCCTGATCGTCGACGACCACCCTATTGTCCGGCTCTCACTGCGCCTGCTGCTCGAGCGGGAGCGCTTTCACGTCGTGGGTGAAGTTGCCAATGGCAGCGAAGTGGCTCAGGCAGCACGCGAATTGCGGCCGGACGTGGTGCTGCTGGACATCGGTTTGCCCGGCCTGGACGGCATGGAGGTCATCAAACGGCTTCAGTGCCTGGAGCCAGTGCCCAAGATCATGGTGCTGACCGGGCAGGCCACCGACCTGTACGTGAGGCGCTGCCTGGATGCCGGCATCGGTGCCTTCGTCACCAAGGACGAAGACCACGAGGCCCTGCTGTTCGCGCTCAAGGCCTTGGTAAAAGGTTATTCGACCTTCCCGCAGATGTCGGTCAACAGCAATTCGCTGGAGAGTGAGCCGACACGCCTGGCCAGCTTGTCCAACCGCGAAATGGAAGTGTTGCGGCGCCTGGCACGCGGTGAAAACAACAAGAATATAGGCACCTGCATGAACCTCAGTGCCAAAACCATCAGCACCTACCGGGGCCGCATCATGGAAAAGCTCAAGACAGAATCGTTGGTAGAAATGGTCGATCTGGCCAAACGCAACAGCGTTTACTGAGCCCAGCCGCCATGACGCGCCTGCTGGCGAGCATCCTGTTGGCCATTGGCATGGCCAGTTCCCCTGGGTTGTTCGCCGACAGCGAACCACGGCAACTGCTAGCGCGCTCGATCAGCGCCGCGCCGCCCCTGCAACTGAGCGACCAGGACCGCCACTGGCTGCAGCAGCGCGGGCAGCTGGTGCTGGGCAGCTCCCGGCCTGACTACCCGCCGTTCGAAATCAACATCAGCGAACGTGATTACGAAGGCCTGAGCGCCGACTATGCAGGCATCATCGCCGAGCAGTTGGGGATCCCGGTCGTAGTACGACGCTTCGACAACCGCCACGCAGCCATCGCCGCGCTGCGCGAGGGCCGCATCGACCTGCTCGGCAGCTCCAACGCGTTCGAGGCGGCGGATGCCCATTTGGGCCTCAGTTCGCCCTACGCCGACGACCTGCCGGTCATCGTCACCCGCGAAGGCCGCACCCTGAAAAACGCCCTCGACCTCGACGGCCTGCGCCTGGCCATGGTCGACCACTACCTGCCCGCCAGCGCCGTGCGCTCGCTGTACCCCAAAGCGCAATTGAGCCTATACCGGTCGACCCTGGCTGGTCTTGCCGCGGTCGATCTGGGTGAGGCCGACGCCTACCTGGGCGATGCCATCAGCACTGACTTCTTTATTGGCAAGAGTTACCAGGGCACCTTGAAGATCGACCATTTCTGCCAGGTGGCCCCGGGTGCCTTCGCGTTTGCCATGGCTGACGACAACCCCCGTTTGCGCGGGTTGGTCGACAAGGCCTTGGCCAGAATCACCGAGAGCGAGCGCCTGACCATTCTGCGCCGCTGGACCAGCGGTAACACCAGCCTGCTGCTGGAGCGGCACCTGACTGCCTTGACCGCCGAAGAGGCAGCCTGGATCGCCCACAACCCAACCGTCAAGGTGCTGGTAAACACCTCACTGGCACCGCTGACGTTCAACGATGCGCAGCACCGTACCAACGGCATCACCTTGGAGCTGCTCAAGCAAATTTCCCTGCGTACGGGCTTGCACTTCAAACCGATCGAGAGCCAGTCGGCGCAGGCGATGATCGAGCGCCTGGCGCGCGGCGACGCGCAGATGATCGGTGCGCTGGGCTACGGCACCGAGCGTGCCAAACAGCTGCGCTTCACCCGCCCTTACCTGGTCAGCCCCAGGGTATTGGTGACCCGCAACGACGCCACCTCATCGGCGCAGGCCAAAGCCCTCGATGGTCAGCGTGTCGCCCTGGTACGTGGCTCGCCGCAGCGCGTAGAACTGCAGCGCCGCTTCCCACGCGCCAAGGTGGTCGAAGTGGACAACCCCCTCGGCCTGATGGAGGCGGTAGCCAGTGGCGCCGCCGACGTGGCCCTGAGCAACTACATCAACGCCACCTACTACATCAACCATGTGTTCAAGGACCAATTGCGCATTGCCAGCGTGCTGGACGACAGCCCAGCCATCGCGGCATTTGCCGTGGCCCCGGACCAACCTCAGCTGCAGGCCATACTCGACAAGGCGCTGCTGAGCATCCCCCCCGAAGAACTGGACCAACTGATCAACCGCTGGCGCACCAGCACGCTGGTCAGTGACAGCCCATGGCGCGACTACCGCACGCTGGCGCTGCAAGTGCTGGTGCTGTCCGCCCTGCTGTTGGCCGGGGTGGTGTTCTGGAACACCTACCTGCGCAAACTCATCCACCAGCGCACCGACGCCCAGCACGCCCTGCAAGCCCAGCTAGCCTTGAGCCGCGGCCTGCTCGAACAGCTGCGCCAAGCCAAGGATGATGCCGAACAGGCCAGCCAGACCAAGAGCACCTTCCTGGCCACCATGAGCCATGAAATCCGCACACCGATGAATGCCGTGATCGGCCTGCTCGAGCTGGCCCTGGAAGACAGCCGCGCCGGCCGCTGTGATACCCAGACCCTGCAGACAGCCCACGACTCGGCCATTGGCCTGCTGGAGTTGATCGGCGACATCCTCGACATCTCGCGAATCGAGTCCGGGCACATGACCCTGCAACCGGTGCCGACCAACCTGGTCGAACTGGTGCGCAATACGCTGCGGGTATTCGAAGGCAATGCGCGGATCAAAGGCCTGCACCTGCACAGCGCGCTGCCTACCTCACCTGGCTGGGTCATGGCAGACCCTTTGCGGCTCAAGCAGGTACTGTCCAACCTGATCAGCAACGCCATCAAGTTCACCGAGCGCGGCGAAGTGCACGTCAGCCTTACCCTGTCGCCTGCCGACGCAAAGAGCGACCTGCAGGTCGAACTCTGCGTACGCGACACCGGCATTGGGATCAGCCCGAAAGACCAGGCCCGGCTGTTCAATGCCTTCGCCCAGGCCGATGGCCCGCGGGCACGCCAGGGCGCCGGGCTGGGTCTGGTGATCAGCCGCACCCTGGCCGAATTGATGGGCGGCACGCTGAGCCTGCACAGCGTCGAAGGCGTGGGCAGCAAGGTGCAAGTCTGCCTGCAGTTGCCCGCCAGCCAAGCCCCCGCGCCTGCCGAACAGCGCGCCCCAGTGCTGGAAGCCAGCAGCGGGCCACTGAACATTCTGGTGGTCGACGACTACCCCGCCAACCTGCTGTTACTGGAGCGGCAACTGCACACATTGGGGCATCGCGTTACCCTGGCTGAAAACGGCGAAATCGCGCTGGCCCGGTGGCAGGCTGCGCGCTTCGACTTGGTGATTACCGACTGCAGCATGCCGATCATGGACGGCCACGAACTGACCCGCCGCATACGCAAGCTGGAACACGAGGGCGAGTTGACGGCCTGCAGGATCCTCGGCGTCACCGCCAACGCGCAGGCCGAGGAACGTGCCCGCTGCCTGGCCAGTGGCATGGACGAATGCCTGTTCAAGCCGATTGGCCTGCAAACCCTGAAAAACCACCTGCCCCAGGCCAGCACGCACACACCGCCTGTGCAGGCCCAAGGCAGCGGTTTCAACCTGAGCGAGCTGCGCCACCTGACTCAGGACGACGAACAGCTCACCCGGCACCTGCTCGAACAGCTGTCACAAAGCGCCAGTGAAGATTTGGCCGCACTGTGTGCACTCGGGCCAGAGGCGGATAGCGATGCCGTGCGCGCCTTGGCCCACCGCATCAAGGGTGGGGCAAAAATGCTCAAGATGCGCACGCTGGTCAAGCACTGCGAAGCCATCGAACAGGCGCAGGCCCAAGGGCTGCCAACGGCTGAACTGCGCCAGCAACTGCAAGCCAGCATGCACGCCCTGTTGCACGAACTCAGTGCCGCCCTCAGTGCAATTGCAACGTCGAGTTGATCTGGCTGATTGCATCGACCACGTGGCGTGACCCTTGCTGGATTTCCATGATCACCGTGCCGGCCTCGTTGGCCAAGGCCACGCCATGGCCGGTGCGCGTCAGGCTCGACTGCATGCTCGCCACCGCCAACAGCGACAGGTCATGGTTTTGCCGCACCACATCGACGATCTCCAAGGTGGCTTTGCTGGTACGCGCCGCCAGGTTGCGCACTTCATCGGCGACCACGGCAAAACCGCGCCCATGTTCGCCAGCGCGCGCCGCCTCGATGGCCGCGTTCAATGCCAGCAGGTTGGTCTGGTCAGCGATGCCGCGAATGGTCAACACGATCTGCCCGATCACGTCCGACTGCTTGCTGACTGCATCGATACTGCGTGCGGCGTCATTGAGCTCCTGGGAAATCTGTTCGATGACCTGCACCGCCTGCTGTACCACCTCGGTGCCCTTGCGGGCACAGGCATCGGTTTGCATGGAGCTGGCGTGGGCTGCATCGGCGGCACTTTGCTGGGTGCAAACCTGACTGGTGATATCGCTGGCGAACTTCACCACCTTGTACAGCCGGCCCTTGCTGTCGAAGATCGGGTTGTAGGAGGCTTCGAGAAAGACCGTCTGGCCTTGCTTGTTGATGCGCTCGAAGCGGTGCGAATGGTATTCCCCGCGGTTAAGCGAGGCCCAGAACTCACGGTACGCCGACGACTCCCGCTCCTGGGGCAGGCAGAACAGCCCGTGGTGGCGCCCGACCACCTCTTCCAGGCGGTAGCCCATGGTGGTGAGAAAGTTCTGGTTGGCCTTGATCACCCGCCCGGCAGGGGTGAACTCGACCACCGCCATGGAGCGGCCGATGGCCTTGAGCAGGCTCTCGCTTTCGTGTTCTTGCATAACGCGCTGGCTGATGTCCGACGCTACCTTGATCACGCTGGTGACCTGGCGCTGCTCATCCAGCACCGGCATGTAGCTGGCTTCGAGCCAAACCTCGCGCCCTGCCTTGTCGACGCGCTCGAAGGTCCCGCTGATGGCCTTGCCCTGCCCCAATTCACGCCAAAGCTGCTGATACTCGGCCGTCTTTACGTAGGCCGGGTCGCAAAACAGCCGATGGTGCTTGCCGCGTAGCTCTTCGACGCTGTAACCCATGGCCTGGCAGAAACGCTCGTTGGCGTCGAGAATGGTGCCGTCGGGCGCGAACTCGATCATCGCCATCGAACGGCTGATTGCCGCCAGTTTCGCTTGCGCGCTGGCCAGTGCCTGGTGACTACGCTGAATCTCGACCAAGTCGGACTTGCGATGGTAGTCAAGCATCTGTCTTAGATTTACACCAAACACTGGAAACCTCCTGTATTTGCTGGTCTTTACCACCTTCGCAGAATCACAATATCCCTAAATATGGTAGACCGCAAGAGATCCTAAAGGATATCGTATGGGATATCCGCTATCCCTTTCCCAACGGTCACTCCATGCCCAGAAAACCCACCAAGCCACTGGCCGACAGTGACGCGAGCATTGCCGCCATTCTTGAGTCAGGTGAGCGTGGCAGATTCTCAGAAGGCAGCATCAAGGGCCTCCATCTACTTATAGACGGCGGCGCGCCAAAGTGGCGATATAGATGCTACCTGTACGACAAGGAAATCCCGTTCGCCATCGGTGTCTACCCTGACATCTCGATTGATGAAGCCCGCCAGCAGGCACAGTTGGCGTCCGAAGACATCGCCCAAGGTATCCACCCAAAGGTAGGCCGCGAAGCGCGCAAGGAAGAAGAACGCGCCATGGCCGACTGGACCTTTGACAAGGTGGCCGAACAGTGGATGAAAAGGCACGCGAACCTGAAACCCAAAACCATCGCCGGTCGCCGTGGCGTGCTGAAAAACCACCTGCTGCCCGTGGTCGGCAAACTACACGTCAAGGACATTGCCGTCAGGCACGTAAAGACTACTCTCGACCGCATAGAGGACTCGCCAGTCATGCAGCGCGAAGCCCTACGCCTGCTGAGCAAGATTCTCGCCCACGCCATGGATCATGAGCTGGTAACGCAGAACGTCGCCCTTGGCCGCGAAGGTCTGCTGAACGCCAAGCCCAAGACTAAACACCACGCCGGCCTGGTGAAGGAAGATGATCTAATTGACTACATCCGCCGCCTGGACACCCTCGGCAACAGTAGCAGCGACTGTGCGATATCAGCGCTTTGGCTTTTGCTGCTGATCCCGGCAAGGCCTAGCGAACTGTGCGCAGCCCGCTGGAGCCAGATCGACTTTGCCAAGGCCGAATGGACGTACGAAATGCCAAAGACCGGCCAGATGCACACTGTGCCCCTCCCGCCCCAGGCCTTGGCACAGCTGAACAACCTGCGCGACTACAGCTTCGCCGTGAACCAACGCGCCGCTTCGAGCGCTTCGCCCTTCGGCAGATTCGCTCCCGATGCGACCACACCGGTGCCGGACTGGGTATTCCCATCGACTGGCACCTTCGGCCAGCACATCGCCAGCGAAACCCTGTTGCGGCGGCTGCGAACCGATCTCGGCTATCCAGTCGGCGCCATCACCGGCCATGGTTTCAGGTCGACGTTCCGCTCACTGGGCGCTGAGGTACTGGACATTGACCCGCTCCTACTAGAACTGCAGTTGGGGCACAGGATGCCAGGCAGCCTTGGGGCAGCGTACGCCAGGACACGCCTACTACCACAGCGACGTGAGGCCATGCAGAAGTGGGCTGACTACATCGAGGATCTTTGGTTTGAGGTGACCCACGGCGTGACGAAAGAGGATGCAGCCAAGGCGCTTTCGACACCGACCGAAAGAGGGAAAAGCGAGGACTGAAAACGGGGTTCTTGGGTCTTCGGCAATGATGGCACGCGATGTAACGATGTAGCGGAGCTTGTAGTGAGGTTCAGGAAGACATAGCTACGGCCTGGGGAGCTTCTAGCACAGTGCTTTGGCTTATTCTGTAGCTATGTATCTATGTTTTTATCAATTTGATGAAAACGGGGTATAGGGTAAAAAGCCTATAGCTACTACAGGGTTATATAGGCTAAATGTGCCATACGTGGCCAGAATAGGAAAAAACTCCGCGACATGTGCTACAAAATCGCTGAAACAACTGTGCTAGAGCCTTTAATCTCATGTCGCGAAGTTCGCTACAGCATTGCTACAACTGCGCGACATGTGCCACTATTGGCCATATGCCATCCTTGGCAGCTCAAGAGCAACGATCAACCCTTCAAAGCCCGCTGTACTGTGCTCACCCCAATGCCCAGCTTCTTCGCTATTGCCCGCATCGACATGCCAGCGTCACGCAGCTCCATGATCGCAGCGTCACCCTTGGCCGCAGACCTGCGTTCGTAGACCCCTGCCTCTTTGGCCTTGGCGATGCCTTCGGCCTGGCGCTCGCGGATGATCGCCCGTTCAAACTGTGCAACGGCGCCCATCATGCTCAGCATCAGGTCTTGCATCGGGTCGGCCTTGCCGGTGAATGTCAGGTTCTCTTTGTGAAAGCGCAGCACCACACCTTTGCCCCTGAATTCTTCCACCAGCGCCAGCAGGTCGCCCAGCGAGCGCGCCAGGCGGTCGATACTGTGCACATGTAGGGTGTCACCAGCTCGCAGCGAACGGCGCAGCAAGGTCAGTTCTGGGCGCTCCACGGTGCTGCCGCTCACCTTGTCAGTGAACACTTGGTCAAGTTGCACGCCATCGAGCTGGCGGGCGGTGTTCTGATCGGTCGAGCTGACCCGGATATAGCCAATGTCCATGGTGTTCACCTCTGTGTTCACAAGTCTAGACATTGACAGCATCGACCCAATCGCATGGGTCAGCAAGCCTGAAACCCAGGTAACTGTGCTCATTCCGACTAGTGGTCATGAGTGTACTTGTGAACACGGTGGCCGGGTCACCCCCTCAGCGACTGAATACCTTGCTCAATGCCCTCAGCGTTCGCGTCCAGAGTCTGCAGGGCAATCATCACGCTATCGCAAGCAGGGATAGAGCCGCGCTGCTTGATCCACAGAGCCAGCTCTTCAATGCCCGCGCGCAGGGCTTGCTGGTTCAGCAGGATCAGTTCAAGGGTGTCTGCCGTAACTGTCGCTTTGTCCATGATTGCTCCGGGTCGATGAATGCCGCCAAGCGTAGCGTTTCGACGTGAACGCCAGCCAGAAAATGTGCCACCCGGCGTGATATTAATCGGCCACCGTGGTGGGGTGTGTCGTCCTTTCAACGTTACGTTGTAACGTATACTAGAGGTGAGTCCCCACAGAAATTTTCCAAAAATTTTCGGCCGTAAATCCAAGACCTGTGCACCAGGCCCATCCCCAAAAAATTTCGCGCCTCTGTGCCACCTTCACACGGTAACTAATCGCAAAAAATAAAATTCCCAAATAAATCCAACAACTTGCGCCCATAAAATTTAATCGCAACGCAAACGGTACCGGGATAATTCACCCGGTAACTCGATTCAAACACTTGTCTTAAAGTTTGACTTCCATACCACATAACAAACCGTTCGTCTAATATCTGTTTCGAATATGAATGGCCAGGCGTATTGTGTATTCATGCAGCAAACCATCGGGGGGGTGGTTAGCATGAATCAGCCAAGCATCAGCACCGCAGTGACCCTGAGCCAACTGGCCGATCTGGTCGCCACCGACCGCAGCGCGCTGTGCCGCAACCCTCGCCTGCCACAGGCCACACCTGTGCATACCGGCGCCGCTCACCGCCCCGAACACGCCATCGAGCTGGCTGCCCTCGCGCAGTTCGCCTTCGACAGCACGGCCCACCTTTCCGAAATTGAGTGCAGATTGCGCCTGGCCCTGGCCGGCCGCACCGAGCCGCCGCGCCGCACCAAGGGCAAGCTGACCCCGCACCGCCTGATAACCAACGACCTGGGCGGCTATACCGCTGTGCCCCTGCTCGGTCCCAACGACCTCACCTCGCAAGAACAACGCGACCTGCGCGCCGCCATTGGAGAACAGCCATGAATCAATTCATCCCCAACCCGATGGCCACGATCATCAGCATGGCCAACCTCGACGAAGCCCCTGTGCTCGACCCTGAGCTGCAGGCCAAGGCCGATGCGCTGCATGCTGAAACCATGGCGCTCGCCGAAGCACTGTGCCGCTCGACGCTGATGCCGGGCAATGACACCACCCACTAAACGCCCGGCCGCCGTGCTTGGGGGAGTAAGGAGAAATGGCATTCGCAGATTTGTTCAGTGCCGAGAACGTCGGCAACCTGATGCAAGACCCCCGCATGATGCTTGGGTTACAGCTCATGGCGCAGGGTCGCCAAGGGTCCAGTAGCCAGGCCTTGGGCCAGGCAGGCGGCCAGGCTGCACTTGTGCTTCAAGAGCAGCGCCGCCAGCAGGAGTTGGGCCAGTACCGCAACAACCTGGCGCGGATGCAGGAAGAGCAGTTGGCCATGCAGCAGCAAGCCGCCCAGGCCAAGGCCGACCAGCAACGGCAATACCAGCAGCGCCTGCAAGACCCGAACTTCCTCGCCGGCCTCTCACCCATGGCCCGCCAGATGGCCCAACTGGGTGTCGATCCGTCCGAGCTGATCCGTGCCCAAAACGCCGACGCGCTCCAGCAACACCGCCAAGCCACGCTGCAGCAAAACCAATCGCAGTTCGACCAGCGCATCGCGCACCAAGGTGGCGGCGGTCAATCGTCCGGGCCACGGGCGCCAGCACCCCGCGCATTTGTCGATCAGCCTTTGGGCGGTGACATGTACCAGCGGTACCAGTTCGACGCGCAGAGCGGCAGCTACCAGCCGTGGGGAGAGCCGTTCAACAAGCACTCCACCCGCAAGCCAAAGGCCACCCATGGCGCAGACGCCGTCGTCGATGCAGTCCTGAATGGCACAGAACCCGACGACACACCTGTGCCTGATGCGTCCACGCTGCCAGGTACGGGCAACCTGCAAAGCTACGCACCACAACCCCAGCAGCCGATTGGCGTCCTACCCATGGCAGCTCAAGGTGGCGGCGCACCAGCAGTGCAGCAGCCCGCGCCCAAGGTCGGTACACGTGTGCCAGGCCAGGCGCAGATCGCACGCCCGCTGACCAAGGCCGATTACGACGCCCTGCCAGCCGGCTCCCAGTACATCGACCCAGTGAGCGGCAAGACCGCCACTAAGCGAGGTTAATGTGCGATGGCCTTTTCTGCCTTTGGGGACGAAATCCCTGACGACCCAACGCCACCTAGCCCTGTTGCGCGCCAACCGCAGACGGCGCCAGCGCAGGTAAGCGCCTTCGGTGATCCGCTGTCTGCGTTCGGGGATGCCTTCGACGATGCGCCGGCCCAACCTGTGCAATCGCCAGGTGTCATGGATCGCGTCGAATCCGCGATTGATAACAGCGTCGTCGGTGACTTCGGTCGCTCGGTTGCCCGTGGCGGTGTCGGTGTGGGTGATGCCGTCATGGGCATGGCTGGCATGTTGTCGGGTGGCCGCATCCCGCAAGCACTCGGTTACAACACGTCTGGCGTCCGTCAACACATGGACCAGGCCGACACGCCCGAACGCCAAGCCTCCCGCCAAGCGCTGGAAAAGGCGCAGGGCTTCGGCGGCACTCTCCAGGCGCTGGCTGACAATCCGGGCAACATTCCGCATCTGATCGCTGAGTCTGTGCCCAGCATGGTCGGTGGTGGCATGGCCGGCCGGGGCATCGCGCTCGGTGCCAGGGCACTGGGCATCGCGCCCGCAGCCGCTGGGGTTGTTGGCGCTGGCGCCGGTGAAGGTCTTGTCGCTGCAGGTCAGCAGGCCGAACAGACACGTCAGACAACCGGCACGCTTACCCCTGGCCAGTCCGGCCTTGCGCTGGCTTCTGGTGCTCTGACGGGCCTGCTCGGTGCTGCAGGCGCACGTATTGGTCGACGCCATGGCGTTGCCGACATCGACATGCAACTGGCCGGGCAGAATGGTGTGGACGTGGCCAAGGGCTTCGTTAACCGGGCGCTGACCGGGACCGGCATCGAGTCCTTGGAAGAACTCACCCAATCCGGCCAGCAACAGGTGCTGACCAACCTGGCTAATGACCGTCCGGCAATGGAAGGTGTCACCAAACAAATGACCCTTGGCGGTGTGGTTGGCGGGGCCATGGGCGGCGCTGCCGGCTTGCGGCGACCGAGCATGGACACCGTTATCCAGCAGCCCGCAGAACAAGCGCCAGCAGCCCCTGTTGCGGCACCGCAACCCGAGGCCATGGCAACCCCTGAACCAACACCACAGACATCGCCAGCTGTGCCCAAAACGCCGTTCGCCGGCTCTTCCAATGTGCGTCCGCTGTTCCAGTCGATGGGCATGGATCAGCAGCAGATGGACAACAGCCTGGCCCTGCTAGCTGACGATGAACCCGATATCGAAGCCGCACGCCGGGGCACCATCAGTTGGGAAGAAACTGGTCGCCTCGCTGCCCTCACGGGTACCACGGTGGCGAAACTGCGCAAACATCGCTTGGGCGTGGCATTCAACGCCGAAGAACAGGTCGCGGCAACCCGCCTGCTGAAAGACCAGACGGTCAAGACCCTGGACCTTAGCGCCAAGATCAGCAGCGGCAACGCTACAGAAATTGAACAGGCCAACTTCCTGCAAAGTCTCAACGACCTGCGCACCACACAGAAGGCCGTCATGGCCAGTCGTGCCGAAATTGGTCGGGCAATGTCCGCCATGCGCGCCGACCTGACCACGATGAAACAGGCCGGGCACATGCTGGATTCTGTCGGCGGTGCTCAAGGTGCCAAGGCCATTGCCGACGCCCTGACCAATGCCGCCCGTATCGGCGGTGTGGAAGCTGCAAACAAGCTGGCCCGTCAGGCTGGCAGCGATGGATTCTGGACCTTCTACAAATCCATGCTCTTATCGTCGCCTGATACGCACGTCGTAAACATGGTGTCGAACCTGGCCACCAGCCTGATGCAAGTTCCAACCCGTGCACTGGCCGGGGGCATCGGTGCCGCCAAACGCGCAGTTGGCCTCAACGGTGAAACCCGTATTGGCGAATCCGCCTACCAACTGGGCGGCATGCTCGAAGGCGCTATCAACGGTGCCCGTGGTGCTGTCAGTTCTTGGCGCACCGGTGAAGACGCGTTCGGCAACGAGAACAAGGCCGAGGTCTACCGCAACGACTACCCCGGCCAACAGGTGTGGGGCGTACCGCTGCGCCTGCTCCAGTCGGAAGACCAATTTTTCAAATACTTGAATGACGGCATGGCCCGCTATGCAGGTGCCTACCGCATGGCTGCCAATGAGCTGAAAGGCCAAGGCCCCGCAGCTGTGCACAAGCGCGTACAGGAAATCATCGCCAACCCGCCCGCCGAACTGGTCGAAGCTGGCGAGGACGCGGCGCTCTTTCACACCTTCAACAACCGGGCCGGGGAAATCACCCAGGCTGTGAACCGCCTGCGTCATGCAATGCCGTACGGCACTGGGAACGCCTTTATCCCGTTCCTCAAAACGCCCATGAACTTGGTGACCTACTCGGTCAAGCACAGCCCCGCCGCGCCGATCTTCAAGCAGGTTCGGCAAGACCTCAAAGCGGGCGGCCATGTGCAGGAAGAAGCACTGGCCCGTATGGGTATCGGTTCGCTGCTGATGTCCTTGGGTGTCCTCGGGGCCTTGAACGGCAATGTATCCGGTGGTGGCCCGGAAGACCCGGAAGAGCGCCGGGCGTGGCTCGCCGCAGGCAACCAGCCATACAGCCTTAAGATCAACGGGGAATGGCAGCAGTACAGCCGTATCGAGCCTATGGCCACCCTTGTCGGCATCGCCGCCGACGTGGCACACGGCTGGGAAACGCAGGAACTTGGCATGGCCAGCATGATGAAAGCCATGGGCCGCAATTTCATGTCGAAGACCTGGCTGCAGGGCCTGTCCGGTGTAATGCAAGCCATGACCGATCCCGACCGCTACGGCGGCAGCTGGGTCAATCGCACCGCTGCCACCCTTGTGCAGCCGGCCACATTGCTTTCCCACGTCGGCCGCTACATGGATCCATATCAGCGCGAAACCGACCGCGACAGTTTTACTGACCAGCTCAAGTTCCGCTTGCCTGGACTGCGCGAGTCCCTGCCCATCAAGCGCGACCAGTTTGGCGCCGCGCTGCTGGAACCACAACGGCAGATCGGTCGAGCTGGCCCCATCCTATCCGCTGTGCCAAGCGACGATCCCGTACGCCTGGAAGCTGGCCGCCTTGGTTGGGCACCGCTAGGTATGCGCGGCACCTTCACCCTGAAATCGACCACGCCCGGTCAACGCAGCGAGAAGGTTGAGCTGACCACAGAGCAGCTGAACGAACTGAACGAACTGGCCGGCAGCCGGATGCACGCTGATGCCACTGTGCTGATGCGTTCGAAGGCGTGGCAGGCCATGGACGATGACGAACGCACCGCAGCCCTCGACAAGATCATGTCTGCTGCACGTCGCAGCGCCAAGCAGGCATTCACCCCCTACCTGCGCAACGGCAGTCGGGGATTGATCAACCTCCATCGCCAGCAGACGGCCGCCATGGCCCGGAGCAAGAAATGAATACACTCGAACAGGCGCAAGCAGCTGTGCAAGCTGCTCGCAAACAGGTTGTCGAGCTGGAGAACGCCCAGGCCTACGTGACCGACGCCTTGCCCAAGGCCCGGCAGGAACTTGAAGCCGCCGTCGCAGCGGAACGCCGGTTGACCCAGGCAGACGGCACCGCCGCCGACAACCAACGTCAAGCAGAAATCGACCGGCTCACCGCAGCCCTCAAAGAGGCCCGCCATCATGCGTGATACTGAACTCGACACCCTGCGCAAGGACGCAGCCTTGCACAACTTGGACACCGGCCGCGCCCGCATCAGCGAAGTTATCGAAGATGAGTTCCAAGGATACGTTGTCAACTTCCCAGCGCCGGTAGTTGCCCTTGGTCCGTGGAGTGAAGGTGTGCCAACTGGCACAGTTCGCTGCCGTACCGCCGACCACGCTGAGGAACTGATGCTGGCCGGCATGTTGCGACTGGTCGTTGCCGAACGCCGCCGCGTTCGCCTCGGCGCCGTGTGCGGTTGGTCCAGCGACCGAATCGCTCGCTGCCCATTGAGCGACGATGAAATTGCTGCCTACAAAGCCCGCATCAGCCACGCCGCGAAGGTGGCCCAACTGCAGGAAGATCTGGCCGAGGCCCTGCAGGCGCAAGCCGCCCGCGAAGCTGCCGAGCGTGGTGCCGATCAACTGGCCCACCGCTACGGCCTGTCCGCTGCAGCTGTGCAGTCCACCAGCGAACACCCCACCTTGTCCGGCAAGCCGGCGAAACGTCCACGCGCATCGCGCAAAACCGAGGTGAACAACCATGAGTGATTTTGAAACCGAAGACGCTTTCGACCTTGGCGCCAAAGTCGCAGAGCTGACAGACAGCGTAGGCGTGTTGGACGATGCCAGCCCCGACACCGCTGTGCCGAACGCGCTCGCTGATGAAGTGGAAGACTACGCCGAGCACGCCCAACGCCGTGACGAACACCTGGCCGAGCAGCCAGGCGACGACGTGGACGAAGGCGAACAGGTCGAGCAGCAGCCACAAGGCAAGCGCCAACAGCATGTGCCCCTCGGTGCCCTGCAGGAAGAACGCCAGCGCCGCCAGGCAGCCCAGGCCGAGGCTGAGCAACTGCGCCAGCAGATCGCTCAATTCCAGGCGCAGCAACAGGCCTGGCAAGCCCAGCAACAGCAGCTCGCTGCACAGCAGGCCGAAGCGGAAATACCGGCGTTTGTAGACGACCCCGAAGCTCACGTCAACGCCCGACTCCAGCAGATTGAACAGGCCCAGCAGCAGGAACAAGCCCGCCGTCAGTATGAAGCCGGTGTGCAGCAGGTCGATTACGAGGTCGCCCAAATCGGGCAACACATGCAAGGCGTAGAAGCTGAATTCCGGGCGCAGCACAGCGACTACGACGCGGCCACCGCATTCATCACCCAAGAGCTAGATGCGCGTATTGCCCAGCAGCACCCCGGCGCCACCCCCTACCAACTCGCGCAGTGCCGAAAGATAGCGGTGGCCACGTTCTACAGGGATACGGTCGCCAGCGGTCAGAACTTCGCACAACTGGTGTACGACAAGGCCCGCGAACTCGGCTTTCAAACCCAAGCGCGTACCCCACGGAAGGCAGCGCCCACCAGCTTGAGCACATTGCCGGCCAGTGGGCGTGCGCCTGACCAACGTGGCGCACTGTCTGCTAGCCAAGTATCGCAAATGAGCGCTGAGCAGTTCGACGCGTTCTGGCGCGAAATGGAAGCCAACTCTGTGCAACAGCCCTGGGGGTGATACATGGCAGATGATCCGATTGTAATCAGCACACGACGTACCCGCGAAGATCGCATTTTGCAAGGCCTCGCGGCCATGCAGCACGATATTGAGCTGGGTAGGGACGAGGCGCTCAAGCGCCAACGCCGGGCCGTCCTACGTGGTATGCGCGCCGGCGTTTGGGCGGATGGCAGGGGGCTGACCACTGACGAAGTGTTGCAGGGGCTGAGGGCCGAGCTGTTCGGCTGGCCACTCAAGATGCTACCGGCACACGACGATGACGAATCTGTGCCGATGGGCACAACAACTGAGGTGATTGAAAATGGCTGACAAACGACCCGGCGTAAGCCGTAAGAAACAGGGAGACTCGACGTTCTTCCCGCAACAACACCCCCTCACCGTCAAGCGCAAGCCTTCGGGTGGCAAGCGCGGTCGGGGGAAGTGAGGGCTTCAAGCACAGGTGGGCAGGGATGCCCTCACCGGTATACCTTCATAAAACTTACTCTATCCCTGTCGACACTGTATTTGAAGAACTCTGCTCGTCTACCGCCTACCGCATCGGTGTACTCCAACCTGCAATCACCTGCCGCCTTACCTTCTACGAGTGAGAATTCAAGGTCGTCTCTAGACGTGGAGTCCTTGAGGAAGTCACCCAACTCTTTTCGCTCTAAGTCATTGATTGGTGGCTCAAAAATAAGAGCTGCACCAACCGCGATATTTCCACCATTTTGCACCTCTATAACATTCCGGGCGTAGCGGTCATCTACGATTATCACTCGGGGGGAAGTTTCCAATGAAAAGATCGCCGTAAGTAGACGCTCCCGCTCAAGCGTGAGAACCTCGGTCTGACGGTGAGCAGCTCGCGCCATTATGGACTGCTGTTGAAGTGACTCTTTCAGCTCTTCACCCTGCTGCAGGAAGCCCAGGACCAACCATAAGAACCCCACAGGGCCGAAGGCACCAGCAAGGAAGTCACCTACTTCGTTGAGGGGCATATCACCAAGGGTTCCAATGCGATCCCCCGTCAAGGCAGCAATTCCGACTAGGTAGATCAGTGTGGCAGCCCCGCCAAGCTCCACCATGTGCTGGCGCAGGTGCCATTCTGGTTCGCTGCGTTTCTTGACTATGCGAACTGCTAACCCCGCAACTGTGATGATTGCGAACAGCAGCACAATAGCTATTGGCCAATGCACCCAACCGTCATCCGGTGGCGCGCTCCAGAACACGCCGTTGACTGGTTCCCACAAGTCCATTGCAACCCCTTCGCTATATTCATGGCACATGGCCAGCGATGATAGCGGCGTCGATGGGTGAAGGGAAACTAGAACCCGTGTTCAAACTTGTCGGCGTACTCACACCACAGCGCGTCGAATTTTTCCCAGTCCGTCGCGCCGCTTCGTTCTACAAATCGAATTTCTTTGCCTGGCACAGCTTTTTCCATAACGTTGCGAGCAAGCTTCCAATAATCCCTTATCAATTGGTCGTTGGCTTTCTTGGGTATCGGATAGCGCCCCGCCCACCAGATCGACGCCTCATAAAACGACAGCAGTCGCTTTTGATGTTGGTTTCTTTTCACTCCGACAAGGTCTGCAAGGTCGTTGAGTTTGTGGACCTCGGGCGGGGTTTCGCCTCGACTGACAAGCACCGCTTTCATGATGACCTCAAGAGCTTGACCACAAAGCATGTGGTACACCGGGTAACAGGCAACTCCCATGCTGTACCCGAACCCCATACCTAGACTTTCTGCCACACACCGGTCGTTTTCAGAGCGCATCGCATACCAGACTGCACCGGCTGCGGCACGTAGGTCGCGGGCACGGTTGTACCAATGGTTACGGTGGTTGCGTTCCTCGGTGAGCGTAGGGCGGCTAGCCACATACTCAAGATATTCTTGGTACTCTTTTTCGTCGAAGTCCACGACAGTTCCTTCGTCTTGTCATCGGTGGGCCACAGAGAATAACCCACCGATGACCCCTTGTGCCCCAGCTTAATGGAGCTTCGCCTTGGCTTCACGGGCGGCGTTCACCAGCATGCCCAGGATGATTGCACATGGTGTGATGGTCATGGCAGCGAGCGTGGCATCCAATTGGATCGCAGCGACATCCTTCGCGCCGAACCAACTGGCCGTCGACCAGGCGAAGTACGACCACCAAAGCGTCGAACACACTGTGCCAACGATCACGATGCCGATATTCAGGAAGATACGTTTGATGGTTTCCATGATGGCGCACCTCACTCGTTCTCTACGTTGAACTGGTCCAGATCAATGTCTTGGTACTGCCCCTGCTCGGGTGTCACGTCGCGCTCAATAAAGGCGGCGGCCTTACCCTGCTGCTCCAGTGCAAAATTACTGGTGGACATCGCCGCCAAGGCTTCCAGCATGTTCTGTGCAGCGGCCTCCCGCTGTTTCGGATCACTATCCGATTCGGCTTCACGCACCTTGCCGATACCTCGATCCATGATATCCAGGCGCAACTGTCGGGCCAGCTTGGGGTCAGTCGCCGGGTCTAGCGCGGCCGCAATGTGCCGCTGGAGCATGATCTGCGCGTACTCGATGGCCTCCAGCTCTGCTGCATGCCGGGCCTGACGCACAGCGGCGCGATGCTTGGCCAGTTCTTCATTGGGTCCCGCCGGTTTGATGGGCTTGCCGAATCTGTCGAACAACGCCACGGTGGGTAGCGGCAGCACCGGCATGGCGGAAAGGGTGTTAGTCATGGCTGGCCACCTCGGGCTGGTTTTGGACTGGGAACATACGGCTACCATCGGCAATATGGGCGCCGCGTTGCTCTGGCGTTGCGAGACTCCATTGCCTTGCATTTCGGATCAGGTACACACGAACGTTAGGCGTAGAGCCGTCCTCACGCCGTCGAATCCGCAGTTGCTCCGGCTCGCCGCAGATGGCCTTGAGTACCTTGCCGAGGCTGGTCCTGTTCGCTGCCTTGCTCAGTGTCGGGTACAGCTCATTCAGCTGGATCACCGCCGAATCAACAGCGATCAGGTCACGATCGAATGGTGGCCGGAAGTCCTCCACCAGTTCTTTGACCAGTTCATGGAGTCCGCCCTGTGCAGCATCCTGCAACGTTCTGGTGGCATCGGTTTGTGGCACAGGTGCGTGCGGATTCCAGTCAGCGGGAAACGTCCACCGTGCCAGCACACCTGCTACCAGCGACGGGCCAGGCCCCTCCATCCACGCATGAAGTTTGACGTAGTAGTCAGCGGGCTTGGGCTGGGCATTGCACATGAACGCAGCCACGCGGCGGTCACCCTGCATCAGGGGCAGTGCGTCGAGGTTGTTCGTTGTCACCACGAAGTGCGTGATGTTCTTGATGTCCTTGGCCGCTCGGCCTTTGCCCTCGAAGCTGGTATCTTCCTCGGAAATCATGTTCTTGAAGTGCTCGTACCCGTCAGCCTTCTCGGACCGCGCCACTTCATTGATGACCAGTACCCGCTTGTGCTCGGTCACATCGTCGAAACTTTTGGTCAGCGCCCGACCGCTACAGTTACCGACCATTGAGTGCCCGAACACTGCAGCCAGCAGTTTGTAGAGCATGGACTTGCCGACGCCGCCGAACTTGGAGTACATCAGGATGGCGCTTGGGATTTTGATTTCAGGCGTCTGGTACAGCTGTGCCATCCAGTTCAGGAAGAAGCTGACCACCACTTCGTCACCGTCAGCGATGTACATGAGGTGTTCCAGCAGTGGTGCAACGTCCCCACATGTTGCATTCATGTCCGGCGCGGCCATGGTCAGCTTGCGTATGTGCCACAGGTTTAGGACTTCGGGTCGGCGTTCGGCGTCCTGGCATGCTGTCAAGCTAGTTGGCTCCATGACGATGCTGGAAACGACGCGCTTGTGAGGGAATTCCCCCTCCCACCAGATTTTGCCGAGCGACATCCGCTGTTCTTTGGCCTCAGGATCTAGTGGGGTGATGTACCCGTAGCGCTTCCTGACCAATTGCGCGAACCCCTTGTCCCCGTGCTCGATGCCGGTTGCGCGCTCATAGGCATAGGACACTCGACCGGAAGTAACGAACACGAAGTCCCGCGATACATCTTCCAGCAGGGCATAGGAATCAGGTGTAAGGCCACTGGCCTTGGCGTGCGCTTCCCGCTGCTCAGGCGGCAACGCCTTGAAGTCATCCTGTGCATGTACCATGGACTCAAGCAACGCTCGCTCGCCCGGCGTCGAAGGTCGGATAGCACCGGGGGCCAGAAGGATGCCGCCGTCAGCACCAGACTCCTGTGCGGGCCTGCTGAACCCGGATTTCACTTCCTGCAACTCGCCTACATCGGTCGGCATGGCAAACTCCGGGCGGTTGACCGATGGCAGGTCTGGCAGCACGGTGCTGCTCGATACGCTGACCCCTTCTTCGCCGGGCACAGTTGCTTGAACGGCTGCTTTTTTGGCGGCGGGTTTGGCCCCCCTGGATTTCTTGGCGGCTTCGGCCTTTTGGGCCTCCCCCGCAGCGACTGCCTTGGCCCAAAATCCCTTGTCGATGCCACTTGCCCCGGCGTCACCGTTAGATATACTGGTCATATATACATGCTCCCTATTGAACCCTGGCTTGGCTCGAACCCTCGCCGGGGTTTTCTTTGTCAGGCTGGCTGGTCTTCGGCGCTTTTCTTGGGAGTGGCGCCGTAGTTCTTCGGCGCCTTGAGGCGCGGCTGCGACGACAGCCCTTCAAGGAACGCTTGCACATCAGCTGTCAGCCAAACGACATGCATCGGCTTGCCGTGAGAGCGCAGACCGCCCAGGGCGACGGGACGCGGGAAGTAGTCGCGGTCCATCCAACCGTTGAGGATGTAGTCAGTGATTCTGACCGGTGCGAGCGCCTGCCGAAGCTTGAAGAGCACCTCATCACGGGTCATAACCAAGCTGGGTTCGCGGTCGGGGTTGATGTTTACTTTGCGGGCGGCGGGCATGATGTCGACCTCTCTACCTTGGGATACCTAGTGGGATATTCCTTGAGCGGCCAACCTTGAAAACACTGTTCTAGAGCGTCATGTGCTTTCCAGCCGCATTTGCGATGGAAATCGAACATGACGCCGGGCTCCTTTATGCGCGGGGTGTCCTGAGCATAGATGGGCAACTGCGCCGTGCAAGCACATTGCTATCACTTTGTAATTAACACCCCAAGCGCTACTCAGGCACCGCGTGTCACGAGCTTTCGCGCACCATCAACTCGAAACCAAGGTCTTGCTGCTCGGTGGCCACCCGCTTGCCGTCAAGCAACGCCAGCAGGGCCTGCGCGGCGCCCCGACCAACGGCAGCCCGCGGCGTGCGAATCGAGGTCAGCCGCGGGACCATGTGCGCAGAAGCGGGCAAGTCGTTGAAGCCGACCATCGCCACCTCGCGGGGTACTTCCACGCCCTGGCGCAGTGCCTGCAGGACCGCACCCTGGGCCAGGTCGTCGTTGCAGAAGAAGATACCGTCGACATCCGGCGCCTGTTGCATCAACTGGCTGAACAACGCACTGCCCAGCGCGATCGAGGAAGGCTCCGGGGCAAGGATTTCCAGCTCCGTCGACTGCAGCCCTGCCTCGGCGAGGGCCTGGCGGAAGCCCTCGGCACGCTGCATTACCCGTGGGTCGAGCTGCGCGGCGATGAACGCCAGCCGGCGCCGCCCACGCTCGATCAAGTGCCTGGCCGCAGCGCGCCCGGCCTGTTGCTGCGAGAAGCCCACCGACAACGCACCCGCCTCGCCGCCCAGCTCCATCATGTGCACGCAGGGCACGCCACTGGCCGCCAGCATCTGCCGAGCGGCGTCACTGCGCTCGAAACCGGTCAGCAGCATGCCGCAAGGCTGGTAGGCCAAGTAGTTGCGGATCAGGTTTTCTTCTTCGGCAATGTCGTAGTGATAGTTACCGATCAACACCTCGAGCCCTCGCGGGCGCATCACCTCGTGTATGGCTTCGAGGGTGTCGATGAACAACTGGTTGGACAACGACGGGATCAATACCACCACCGACTGGCTGCGCGCCGAAGCCAGTGCGCGGGCTGCCGGGTTGGCGACATAGCCCAGGCTGGCCGCAGCAGCGGCAACCTTTTCCACCAGCGCCGGGGCAACCGTGCTGACGCCGCGCAAAGCGCGGGATGCGGTGATCGGGGAAACCCCGGAAAGCCTGGCGACTTCTGCCAGGGTAGGACGACCGGTGGTGCGAGAGCCTGTGCGGGACATGGATGTTGTAATTTTACTACTTGCCAAGGGAGGGGAACGGCCACTAAGGTAGCGCTGTCTCAGGACGCAGGCAATGTAATCTTTGGTAGCGGTTCCACGTGCACTGTGCCAAGCGTCCATACTGCGTAAGGACAAGACCAATAACACCGGGGAGGTGGCTGTTCGTCAACGACGAGACAGCGCTATCTCACCCCGCAGGAGGTACTGATGAATTCTCCCCTGTCCGCCATTGTGGTGATGGGCGTAGCTGGCTGCGGCAAAAGCTGCGTCGGCGCTGCCATTGCCGCCAGAAGCGGCGGCCGCCTGATCGAAGGCGACGCTTTCCACCCTGCCGAAAACATCCGCAAGATGAGCGCTGGCATCCCCCTGGACGATAACGACCGAGCCGGCTGGCTGGTGCGCCTGGGCCAGGAGCTGCAAGCCACAGTGCAGTCGGGCGAACGCCCGATCCTGACCTGCTCGGCACTCAAGCGCCGTTACCGCGAAACGTTGCGCGCGTCCATGCCGGGCCTCGCGTTCGTGTTCCTTGAGCTGACCCCTGCCGAAGCCGAAAAGCGGGTCTTGGCGCGCCCTGGGCATTTCATGCCGGCGAGCCTCATCGACAGCCAGTTCGCGGCCCTCGAATCGCCGCGTGGCGAGCCACGAACCTTGCCGCTGGACGCCACCCAGGCCATCGACGCCTTGGCCGAGACGGTAGACACCTGGCTAAAGCCTTGCGGTGAGCGGGACCTGGCGCAAACCGCCTGAACCTGGCGGTTTATCCGGCTCACCCAAGACAGCGCTGTCTCGACCAATGAAAGCGCCTGAAAGTTCCATAACGTTACGCCCAAAACAACGATAAGACCGAGGCATTAAAACCATGTTCGGACTGGCTACTGATACCTTCCTGCTGCTCGACGCACTGGTCACCATCGTCGGGCTGATCCTGCTGATCACCCATTTCAAAGTGCACCCCTTCGTCGCCCTCACCCTCGCGGCCGGCTTCCTTGGCCTCACCTCCGGCATGCCGGTGGCCAAGGTGATGAAATCGTTCCAGGACGGTTTCGGCGGCGTGCTGGGCTTCGTCGGTATCGTCCTCGCGCTGGGCACCATGCTCGGCAAGCTGATGGCCGACTCCGGCGGCGCCGACCAGATCGCCCAGACCCTGATCCGCGCCTTCGGCAAGAAGAACGTGCACTGGGCCATGATGTTCGCCGCCTTCCTGGTTGGTATTCCGCTGTTCTTCGAGATCGGCTTCGTGTTGCTGATCCCGTTGGTGTTCATCGTCGCCCGGCGCTCCGGCGTTTCGCTGGTAAAAATCGGCATACCGCTGCTGGCCGGCCTGTCCGTGGTTCACGGCCTGGTGCCGCCGCACCCGGGGCCGTTGCTGGCGATCGGCATCTTCCATGCCGACATCGGCAAGACCATCTTCTACGGCCTGATCGTCGCGCTGCCCACCGCGATCATTGCCGGCCCGCTGTTCGGTAACTTCATTTCACGCTACATCCCGGGCAACCCGTCCCAGGAGCTGATGGACCAAATCGCCAAGGAGTCCGACCAGGGCAACCTGCCGAGCTTCACCATCACCTTGGTCACGGTACTGCTGCCAGTGGCGTTGATGCTGCTCAAGACCTTCGCCGATGTGGTCCTGCCGGCCGAGCATATCGTGCGCCAATGGATGGACCTGATCGGCCACCCCATCACCGCCCTGCTCGCTGCGCTGCTGCTGGCCTTCTACACCTTCGGCGCGGCGCGAGGCTTCAACCGCCAGCAGATCATGAAGATGCTCGACCAGAGCCTGGCGCCCACCGCTGCCATCGTGCTAATCGTCGGTGCCGGTGGCGGCTTCAAGCAGATGCTGGTGGATACCGGTGTCGGCAACGTGATCGGGCAGATGGCCGTGCAGGCCGAAATCTCGCCGATCATGCTGGCCTGGCTGGTAGCGGCGGTGATCCGCATCGCCACGGGTTCGGCGACGGTAGCGACCATCACGGGCGCGGGCATCGTGGCACCGGTGATTGACCTGGTGCCGGGGGTCAACCGTGAGTTGCTGGTGCTGGCCACCGGCGCTGGCTCGCTGATCCTGTCACACGTCAACGATGCCGGGTTCTGGCTGGTGAAACAGTACTTCAACATGACCGTGGCCGAGACCTTCAAGACCTGGAGCATGATGGAGACCATCCTTTCGGTGGTCGGCATCATCTTCATCATGTTGCTGTCGACGGTGGTGTGACCGTTGATCGGGGTGGGGGCACCAGGCGCGGGCTTGATGGCCCAATCGAAATAGAAGCCTTGCCCCCATCCCGATGCAAAGGAGCCTGCCCATGATCCGCCCCTTCCTGCTTGCAGCCGTACTGGTTTCACCGCTGGCCCTGGCGGTCGGCACTGGGCCCACCTACCCCGACGACCCGCACAACCCAGCGCCGACACCGGGTGTAGACAGCACGCTCAACCCCATTGAAAAGCCGATGCCACGCGACACCGACCCGCGGATCGAGGGCAATGATCCCGAGAGCCCGCCAGCCACCCAGAATGATGGGCGGGATTTGCCAGGGATGGATGGCAGTGGCTCGGAAGGCACTGGGCGCCAAGGCACGAGCACGGGCAACCCTTGAGCCCCTGTAGGAGCAGCCTTGTGCTGCGAAGAGGCCGGCAACTACACAGTGAATCTTCGCTGCTAGTACCGGCCTCTTCGCAGCACAAGGCTGCTCCTACACAAATCGTACCCAGATCGCGCATGGCCGAAGCCGTGAAGTCACCAATGCCGCTTGTCTGGCCTGGTCAACCCCAGCTTTTCGATCCGGTAACGCAGCATATCCCGCGACAGCCCCAGCATCCGCGCCGACTTGGTCACATTCCAGTCAGTTCGGTCCAAGGTCTTGCACACCAAATCCCGCTCCATGTCCGGCAGGCTGGTACCCGGTTCTGGCTCATGCCGTGGCATCTCGAATACGGCGGGTGCCTGTTGCTGTATCAACGGCTCGTCGATCAGCGTCATGCACAGGTTCAACTGATGCGATTGCACCACCTCATTGGGTGCCAGCAATACCGTCTGCTCCAGCATGTTGCGCAGTTCGCGCACGTTGCCAGGCCAACTGTAGCCCAGCATCAGGGCCTCTGCCTCGGCGGAAAAACGCAAATTCGGCTTGCCATAGCGCCGCCCGTGGTGCGCTAAAAAATGCCTGGCCAACAGCAGGATATCCTGCCCCCGGGCATACAGCCGCGGTACCTTCAAGGCGATGATGCGTAGCCGGAAGAACAGGTCGCGGCGGAACTTGCCTTGCTGCACCATCTGTTCGAGGTTGCAGTTGGTAGCGCTGATCACCCGCAAGTCGACCTTGCGCTCCTTCACCGCGCCAATGCGGCGGATGCTGCGATCCTCCAGCAGTTTGAGCAGCTTGGCCTGCAGCACAAGGTCCATCTCGCCGATTTCATCGAGGAACAGCGTGCCGCCATCTGCGGCCTCGACCAGGCCTACGCGACGCTCCTTGGCATCGGTGAACGCGCCTTTTTCATGGCCAAACAACTCCGCCTCCAGCAAGTTGGCCGGGATCGATGCGCAGTTGAATTCGATGAATGGGCCCTTGCTGCGCGAGCCATCAAAATGCAGGGCCCGGGCCACCAGTTCCTTGCCAGTGCCGGTCTCGCCCTCGACCAACACCGGCGGCAGGTCGTCGCTGGCCATGCGCCGCTCTGCATCCAGCACCTGGCGCAGGGTGTGCTTGAGGCTGTGCATCACCGGCGATTCGCCAATCAGTGCCTGCAGCCCGGACTTCTGCGCCTCGCGCTCCTGGTAGAACGACAAGGTGCGTTCCATCCGTTCAGCCGCCAGGGCCTTGTCCAGGGTCAGTTTAAGCTCGGCCAGCACCACCGGCTTGGTCAGGTAATGAAAGGCGCCCTCCTTCATCGCCTGTACCGCGTCTTCGACATTGCCATAGCCCGTCATCATGATGACCTTCAGCGCCGGCGCCTGCGACACCAGCACACGCAGCAGGTCATGCCCACTCATACCTGGCAACGAGTTGTCGGTCAGCACCGCATCGGGCTGGGCCTGCTTGATCTGCTCCAGCGCAAGCTCCGCGCTGTGGCAGACCGTCACCTCGTAACCCTTGAGGCTCAGGTAGGTGCGAATGTTGTCAGCAAGGATTTCATCATCCTCGACTACCAGGATGCTGTGTTCCATGGTCCCCTCCCGCTGCGATATTGAAAGTAAGGCTTACGCGGGTTCCTTCCTCTTCGCGGCTGCTCAGGCTGACCGAGCCGCCAAAACGCTCCATGATGCGTTGCACCAGGGCCAGACCAACACCGAGGCCGCCCTGCTTGGTGGTGAAGAACGGCTTGAACACCATCCGTTCCTGCTGTTGGCTCATGCCCTTGCCGGTATCGCTGAGCAGCAGCACGGCGCGCTGGCCGTCCTGCACGCTCACTTCTGCGCGCAGCACACCGCCTGCCGGCATAGCTTCAAGGGCATTGGAAAACAAGCTGTTGAGGATCTGCGTCAGCTGCAGCGGCTGGCTGGCCACACACTGTACGTCAGGGCCCTCGTAGCAGAACTGCACGCCGTTGCGCGCCATCTGCTGAGCGAAGGCCAGGTGGGTGTCCTCGATGGATGCGACCAGGTCCACGGCCTCGGGCTCGTCACTGGTCGGGCGCAACGACACCAGCAAGTCGCGCACCCAACGTGACATGCGGTCGACCTGGCTGATGATGTCGGTGATGTTCTTTTGTGCGGTGGGGTTGGCGATCTCCTGGGCCAGTTCGGCGCTGGAGCGGATGTTGGCCAACGGGTTGCGCAGGCTGTGGGCCACCGCAGAGGACATTTCGCCCAGTGCCACGTAGGTTTCACTGGCTACCAGGCGGTCTTGCTGCTGGTTGAGCATCAGCGCCGCCCGGCGCACGATCCAGAACAGGCCAAAGTAAATCAGCGCGCCACCCACCAGGGTCGAGGCCCAGATCAGTACATAACCGCGCTGGATACGCCGGATCAGGTCCTGCGGCTCCTTGTAGATTTCCACCATCGACAGCACCTGCTCGCCTTGGCTGTCGAACAGCGGGATGTAGTTCTCGATGAACAGGTACTTGGGTTCGCGCAGAAACTTCTGTTCTTCACGGTCGTCCTCGGCCTGGTGGTAGCTGGCAGACACCGCTTTGCGCGAACGGAACGCGCGCTCCAGGTCGCCATCCTCCTCGATCCGCTCGCCAATCAACTGAGGGTTGGTGGACCAGACAATGGTCCGGTCGCGGGCGTAGACGTTGGCCAACAGGGTATCGGGCAGGTGTTCGACGTGGTCGAGGAATTCGACACGGGTCGATTCGGCCAACGCCGGGGTGAACTGCAGGTGCTGCAGGTCCAGGCGCGGATCGAGCAGTTCGCCCATGGTGGTGCCCGGCGGCAGTTGCGAATGGCGGACCTCGGCCTGGGCCATGGCCTGGATGAATTGGGCGGTGAGCATGGCATCGCGCTCCACACTGTCGCGCACCACGAAGCGCGTCGACACATAGCCCAAGCCACCGGCCACCGAGGCGATGATCAACAGGCTGATGATCGAAAACCAACGCAACAGGTTGAACTCGCGCAATGGCGCCGCAAAACCACTGGTGGCCGCAGACGCTTTGTCGGGCACTTCGTTTTCCAGCATCTGCATTGAGGGGTTCCCGCGCTGGGCGTCCGTTCTGAAGCGCACCCTTGCCACGATTAGTAGCAATTTAATGGCACTTCACCCAGGCCGCCAAGGCGACCCGTTGTTGCCATGCTCACGTTGCAAAAAATCAGCCAGCCGACGAAAGAAAAGACATATTCATATTTTTCAGTCACTTGAAAGAACTTATTAAACCCAGGTCAAGCTTCAGTCCCCACTTTTGGGTAACAATTACCCAAAAAAGAGCTATTTGTTATAAATCATGTAGTTACGAGCATAACCTAAAGCCCACTAAGAACATTTCGCCAACCTGAAATTCAGCGAAACCCGGGTGCCATGCCCTAGGCTGCTACTCAACCTCACCGCACCACCAAAGCGCTCCATGATGCGTTTGACCAAAACCAAGCCAACGCCCAGCCCGCCCTGCTTGGTGGTGAAGAACGGCCTGAAGGCCATGCGCTGCTGTTGCTCGGTCATACCCTTGCCGCTATCGGACAGGCGCAGCGTCAGGCCGCACCGGTCGTGGCGCACCACCTCGACACGCAACTTACCGCCCTGCTCCATCGACTCCAATGCGTTGGCAATCAAACTGCTGAAAATCTGCCGCAGTAACGCCGGGTGCCCCAACACCTGAACCGCCGGTAACGGTTGCAGGTCGAGGGTGACGCCACTGCGCGCCAGCGGCACGGCAAAGGTCTGCAGGCTTTCCTGCAGCGCCTGCGGCAGGTCCACCGCCACCGCTTCGTCATTGAGCGGGCGCAGTGACTGCAACAGCTGGCGGATCCACTGCGACATGCGGTCGACTTGGCTGATGATGTCGTTGATGTTCCTTTGCGCCGGGCCCTCGTCGAACGCCTGTGCAAGCTCGGCACTGGAGCGGATGCTCGCCAGCGGGTTGCGCAAGCTGTGTGCCACCGCCGAAGACACCTCGCCCAGGGCCACGTAGGTTTCATTGTTGATCAGCCGTTTCTGTTGCACCGCCAGCAGCTTGGCCGCCCGGCGCATGATGCCGTACAGGCCGATATACACCAGCCCGGCGCCGACGGTGATCGCCAGCCAGATGAGGATCAGGCCATGTTCGATGCGCACGATCAGGTCATGCGGTTCCTTGTAGATCTCCACCATGGCCGTGACGTGCTCGCCATCGGCGTCGAACAACGGAATGTAGTTTTCGATGAACAGCTGCTCAGGCGGGGTCACGAACTTTTGCTCTTCGCGTGCCCGCTCGAAGTCGTGGTAGCTGGCCGAGACCCGCATCTTGTACTCGAAGGCGCGGTCCAGGTCGTCGTCGCCTTCGATCAACTTGCCGATCAGCGCCGGGTTGGTCGACCAGATCACCGTGCGGTCGGGCGCATAGATATTGGCCAGCAGCATGTCCGGCAGGTGGGCGATATGGTCGAGGAACTCGCCCCTAGCCTTGCGCCGGGCATCGGGGTCGACATCCGGCAGCGCCGTGCGATCGGTACGCGGGTCCAGCAATTCGCCCATGGTGCGCACATTGGGAATCGACACATGGCGCACTTCAGCATCAGCGATAGAGGTGATGAACTGAGCGGACAACAGCGCATCGCGCTCGACGCTTTCATCGATGATGAAACGGCTGGAGATCAGCCCCAACCCGACCGCCACCGAGAGAATGATGGCCAGGCTGACCCAGGCATACCAGCGCAGCAGGTTGAACGGCTTGCGTGGGGCTGTCGCCTCGGTACCGGCAGGCACTCCAAGGGCGTCGGAACGGGGGGCGATGTCCATGGCGGACTCCACAGCTGGGCACCTTTGAAGGTTATAGCCCAGAGTTGGGGGAACCATGGTTCTAAATTGATGTCATCCGCCGAAGGGTGGCCGCCGCGCTGCTCGGCCACGTCGCGCGCCTACAGCGGCGAGTCGTCCGCCAGCCCTTGCAGCTTGCGGTAATCGCGCAGCACGTTGGGCACGTAGCGGCGGGTTTCGGCGTACGGCGGCACTGCGCCCCGGCGCAACACCGCGTCGGGGCCGGCGTTATAGGCGGCCACGGCCAGGGTGATGTCATTGTCGAACAGGGTCAGCATGCGTTTCAGGTAGCGGGCCCCACCCTGCACATTGTCCTCAGGGTCCAAGGCGTTTTCCACGCCCATCTCCCGCGCGGTATCGGGCATCAGCTGCATCAGCCCCACCGCGCCCGCCGGCGAGCGAGCCTTGGGGTTGTAGCCGGACTCTGCCTTGATCAGCGCATGCAGCAGTGCTTGCGGCACGTTGTGGGCCAACGCTGCAGCGGCCACCAGCTCGGCATAGGGCCGCCCGGTGATCATTTGCGCACCGGCAGCACCCGCCTGGGCCAGCGGTTCGCTGATCACCCGCTGATACTGGCGCCCGGGCCGATGGACGTTGGTCAGTACGTAGCCGCCCTTGGCATCGATGGAGATGTACACATCGGCCTGGGCGGCACCCGCCGCCAGCCAGATCAAACCCAGGATAAGTCCACGCATGTCGGTCGCCTCTTCGTCGTGGCCCCCGATGTGGGGGAAATGCCCCGGAAAACCCGAGGTTGCAGACCACGACGCAAGCACTGTGCCGCTTCCTGCACCGCATGGCGCAAGGCCCCGAGGCAGACGTGCACGGCTGTTGCATGGTGCCTGCCACAGCATGTTCCTACGCAGTGGAGGGCATCACCATGCAGCGCAGATCCAACCCCCAACGTGGCTTCACCCTGCTCGAACTCCTCGTGGTGCTGGTTGTGCTCGGCCTGCTGGCCGGCATCGTCGCGCCCAAGTACTTCAGCCAACTTGGCCGCTCGGAGGTCAAGGTGGCGCGGGCGCAGATCGAGGGTTTGAGCAAAGCCCTGGACCTCTATCGCCTGGAAGTCGGGCATTACCCCAACAGTGAACAAGGCTTGCAGGCACTGGTCATCGCCCCTAGCGGCGAGGCCCGCTGGACCGGCCCGTACCTGCAGAAGGCCGTGCCGCAAGACCCGTGGGGCCGCGCCTACATCTACCGGCAACCCGGTGAGAACGGCGGCGAGTACGACCTGCTGTCGATGGGCAAGGACGGCCAGCCCGGTGGCGACGGTGAGAACGCCGAAATCACCAGCTGGCAATAAGGAGCTCGGCCATGCGCTACAGCCTCAAGGCCCTGGGCAGACAGGGCGTGGTGCAATTGCAGATCGACGCCGAAGATGCCGACCAGGCGCGCCGCCAGGTCGAGGACCAAGGCTTGCGGGTGGTCAGCGTGAAGGGCCAGGGCAGCGCCTTGCGCGGCATGGCCTGGCGCCGCGAGGCGAGCTTTGACCTGGTGTTGTTCAGCCAGGAGCTGTCGACCCTGCTCAACGCTGGCTTGCCATTGATCGATGCCCTCGAAAGCCTGGCGGAAAAAGCCCCCGCTGCGGCCTCGCGCAAGGTGCTCGGCGAACTGGTACGCCAGCTGTACGAGGGGCACTCGCTGTCTCAGGCGCTGGGCCGCCAGCCCAGGATATTCCCGGCCCTGTACGTGGCGCTGGTGCAGTCCAGCGAGCGCACCGGCGCCCTCGGCGACGCCCTCGGCCGCTATATCGCCTACCGGCAACGCTTGGACCTGGTGCGGCAGAAACTGGTGGGGGCGTCGGTTTACCCACTGCTGTTGTTGCTGGTCGGTGGTGGCGTGGTACTGTTTTTGCTCGGCTACGTGGTGCCGCGCTTCAGCCAGGTGTTCGAAGGCATGGGTACCGAGCTGCCGTGGCTGTCACGCCTGCTGATGCAGATCGGGTTGTTCTTGCATGCCCAGCAACTGCCGCTGGCGCTGGGCAGCGTGGCGGGCATCACCGCCCTGGTGCTGCTGCGCCGCCACCCGCTGGTGCGGCGCTGGGCAGCGCGCCAGCTCAGGCGTATGCCAGCGCTGCACCAGCGGCTGATGATGTACGAACTGGCGCGCTTCTACCGCTCGCTGGGCATCCTCCTGCAAGGCGGTATTCCTATCCTCACAGCCATGGGCATGGCCCGCGGGCTGCTGGGTAGCGCCGCCGCGCAGGGCCTTGAACAGGCCAGCCAGCGCGTGGCCGAGGGGTTGCCGCTGTCCGACGCGCTGGAAGTTGGGCAACTGGTGACGCCGGTGTCGCTGCGGCTGCTGCGCGCCGGTGAGCAGTCGGGCAACCTTGGCGAAATGCTTGAGCGTTGCGCCGACTTTCACGACCAGGAGATTGGCCGCTGGGTGGAGTGGTTCGTGAAGCTGTTCGAGCCGCTGCTGATGACGTTCATTGGCCTGTTGATCGGCTTTATCGTGATCCTGATGTACATGCCGATCTTCGAACTGGCCTCGAGCATTCACTGAAGGCTCAGGCCGAGGCTTTCGCGCAATGTCGTGCCTTCATACGCGGTGCGGTAGACGCCACGTGCCTGCAGCAATGGCACCACTTCTTCGGTGAAACGGCGGAACTGGCCTGGATGGCCAATGTAGATATTGAAGCCATCCAGCGCCCGCGCCTCGAACCACTCGGTCATTTTTGCCGCCACCGTTTCGGCGGAGCCGACGAATGCCCCCGGGCGTAGCTGGCGGCCGAACTCCACCGCCTGGCGCAAGCTGAAGCCCTGCGCCCGCGCCTGGTCGGCAATGCGCTTGGCATTGGTGAAGAAGCTGCTACGGGCATGCTCCAGGCTCTCCTGAGGGAATGGCGCATCAAGGTCGTACTGGGTGAAATCGTGCCACCCGAAATTGCGCCCGAACTCCTTGAGTGCCAGTTCGAAGCTGTGGTCCTGCTGGTGGTAGTGGCGCTCGATCTCACGGGCGTGAGCATCGGTGTCGCCCACATAGATTTCTGCACCTGGCAGTACCAGCAACTGCTCCGGGTCTCGCCCCAGGCGCGCTGCACGTTCCTTGACGTCACGATAGAAGGCCTGGCCCTGCTCGATGCTGGCCGCGTGGGTGAAGATCACATCGGCGGTGGCGGCGCCCAGGTCGCGGCCCTGCTGCGAGTCGCCAGCTTGGAAGATTACCGGTTGGCCCTGGGGCGAACGCTGGATGTTCAAGGGCCCCACCACCGAGAAGTGTTCGCCCTTGTGGTTGAGCGCATGCAGCTTCGAGGGGTCGAGGAACTGGCCCGTGGCGCGATCGCGCGGGAAGGCGCCGTTCTCATAGGAATGCCACAAGCCCTGCACCACCTGCACGTGTTCCTCGGCGCGGGCGTAGCGGGTGTCGTAGTCGTAATGCTCGTCACGGCCATAGTTACCAGCGGTGCCGGCATCGCCGCTGGTCACCACGTTCCAGCCGGCGCGGCCTTTGCTGATCAGATCCAGCGAGGCCAGGCGACGGGCGACGTTATAGGGCTCGTTGTAGGAGGTGGTCAGGGTACCGACCAGGCCGATATGCCGGGTGGTGACGGCCAGGGCCGAGAGCAGGGTCAGCGGCTCCAGGCGGTTGAGGTAATGCGAGGGTGAGCCGGGGGTGATGTATTGGCTGTCGACGATGAATATCAAGTCGAATAGCGCAGCCTCGGCCTGGCGGGCGATGTCGATGTACCAGTCGATGTTGATACTGGCATCGGCCGGCAGCTCGGGGTCGAGCCAGAGGTTATGGCGGCCAGGGCCGCCGCAGCCCATGGTCAGGGCGCCGAGTTTGATTTTGCGGGTGGTCATGGGGAGTCCTCTGAAGTGATGGGGCAGTACCGGCCTCTTCGCGGGCAAGCCCGCTCCCACAGGGACCGCGCCGATTCTGAAGGTGGCACTTTTCCTGTGGGAGCGGGCTTGCCCGCGAAGAGGCCGGCACAGCCAAACTCAATGGTCGTTGGCCAGCGCCGCTGCAAACGAGGTGTCGAACAGGCTCGCTGCCGGGTAGGCCTTGATCAGCCCAAGCCCGGCAAAGAAGTCCACTGTGTTCTGCGCATCGACAATCACCTGGGGGTTGAGTGGCGCCACGTCGGTGCGCGCGCGGGCGAACCAGGCCCGGGCAATGTCACGGTCGGCGCGGGTGCGCTTGGCCCAGGCGTCGGCATAGGCCTCGGTGTTGTCTGGATTGTTCAAGGTCCAATCACGGGCCTTCTTCAAACGCTGCAGAAAATCAGTGATCTGCGCACGCTTGGCGTCGACGGCCTTGGCGTTGGCCACCACAAAGCTCTGGGCCGGAATCAAGCCTTCGGCTGTGGCCAGCACCCTGGCGCCTTGGCGCTCCTGTTGGGTGACATAGGGCTCCCAGGTCGCGATCACGTCCACCGAACCGCCATCCAGGGCGTGCGAGGCATCCAGCGCGCTGAGGTAGCGCAGCTCCAAGGCATCGCGGGGCACGCCGGCCTTGTCCAGGGCGCTGAACAACAGTTGCTGGCTCCAGGAGCCTTTCCACAGGGCCGCGCGTTTGCCGCGCAGGTCTTCAAGGCTGTGAATGTTTGAGTCCTTGCGCGCCAGGATGGCGACCCCGTCGAGGTTCTGCCGGCTCACCGCAATCACCTTGATCGGTGCCCCCAAGGCACCGAGGAACAGCGGCGGCGCATCGCCCAGCAGGCCAATGTCGAGGCTGCCGACATTCAAGGCTTCAGCCACCGGGGAGCCTGCGGTGAACTGCTTCCATTCCAGGGTATAGGGCACGTCATCGAGCACGCCGGCGGCTTCCATCACCGCACGGGCATTGAAGCTTTGGTCGCCGACCACCAGGGTCTGCGCAGCGGCGGCCAGGCTCAGTGAGGTGGCCAGCACACCGGCGGCCAGTTGCTTGAGGTATCGCACGTTCGTCTCCAGGGCCAATAAAGGCGCAACTAGGTAGTCGATCCGCCCGTGCGGTCTCGCTTTGATAAATAACAGTGGTATGCGCTTTGAATCTAACCAGCGCCTTTCTTATAAGTTATAGATGTATAAAGCCTGTGGGAAATTCGTTCTAGGCATAACCTAATGCCTTCGACGGTGGCCTATTTCAAAACAGATAGGCGAGTCTGTAAATGCATATTTTGCATATTAGCTTATGATTAATTTTACCTTGGTGAATATTCAGCGAGTTTGCTAGGGTTAACCGAAACCGTCAGCCGAGCCTGAACCATGAGCCAACCCCTGCGCCTGGAGCGCCTGCGACACTTCATCGGTGCGCTTTCGGAGCTGCTCGACCGAGCACCCGACGAAGCCACCCTCCTCGACCAAGGCCAAGGCCTGTTGCGCAGCCTGGTCGCCCATGACGACTGGTTACCCGAAGCCCTCGCCCAACCGGACCCAAGCCGCTACCAGCAATACCTGCTGCATTGCGACTCGCGCCAACGCTTCTCTGTCGTCAGCTTCGTCTGGGGGCCAGGGCAGCAGACACCGATTCACGATCACCGAGTCTGGGGGCTGATCGGCATGCTGCGCGGCGCTGAATATTCGCAGGGTTTCGCCCGCAGCGAGCACGGTGCGTTGCTGCCGGCCGGTGCGCCGGTGCGGATCGACCCTGGCCATGTCGAAGCGGTTTCGCCGCGTATCGGCGACATTCACCAGGTCAGCAACGCCTTCGACGACCAGGTGTCGATCAGCATCCACGTCTACGGCGCCAATATCGGCGCGGTCAGCCGGGCGGTGTACCTGGCCGACGGCACTGAAAAACCCTTCATCTCCGGCTACTCCAATACCCTCCTGCCCAACATCTGGGACCTGTCCAAAGAGAATCCAGCCCCATGAGTACTGTCGCCACCCGTTCCTTCCATGACATTCGCCGGGCCTTGCTGGCCCATGAAGAGCTGGCGTTGATCGATGTTCGCGAGGAAGACCCGTTCGCCCAGGAACACCCGCTGTTTGCCGCCAACATCCCGCTGTCGAAGCTGGAGCTGGAAGTCTTCGCCCGGGTGCCGCGGCGTGACACCGCCATCACCCTGTATGACGACGGTGAAGGGCTGGCAGCGCTGGCTGCCGCGCGCCTGTCAGCGTTGGGCTACAGCGATGTGGCACTGCTCGAGGGCGGCCTGGCTGGCTGGCGCGCGGCTGGCGGCGAGTTGTTCCGTGACGTCAACGTGCCAAGCAAGGCCTTTGGCGAACTGGTCGAAAGCGAGCGGCACACGCCGTCGCTGGCGGCCGAGCAGGTGCAGGCATTGCTCGATGCCAAGGCCGATGTGGTGGTGCTCGACGCCCGTCGTTTCGACGAGTACCAGACCATGAGCATCCCCGGCGGCATCAGTGTGCCGGGGGCCGAACTGGTATTGCGCGTGGCCGAGCTTGCGCCGGACCCCGCCACCCAGGTAATCGTCAACTGCGCGGGGCGTACCCGCAGCATCATCGGCACCCAATCACTGGTCAACGCCGGCATCCCCAACCCGGTGGCGGCACTGCGCAATGGCACCATCGGCTGGACGCTTGCCGGCCAGCAACTGGCTCACGGCCAGCAACGCAGCTTTGCCCCCGTTAGCGACACAACCCGCGCCAGCGCCGCCGGCCGTGCCCGCGCCGTGGCCGACCGTGCCGCAGTCGCGCGGCTGACTCGCGAAGGCCTGGCGGCCTGGCAGGCAGAGCCCCACCGCACCACCTACCTGTTCGATGTGCGTAGCCCTGAAGAGTTTGCCCAGGGCCACCTGCCGGCCAGCCGCTCGGTCCCCGGCGGGCAACTGGTGCAAGAGACCGACCATGTCGCCAGCGTGCGCGGCGCCCGCGTCGTGCTGGTGGATGACGACGGTGTGCGGGCCAACATGAGTGCCTCGTGGCTGGCCCAGATGGGTTGGCAGGTCGCCGTGCTGGACGGCCTGTCGACAGCGGATTTCAGCGAGCTCGGCGATTGGCAGGCGCCATTGCCGGAACAGCCCCAGGTGAACGAGATCGACGTCGACCAGTTGCACACCTGGCTGCAAGCGCCAGGCACGGTGCTGCTGGACTTCACCACCAGCGCCAACTACGTCAAACGCCACATCCCGGGTGCCCATTGGGCGATCCGAGCGCAGTTGCCGCAGGTGCTGGAGCAACTGCCGGTTGCCGAACGCTACGTGCTCACCTGCGGCAGCAGCTTGCTGGCGCGCTTTGCGGCGGTCGACTTGCAGGCCCTGACACACACACCGGTGTATGTGCTGGAGGGCGGTACTGCGCGCTGGATTGCCGCAGGCAAACCGCTAGAGAGTGGGGAAACCCACCTGGCAGTGGCGCGCAGCGACCGTTATCGCCGGCCGTATGAAGGCACCGACAACCCGCGTGAAGCCATGCAAGGGTATCTGGACTGGGAGTTCGGCCTGATCGCCCAACTGGAGCGCGACGGTACGCATGGGTTTCATGTTGTCCGTTAACGTGCGCCCCGGTCATCAGTGACGCAGTAGGTAGGCACCCGCAGGAACATGCTTTTGCAGCTTCTTGCATTTGCCCGGCGGGGGTTGGTGCCCAGGTGGGCGATCGGGGTACCAGATTCGGCATTTGCCTGGCGGCGGCCCGTGGCCCCGCGGTACCTCGAAAGCAGCATCGTCCATGAGGTATTCAGCCATGCCCACTCGCTGCTGACCGGCAACGCCCTGGCGTTGCTGGGCAGCAGCCAGGGAGACTGATCGCGCAGGCTCCGGGCTGGCCTCTGCGGGTATTACTTGAACGGCCGACGCCTTTACAGCACCCGGCGGCGTACCCGAAATCCGGGCTTGGTTCGCCGCCTCGATCAATTGCAGATTGCGATTGCGCAAGGCCACGTTGCGTCCAACCCGCAGGTTGGAGCGCGCCGCTAACACTTCAGCCTGTTCGTATTGCCCCTGCTGCAGGCGCAGCACACCTAGGTAGTGCAACGTGGCGGGGTTGTTCGGCTGGATTTGCAGCGCCCGCTCCAGCGAGGCGGCAGCCTGGTCCAGTTTGCCTTCTGCGTACTGCCTGGAGGCTGTTTCGATCAGCAGGGTCGAGGCCGTGTTACTGCTTGCAGGCGCCGTGCGCTCACCGGCGGTGATGAAATCGCACGCGGTGATACTGAACAACAGGGTTAAGGCCGACAGCATACGCTTGCTTGGCATGAGGAACGCACTCGACGGGTCCAGGTGGGCCTGGTTCGAAAGAAGACGCTATCGACCTGAACATGTCATCGAAGTTCCCGATCAACCGCTCAGATACGCGGCAGGCCATTGCTTCACCGCCCACTAGCCGCTAGAGTCCGCCCTAAGGCGTTCGCTGCGCCTGCGGTCCGCGCGAAGGGGTGCCCAAGCCACGCTTCATCTCATTTTCATTCCAGCTCCCGGCTTGTCGGCGGACCGAGCCCCAAAGGAGTTGGCATGCCCGCCATCCATGCTTCCCGTCATCACGGCCTGCTCGATCTGACCGACCTGCGCAAACGCGCCAAACGCTTGCTGAAAGCTGTAAACAACGGCGAAGCCGGGGCGTTCAACCTTGGCGCGCAGCAGGTCTAGCAGCGTCAAATGCTGCTGGCGCTTGATCTCAAAGGGACTCAACTCTTAGCGCCAGCACGTACCCGCCGCATCACAATGCCCACCAGCACCACATTGACCAGTGCCAGCAGACACAAGGTCACCAATACCCCCATCGAGCCAAAGTGCTCAAACAGATATCCACCCAGCAGCGGCGTCAAGGCCTGGCCGATCAGCGAAGGCCGCGACATGCGCCCCATCAGCAGCACATACTGCGCGGGCGGCATCATTGCCAGCGGTAATAGCCCGCGCACGATCGCTCGCAAGCCGTTACCGCAGCCGAATACCAGCAGGCCCACGGCCGTGGCCGCCGGCACCAGCGTCACCAGCAGCAAGCCCACCAGCACCAGGCTTACCCAGGCCAGCGCCGTCCAGATCGGGTGGCGCTTGCCCGCCAGAATCTGCAGCACCCGCGAGGCCACCTGGCTGGGGCCGAGCATCGCCGCCAGGCCGATCGCCACCGGCAGCGAATGCCCAAGGCCCTGGAGCACGGCGACCAACTGCACGGCAATCGCCGTCATGATGATCGCGCCAATGGCGAACATGCAGGTCAACAGCAGGTAGAGCTGGCGATCTACCCCGACTGCAGCGCTGTTCTGCTGCGCCTTGCGCACCTCGACCTGCCCGCCTGGCGGCAATACACGCCAATACAAAGGGGCTACCACCAGTAGCAGCACAACCGCATAACACACGCAAGTCATGCGCCAGCCCAGGTGCTCGATGGCCAAGGCTACGGTCGGCCACGACAGGGTCGAGGCAAAGCCGGCAATCAGGGTGATGCCAGTGATCGCTTTGCCAGCGCCTTCGCCATACAGGCCGCCCAGGGTCGAGAACAAGGCCTCGTAAAGCCCCATGGCCATGCCCACACCGATCACCGCCCAGGCCAGCAGGAACACCACCAGGCTGTGGCTGGCAGCCATGATCAGCAGGCCCACTGCAACCACCGCACCACTGGCCGCCATTTGCGGGCGGCCGCCGTAGCGGGCGACCAGGCGGCTGGACAACGGGGCGCACAGCGCCGAGACCATCAGGCTCAGCGACAACGCGCCGTACACCCACTGGCTGGGCCAGCCAGTGTCACGGCTGATCGGGTCGGCCATCACGGCCATGAGGAAGAACGAACCGCCCCAGACCAGGATTTGCAGGATGCCCAGGCAGACGATGCCGAGGGGCCTGGGGAATTGGGGGGTGCTTTTCACTACGAGGCCTTGAGTCACATACGAGGGTGTCTGCACCGGCCCTTTCGCGGGACAAGCCCGCTCCCACAGGAAATGCGCCACCTTCAGAATTGACGCGGTTGCTGTGGGAGCGGGCTTGCCCCGCGAAAGGGCCGGCACAGGCACCCTACCATGCCCACCATCGATGAAATATCCCGACATATCATTCAGCGTGATAATAACCTTCGCCCCGTTCGATTCGTGCCTCACGCGCAAGACACTCACACTCCGCCCACTACTAATACATTGGCGGAGTTCTCCATGGAACAATCACTCAAACCCTTGCGCTTTCCACTCGCTGCCTTGGCAGTCGTAGTGCTCAGCGCTTGCGGTCGAACCCCCGACGCCGTGCAGGCGCCCGCCGCGCCCAAGGTCAGCGTGGCCAAGGTGATCGAGCAGCCGATCAACGAATGGGACGAGTTCACCGGCCGCCTCGAAGCCCCGGAAACCGTCGAAGTGCGGCCACGGGTCTCGGGCCAGATCGACCTGGTTGGTTTCACCGAGGGCGCGCAGGTCAAGAAAGGCGACCTGCTGTTCCAGATCGACCCACGCCCGTTCCAGGCAGAGGTCCGCCGCCTCGAAGCCCAACTGCAGCAAGCCAAGGCCACGTCCATCCGCAGCGCCAACGAAGCCCGCCGCGGCGAGCGCCTGCGTGATAGCAACGCCATCTCCGCCGAACTTGCCGAGTCGCGCAGCAGCGCCGCCGCCGAAGCCCGCGCCGGGGTCGATGCGATCCAGGCCCAACTCGACCTGGCCCGCCTGAACCTGAGCTTCACCCGCGTGACCGCGCCCATCAGCGGCCGGGTCAGCCGTGCCCAGTTCACTGCCGGCAACATCGTCACCGCCGATGTCACCCCGCTGACCAGCGTGGTCTCCACCGACAAGGTCTACGCCTATTTCGACGCCGACGAGCGCGTGTACCTCAAGTACACCCAGCTGGCGCGTGAAGGCCAGCGCGGCCAGGCCACCCCGGTGTACCTCGGCCTGACCAACGAAACCGGCAACCCGCACCTGGGCCAGATGAACTTCGTCGACAACCAGGTCAACCCGCGCACCGGCACCATCCGTGGCCGCGCCGTGTTCGACAACCGCGACGGCCAGTTCACCCCTGGCCTGTATGCCCGCCTGAAGTTGGTCGGCAGCGCCCAGTACGACGCCGTGCTGATCAACGACGAAGCCGTCGGCACCGACCTTGGCAAGAAGTTCGTGCTGGTGATGGACAAGGACAACAAAGCCGCCTACCGCGCGGTAGAGCTGGGGCCGAAGCTAGAAGGGCTGCGCATCGTGCGCAGCGGCCTGGCCAAGGACGACCGCATCGTGGTCAGGGGCCTGCAGCGTGTGCGCCCAGGCTCCGCGGTAACCCCGGAAGACACCCCGATGGCCAGCGAGCAGACCCTCGCCGCCCTCGCCCAACAGCGCCAGGCCCTAGAGGCCAGCAACCCGGCGCCGAAGGTAGCGGGCGCCACTGTAAAAGTCGCCAGCGCCCAAGCGCCACGCGGTTAAGGGACCACACCGATGAACTTCTCGAAATTCTTCATCACCCGGCCGATCTTCGCGGCGGTACTGTCGCTGGTACTGCTGATCGCAGGGTCGATCTCGCTGTTCCAGTTGCCGATCAGCGAATACCCCGAGGTGGTGCCACCTACAGTAGTGGTGCGTGCCAACTTCCCGGGCGCCAACCCTAAGGTGATCGGTGAAACGGTCGCCGCGCCGCTGGAGCAGGCCATCACCGGCGTGGAGAACATGCTGTACATGTCTTCCCAGTCCACCGCCGATGGCAAGCTGACACTGACCATCACCTTCGCCCTGGGCACTGACCTGGACAACGCGCAGGTGCAGGTCCAGAACCGTGTCACCCGTACCCAGCCCAAGCTGCCGGAGGAAGTGACGCGCATTGGTATCACCGTCGACAAGGCCTCGCCCGACCTGACCATGGTCGTACACCTGACGTCGCCGGATAACCGCTACGACATGCTCTACCTGTCCAACTACGCCATCCTCAACATCAAGGACGAGCTGGCGCGCCTGGGTGGCGTGGGTGATGTGCAGCTGTTCGGCATGGGCGACTACTCGCTGCGTGTGTGGCTCGACCCGAACAAGACTGCTTCGCGCAACCTGACCGCCAGCGACGTCGTTGCGGCCATCCGTGAGCAGAACCGCCAGGTTGCGGCCGGCCAGTTGGGCGCCCCGCCCGCCCCCGGCTCCACCAGCTTCCAGCTGTCGATCAACACCCAAGGCCGCTTGGTCAATGAGGAAGAGTTCGAGAACATCATCATCCGTGCCGGTGCCGATGGCGAAATCACCCGCCTGAAAGACATCGCCAGGGTTGAACTGGGCTCCAGCCAGTATGCCCTGCGCTCCCTGCTGAACAACCAGCCGGCGGTGGCGATCCCGATCTTCCAGCGCCCAGGCTCCAACGCCATCGACATCTCCGACGAAGTGCGGGCGAAAATGGCCGAGCTGAAGAAGGACTTCCCTGAGGGGATGGACTACAGCATCGTCTATGACCCGACCGTGTTCGTCCGTGGTTCGATCGAAGCGGTAGTGCACACGCTGTTCGAAGCGCTGATCCTGGTCGTCCTGGTCGTGATCCTGTTCCTGCAGACCTGGCGCGCCTCGATCATTCCGCTGCTGGCCGTGCCGGTGTCGCTGATCGGTACCTTTGCCGTGATGCACCTGTTCGGCTTCTCGCTCAACGCCTTGTCGCTGTTCGGGCTGGTATTGGCCATCGGTATCGTGGTGGACGACGCCATCGTCGTGGTGGAGAACGTCGAGCGTAATATCGGGCTTGGCCTGAAACCGCTGGAAGCCACACAAAAGGCCATGAGCGAAGTGACCGGGCCGATCATCGCCACCGCCTTGGTGCTGTGCGCCGTGTTCGTGCCTGCGGCGTTCATTTCCGGGCTTACCGGCCAGTTCTACAAGCAATTTGCCCTGACCATCGCCATCTCGACCGTGATCTCGGCATTCAACTCGCTGACCTTGTCGCCAGCCTTGGCGGCTGTGCTGCTCAAAGACCACCACGCGCCCAAGGACCGTTTCTCGCGGTTGCTGGAAAAGCTGCTGGGCAGCTGGCTGTTCTCGCCGTTCAACCGGTTCTTCGACCGTGCCAGCCACAGCTATGTTGGCGGCGTGCGCCGGGTCATCCGCTCCAGCGGCATCGCCCTGTTCGTCTACGCCGGCCTGATGGGCCTGACCTACCTGGGCTTCTCGTCCACCCCGACCGGTTTCGTACCGGCCCAGGACAAGCAGTACCTGGTCGCCTTCGCCCAGCTGCCGGACGCCGCCAGCCTCGACCGCACCGAGGCGGTGATCAAGCGCATGAGCGAAATCGCCCTGAAGCAACCGGGTGTTGCCGACTCGGTGGCCTTCCCAGGCCTGTCGATCAACGGTTTCACCAACAGCCCGAACAGCGGCATCGTGTTCACCCCGCTCAAGCCATTCGACGAGCGTAAAGACCCGAGCCAGTCGGCAGCCGCCATCGCCGCCGCGCTGAATGCCCAGTTCGCCGACATCCAAGACGCCTACATCGCGATCTTCCCGCCTCCGCCGGTTCAAGGCCTGGGCACCATCGGCGGCTTCCGCCTGCAGATCGAGGACCGCGGCAACCTGGGCTACGAAGCGCTGTACAAAGAAACCCAGAACATCATCGCCAAGAGCCACAACGTGCCGGAGCTGGCTGGCCTGTTCACCAGCTACCAGGTCAACGTGCCTCAGGTCGATGCAGCCATCGACCGCGAAAAGGCCAAGACCCACGGCGTGGCGATCAATGACATCTTCGACACCCTGCAGGTCTACCTGGGCTCGCTGTACACCAACGACTTCAACCGCTTTGGCCGTACCTACCAGGTCAACGTTCAGGCAGAACAACAGTTCCGTCTCGACGCCGAGCAGATTGGCCAGTTGAAGGTGCGCAACAACCTGGGCGAGATGATCCCGCTGGCGACCTTCCTCAAGGTCAGCGACACCTCCGGGCCTGACCGCGTCATGCACTACAACGGCTTCATCACTGCCGAGATCAACGGCGCAGCGGCACCGGGCTACAGCTCTGGCCAGGCCGAGGCAGCCATTGAAAAACTGCTCAAGGAAGAGCTGCCCAACGGCATGACCTTCGAGTGGACCGACCTGACCTACCAGCAGATCCTCTCGGGCAACACCGCGCTGTTCGTCTTCCCGCTCTGCGTGCTGCTGGCCTTCCTGGTGCTGGCCGCCCAGTACGAAAGCTGGAGCCTGCCGCTGGCGGTGATCCTGATCGTGCCGATGACCCTGCTGTCGGCCATTACCGGGGTGATCATCTCGGGTGGCGACAACAACATCTTCACCCAGATCGGCTTGATCGTACTGGTGGGCCTGGCGTGCAAGAACGCGATCCTGATCGTCGAGTTCGCCAAGGATGAACAGGCCAAGGGCCTCGACCCGCTGGCTGCGGTACTGGAAGCCTGCCGCCTGCGCCTGCGGCCGATCCTGATGACCTCGATCGCCTTCATCATGGGCGTGGTACCGCTGGTGTTCTCCTCCGGTGCCGGCTCGGAAATGCGCCACGCCATGGGTGTCGCGGTGTTCTCGGGGATGATCGGCGTCACTGTATTCGGGCTGTTCCTGACGCCTGTGTTCTTCTTCCTGATCCGCCGTTTCGTCGAACGCCGCCAAGCCCGCAAGGCCGAACGCGTTCAATCGCTGGAGAGCCACGCATGAATATGCTCAAGCCCCTGACCCCGAGCCTGTTGGCCTTGGCCCTGGCAGCCTGTGCGGTGGGCCCGGACTACAAGACGCCGACCACCGAGCCTGCCCATTTTGACACTGAAATGCAGGCCAAGGCCTACGACCGCAGCCGCTTCGAAAGCATCTGGTGGAAGCAGTTCGACGACCCGGTGCTGAACCAACTGGTGCAGGCCTCGCTCGACGGCAACCGCGACCTTCGAGTGGCCTTTGCCCGGCTGAAGTCGGCCCGTGCGATCCGTGAGGACGCCTCGAACGACCAGTTGCCGGTGGTCACCAGCCGTGCCAGCAGCGAAATCGGCAAAGGCCAGGTCCCCGGCCAGACTGAGCAGCGGGTTAACAGCGAACGCTACGACCTGGGCCTGGACATGGCCTGGGAGCTTGACCTGTTCGGCCGTATCCAGCGCCAGATCGAAGCCAGCGAAGCCCAGGAAGCCGCTGCCGCAGCCGACTTGCAGCAGTTGCAGGTCAGCCTGATCGCCGAACTGGTCGACGCCTACGGCCAACTGCGTGGCGCGCAATTGCGCGAGAACATCGCCCTGGCCAACCTCAAGACCCAGCAAGAATCGCGCAGCATCACCGAAACCCTGCGCGATGCCGGGGTCGGCAACGAACTCGACGTGGTCCGGGCCGATGCGCGCCTGGCCGGCGTCGAGGCCACCGTGCCGCAGCTGCAGGCCGAACAGGCGCGCGCCCGCCATCGGATCGCCACCCTGCTTGGCCAACGCCCGGATGCACTGAGCGTCGACCTGTCGCCCAAGGCCCTGCCGGCGATCGCCAAAGCGCTACCGGTGGGCGACCCTGGCGAGTTGCTGCGGCGCCGCCCGGATATCCGCAGTGCCGAACGCCAGCTGGCGGCCGCCACGGCCAACGTCGGTGTCGCCACCGCTGACCTGTTCCCGCGGGTCAGCCTCAGTGGCTTCCTCGGCTTTACCGCCGCACGCGGCTCGCAGATCGGGTCCTCGGCAGCCAATGCCTGGGGCCTCGGCCCGAGCATCACCTGGGCAGCCTTCGACCTGGGCAGCGTACGCGCCCGCCTGCGCGGTGCCAAGGCAGACGCCGAAGGCGCCCTGGCCAACTATGAGCAGCAGGTGCTGCTGGCCCTGGAAGAGTCGGCCAATGCCTTCAGCGATTACGACAAAACGCAGCAGCGCCTGCTGTCGCTGATGCGCCAGAGTGACGCCAGCCGTAAGGCTGCGGAGCTGGCGTCGATCCGTTATCGCGAAGGTACGGTGGACTACCTGGTGTTGCTCGACGCTGAACGTGAACGCCTCAGCGCTGAAGATGCCCAAGCCCAAGGTGAGGTCGAGCTGTACCGCGGTATCGTCTCGATCTACAAAGCCTTGGGCGGTGGCTGGCAACCTGAAACGGTGGCCAGCACGCGCTGATTTCACCCGCTTTATCGACTCCTTTGGTTGGATCCTCCCCCAACCGTTTGCCCCGCTGGCCTCGGCCTGCGGGGCTTTTTTTGGTGCCTTGCACGGGCTGTGACGGCCGTGGCACCGCCAAGCCTTCAGCGGTTGCATTTGCCCCCTCGCTGCCCCAAGCTCTGCCCTTCCTGCCGCCACGGACCGTCCGATGCCCAGACGCAACCGCTACCTGATCGCCTTGCTGCTGCTGATTCTGGTGTCGGCCATGATCAGCTACCTGCCGCGAGACGACCAGCCGGCCCCGCCTACGCTGCCCGCGCACAGCTACGCCAAGGCCTTGCGCCAGGCCCATGAAGGCTTGCCGGGGGCGGCGCGGGTGCTGTACCAGCAGTTGCAACGTAACGACCTGGCCCCCATCCGCCGTGCGGCCCTGTATGCCGAGCTGCCCAACTACCCCTCCCCACAGGCGCTGAAACTCGCGCGCCTGGACCTGGAGCATGCCGACCCGCTGGTACGCCGAGCCGCCATCGCCGGTATCCGCCGCCTGCTCCCCGCCGCGCAACGCAGCCTGGTGCTGGGCCCGTTGCTGGATGATGCGGATCAAAGTGTCCGTTTCGCTGCCGTGGACGCCCTGCTGGGCCTAGACCCGGACGCCATAGGCCTGTACTTCGGCCCCTTGCAGGCCGCCCTTGAGCAGTATCAGCAGGCGCTGGAGCTGCAGCCCGAAGACGCCGACGCGCAGGTGCACCTGGCGCGCCTGTACTTGCACGAAAACGACTACACCCAGGCTGCTACGGCCTTGCAACGCGCCCTTCAGGTTGCACCAGGCAATCTGGACGCGCTGGCAACCCAAGTACGCCTGCTGGAGCGCCAAGGCCATCACGACGCCTCCCGCCAAGTGCTGGCCAAGGCTTTGCTGCTGAGCCCCGACTCCGCCTTTCTGCAATATGAGCTCGGGCTCTGGCTCAATCGCCACGAACAGCGTGAGTACGCCCTGCTGGCCTTATCGCGTGCGGTGGAGCTGGACCCGGACAACGCCGACTACCGCTACTCGCTGGCAATGACCTTGCATGAACTCGACCAGGTCGACGCTGCGCAAAAGCAGCTGGAAACCGTGCTCAATCGGCAGCCGGCCAATCGCCGGGCCCGGCTGTTGCTGATCCAGTACTGGAAAGAGACCGGTCAACTGCAGAACGTCCAGGTGCTACTGGCCGAACTAGAGCGCCAGAACCCGGACGATCCGGTGCTGCAACAGGGCCTGTAGGCCCCGCCCCTAATTCGTTGAACCCTAAGCGGCAGCCTGTGGTCCAGTGAGTATCGAACCACTGGCGGCAGGCCAACCTCGGCCCTGCCCACTGTCACAGGAGCGTCGCTTTGGCCAGTTCGTTGGCGCTGGACGAACGTGCCTTGATCCTGGCACCCCCGCAACTTGCCGCGGATACCGCGCGTCTACTGGCGTCCGCTGGCATCGAGAGCCAGTGCACCCTCGACATCGCCAACCTGCACGCCTGCCTGATTGAAGGCGCAGCCTTGGTCATCATCGCCGAACAACATTTCAGCAATGGCCCCAGCGTACCGTTGCAGGGGTTTATCGACCAACAGCCCAGCTGGTCCGACCTGCCCATCTTGTTGATCATGGACTTGGCCGCCACTGCCACCCGGCCTTCTCACCCACCTGACGGTAACCTGATGCAGTTGCTCTGCCCGCTTGATGACGGGCAAGTGCTGCAGCTGGCGCGTATCGCCCAGCGCAACCGCCGCCATCAATACCTGGCGCGGGATCAATTGTCAGCACTGCAACAGCGGATGGACGCCCGCAGCCAGGAACAGCACAGCAGCGAGCTTGCCCGCACACAAATTCGCAAGATGGAAGCTGTCGGCCAGTTGGCCGGTGGCATTGCCCATGATTTCAACAACCTGCTGACCAGTATCGGCGGCAGCTTCGAACTGATCGAGCGACGCTTGAATAAAGGCCGAAGCGACAGCCTGGAAGGCATTTTGCGCATGGGCCAGGAGGCCGTGTCACGCGCAGGAAAATTGACCCATCGGCTGCTGGCCTTTTCCAGCCGGCAATCGTTGCACAGCCAGCGGGTCGACCTGCATGCACTGTTAGAGCCGAAGCGCCTGAACGCTGGCCTGACCCATTCGGTGACACTGCAACTGCACGTGCCCAACAACCTGTGGGCCGTGGAGGCCGATGATGGGCAACTGCGCGAAGCCCTCGACAACCTGCTGTTCAATGCCTGCGAAGCCATGCCCACCGGCGGCCTGCTGCGTATCGAGGCCAGCAACCAGCAGATTGAGGCCAAGCAGTTCGCCGACGGCGCCCTGAACAGCGGTGATTACCTGCGCCTGCGCATCATCGACAACGGCCAGGGTATGTCGCAGAGCACGTTGGAACACGCTTTCGAGCCGTTTTTCAGCACCAAACCCGTCGGCCAGGGCATCGGCCTTGGCCTTTCTATGGTGTATGGCTTCAGCAAGCAGTCGCATGGGCATGTCACCCTGCAGAGCAAGATCGGCCATGGCACCCAGGTCGACCTGTACTTGCCGCGGCACGTCGGCGAGGCAATGCCCAAACGCCCAGCCCTCGCACCTGCGCCTGACAGCACGGGCCACCATGTGCTGGTGGTCGAAGACGACCCCCATGTCCGCCAATTACTGTGTCAGGCACTGAGCGAAGACGGCTTCCCCTGCCAAACCGCCGCCAACGCCAATGAAGCCCTGCAGATCCTGCGGTCATCGCAACGGATCGACCTGTTGGTCAGCGATGTTGGCCTGCCGGGCATGAATGGGCGGCAACTGGCGGAGATCGCACGTACCCTGCGGCCACGCCTGCCGGTGCTGTTCATTACCGGGTACGCGGAAACGGCCATGGCTCGCGAGGGCTTCCTCGGCGCTGGCATGCACCTTATCTGCAAGCCATTCGAGCTCAAGCAGTTGCAGGCGCAGGTGACGCAGATTCTCGGCAAGCCCTGAACCGGTTCAACCGTCTAGCATGTGCAAGGCCTGGTTCGCCAAGTGCTCCAGCGCGAACGGCTTGAGCATCAATGCAGTGCCCGGCTGATCGAGCAATTGGGCTTCAATCGGTTGGTCGGTGTAACCGGTGATGAACAGAATCTTCTGCGACGGCACGATCATGCGGATTGCCTTGGCCACTTGCCGCCCACTGAAGCCGCCCGGCAAGCCGATATCCGTGATTACCAGGTCAAAAGGCCCGTCATGGCGGAAGCGATCCAGCGCTGAGTTGGCATCTTGAACGTCACAGATGGCAAACCCGCGCTCGGTGAGAAATTCGCGCATCAGTGCTCGCAAGTTGAGTTCGTCATCGATCAACAACACGCGCTGGCCTTGCGCGCGATTAACGCTTGGCAGGCATACCAGTGGCTCTTCCGGAACCGGCGCCAGGCTACGCGGAAACAGCATGGAGACTTTCGTCCCTTGGCCTTGGGTCGACTCTATCCACACATAGCCACCCGACTGCCCGACAAAGCCATAGACCATCGGCAAGCCAAGCCCCGATCCCCGTCCCAGGGGCTTGGTCGTGAAGAACGGTTCAAAGGCCTTGGCGACCTCTGCGGCCGACATCCCGTGGCCGTCATCCTCAACATGCAAGGCCACATAGTCGCCTGGCGGCAGCCCGTTCTCATCCGGGAAATGCGTCGCCAAGCGTTCGTTGACCGTTCTGATCGAGACGCTGCCGCGCTCAAGGCACGCTTCACGGGCATTCGCGCACAGGTTGATCAAGGCATTTTCAAACTGGGTGACATCGACGCTGACAGCCCAGGGGGTGACATCCAACTGCCACTGCAGGCTCATTTCCGCGCCCAGCGCCTGCTGCAACAAGGGCTCGATCAGAGACAGCTGTCGGTTGACATTCAGTGGCCTGGCCTCCAGCGGCTGGTTGCTGGAAAACGCCAAAAGCCGGTGGGTGAGGTTCATGGCCCGTTGCACAGAGTCTCGCGCCAGTTCCACATAGGTCTCGATGCGCTCCAGGCGCCCTTGCAGCAAGCGGCGTTGCAACAACTCGAGGCTGCCACCGATGCCGGACAGCAAGTTGTTCATTTCATGGGCCATGCCGCCTGCCAGTTGGCCAACCACCTCCAGGCGCTCGCTGTTGCGCAACAAGGCCTCGGACTGGCGCATGGCTTCTTCGCGGTCTGCGGTGATGTCGCGGCCGACGGCGGTCAGTAAGTTGCCATCGAATTTAGCGGACCAGCTAAACCAGCGGTAGTGGCCGTCCTGGTGGCGCAGGCGGATATCGATCTGTTCAGCCTCCTGACCCTGCACAAAGCTGGAGACCGCCACCTGCACTTCAGCGCGGTCCGCTGGGTGGATCAGCTCCAGTATCGACATGTTCTGTACCAACGCCTCACTCCAGCCCAGGATGCGGTACCAGGCGGGGTTGGCCGCGTGCAGCGTCAGCTCGCGTGTAACGATCATCATGGCATCGCGGGACAATTGCCAGATCTGCTCCCGATCGGCCATGTAGCGTTCGAGCTGTTTTTCAAAGGCCGTCGCCTGCTCGCGCCAATGATGGTGCGCCTCGGCACTGGCCTTGGTTTCGATGACCGTGTGCAGAAAACCCGCAACGCCACCCTGCTCGTCCCGAATCGGCGAGTAGCCGAAGGCACACCACAAGGGGTCGTTGACGTTGCCACGCTCGATGCGCAGCGGCGGGTCTTCGACGAAACTCGAACGGCCTTCAAGCGCCTTGTACACCCAAGGCCCCATGCCCTGCCAGGCATCGTTCCAGAGCACGTCGAACGCCTGCCCCAATGCATCCTGGCCACCGCCCCGGAGCATCCGATAGGCGTCGTTATGGACCACGCTCAGGTCCGCCCCCCACACCACCGCACACGGGAATGGCGAGCCTTGCATCATGTCGACGGCAATGCGCAGCGAGGCCGGCCAGCGTGGCAGCGGCCCTAGCGACGTACGGCCCCAATCGAATTGGGCAATGCGTTCACCCATGGGATCAGCTGATGCCGGGTTGGACGCCAGCAGGGTGACCTGCGGCTCAACTTCGCGCGGGGTACCGTTTGCGACCAATCTCAAGACTCCAATGGCTGATGGGTGGCGACGTTGTTCACGTTAGCACAGCATGCGCTGCATTTATGGCGTACCGGCAGGTGGCAGCTATGCTGATTAGGTTTTCCACTGAGCCATGGAATAGCGGTCCCTTTAGGTTGCCGATGGGAGTGTGGTCATGAGCAAGAAGATGCTGGTAGTGCTGACCAATACGGCCAAGTACCCGAGCCTCAATCGGGCAACCGGGCTGTGGTTGGGCGAGGCTGTGCATTTTGTCGAAAAGGTCCAGAACGCAGGCTACGACGTCGACTATGTCAGCCCCGAGGGCGGCTACGTGCCTATCGACCCGCACAGCCTGCAAATGGCACCTGAGCTGGACTGGCAATGGTATGACGACAAGCATTTCATGACACGCCTGGGTAAAACATTCAGCCCCGGGCAGGTCAAGGCTGACGACTATAGCGTCATCTATTACACCGGTGGGCACGGGGTGATGTACGACTTTGCCAATAACCAGCCGCTGCAAGAGCTCGCGCGCAAAATCTATGAGAATAAAGGCATTGTGGCGGCCGTTTGCCACGGCGTTGTCGGCCTTTTGAACATCAAGCTCAGTGACAACAGCCTGCTGCTGAAAGACCGTCAGGTCACCGGTTTTTCCAACATCGAGGAACAACTGGTGGAACTGGACAAGGTTGTGCCTTTTCTCACCGAAAACGAACTGGTTGCTCGGGGCGGTATTTACAGCAAGCACGATGACCCGTGGAAACCTTACGTGGTGAGCGACGATCGGCTGATTACTGGGCAAAACCCAGATTCCACTGCAACGTTGGCTGAAAAGGTACTCGCAAGACTCGAGGCAAAGTGACGGCTTACGCCTGATTACATCGTTTCTCGAAGCGCGGGCCGCACGCGGACTACATCCGACACGCAATTGATTACATAGGCTCCCAGACTACCTGCCCACCACGGGCAGCATCAGACTGGAGAACAATAGGCTATGTCGAAAATCATGCATGCCGGGCGCAGTTTGCTGGAATTGCTGCTCATCATGGCCATCGGGCTGGTGCCGGTGGTGTCCGGGTTGCTGGTCATGGTGTTTCAGTTGGAGAAAAAGCTGGAGGAAAACGCACAGATCTCCGTCCAGGAAGCGGTATTCACCATCGATAAAGTGCTGGACCGCATGCAAAGCACCGTTATCCTCGCCCAGCCTGTTGCAGGCAAGGCGTGCGCCGAAGTCCAGAGCACCCTGCAGAATCAGGTAGCCCGTGACCCTTTGCTACGCTCGTTGACCTTGGTGCGCGACCAGGAAGCGTATTGCAGCACCCACTCGGACTCCCTCGACCATCTTTCGGCCTTCGCCCAGTCTGGGCAACAGGTTGAACTCGCGCTCGACTCGCCAGCATTACCCACTACGCTGGTGACCCATTTTCAGGAACCGGGCAACAACCCGAGCGTGATCGTGACAGGCTATGCCACTGAACTGCGCAACGAGCTGCGGGCATTTCAGGATGGCCTGACACTGCTTCTGGAGTTCGGCGACCAATACATCTGGAGCCATGGAGACAGCCGCGACCCGCATCGGCCTTCGCAGCCCGAGTATGCCCAAAGGGCAATCTCCGAGAAGTATGGGTATGCGGTGAGGGGCGGTTATGCCAGAGGCTATACGGCCCAAGAAATCCGCCAATCGATGTTGCAGGTCCTGCCTTCCCTGGTACTGGTAGGCATCGTGACCGGCTCGATCGTCTACTGGGGCCTGTTCAGGGCGCGTCGCAACAAGCGTGGTACCGCCGCCGAAGCGGCATGACGGCGGTACCAGCACCTATCAATCGGTGCTCAATACACCGCGGCGAACCTGGTCCCGTTCGATGGATTCAAACAGGGCCTTGAAGTTACCTTCGCCAAAGCCATCATCACCCTTGCGCTGGATGAACTCGAAGAATACCGGCCCAAGCAAGGTCTCCGAGAAGATTTGCAGCAGCAAACGCTTGTCGCCCTGCTCTGCAGCGCCGTCGAGCAGGATGCCGCGCGCTTGCAGTTGGTCGACAGGTTCACCGTGACCTGGCAGGCGCTCTTCGAGCATCTCGTAGTAGGTCTGCGGCGGCGGGGTCATGAAGCGCATGCCGATGCCCTTCAGGGCATCCCAGGTCTTGAGCAGGTCGTCGGTCAGGAAGGCCACGTGCTGAATGCCTTCGCCGTTGAACTGCATCAGGAACTCTTCGATCTGCCCGGCGCCTTTGGACGATTCTTCGTTGAGCGGGATGCGGATCATGCCATCGGGTGCGGTCATGGCACGGGAGGTCAGGCCGGTGTACTCGCCCTTGATATCGAAGTAGCGGATCTCGCGGAAGTTGAACAGCTTCTCGTAGAACCCGGCCCAGTAGGCCATGCGCCCACGGTAAACGTTATGGGTCAGGTGATCGATGATCTTCAGGCCTGCGCCCACCGGGTTGCGGTCTACGCCTTCGATGAAGTTGAAGTCGATGTCGTAGATCGAGCTGCCTTCTTCAAAGCGGTCGATCAGGTACAGCGGCGCGCCACCGATACCCTTGATCGCGGGCAGGCGCAGCTCCATCGGGCCGGTTTCGATTTCGACAGGCTGAGCGCCAAGTTCAAGCGCGCGGGCATAGGCTTCGTGAGCATTGCGAACGCGGAACGCCATGCCACAGACCGACGGGCCGTGTTCGGCGGCAAAATACGAGGCGATGCTCTTGGGTTCGTTGTTCAGAATAAGGTTGATGCCGCCCTGACGGTACAGGTGCACGTCTTTGGAGCGGTGGGTGGCGACCTTGGTGAAACCGAGTATCTGGAAAACCGGCTCGAGCACACCTGGGGTCGGCGATGCCAGCTCGATGAACTCGAAGCCCATCAGGCCCATTGGATTTTCGAAAATATCAGCCATGTTCTTGTCCTCATCTACAGCGAAAAATTAGTGATTTCCGGGGATGTAGAACAGAACAGGCGGTGAGCACGGGATGCCACGCACGCTGCGAGCGAGGAAGCCACCAATGATCAGTTTGAACCCATGGTTTGTCATATGGACCCATTCTCGGCGGGCTTGATTCTCCCGAATGTGGAGAACCTTATTGTTGTATTCGTAACTGGATTCTACAGTGCGTAAATCGGTTTGTCGCGCTTTAGTTCGCCCGCGCCCCCGACAAACGGCTATCCTCTGCACGTTCTCTTCAACAGATTAGGCCAGTATGCCCCTCACCCGTAAACGCCGCGCCAGCTGGAGTTGGCGCACCTTGCTGCCTTGGGCGATCGGCGTGCTCCCGGTGGCCTGCGGCCTGGGGGTGATGAACTGGCAGATCGACCGTGAACTGCACGCCAACAGCCATGCTACTGCCGCTCAGGTGATTGACCATGTCGAGCGTATTCTCGACACGGCGTCCAGTACGGCACAAGCGCTGCTGCCGTTGGCAGGCGACCCGTGCGCGCAGGTGCAACTGGCCCTGCGCGGCCAGGTCACGCGTAACGCCTTTGTGCGCTCCACCAACCTGTTCCAGCACAACACGCTGTATTGCTCCTCGCTGTTCGGTGAGTTCGATGAGGCCGTCGACGCTGGCGACTACGCCAACGGCACGCTGTGGTTGATGAATGGCAACTCGGTAACGCCGGGCCACGCGCTGCTGGTGTATCGGGCCAGCGACGGCGATCGCGGCGCGATCACTACCGTCGATGGCGACCACTTGCTCACGGCACTGCGCCTGATCGGCCCGGACGAAACGCTGCAGATCCGCGTCGGTAATGATTGGATGGGCAAGGACGGTGCTGTTCACGAAGGCTCACCGCCCACGGCAGCGACTGCCGCGGTGACGTTGAGCTCGACCCGCTACCCGTTCAGCGTGTACGGCGGCTATGGCGCCGACAAGCAAGGCCAACTGCTGCTCAGCCACTACCCCGCCCTGCTCAGCCTGCTGCTGATACTCGGTGCGGTGGCCGGGGCGGTGTGCCACTGGCAGGTCCGCCGCGCCACTTCGCCGCGTGCCGAACTGCAGCGCGCCCTGGAGGCCGACGAGTTTCTGCCGTACTTCCAGCCGGTGGTACGCAAGGGTGATTACCAGTGGGCCGGTGCCGAAGTGCTGATGCGCTGGAACCACCCCCGCGAAGGCCTGGTGCGCCCCGACCTGTTCATCCCCTACGCCGAGCACAGCGGCCAGATCGTCGCCATGACCCGCGCATTGATGCTGCACACTGCGCAGAGCCTGGCACCGTATGCCGCGCTGCTGGAGGATGGCTTCCACATTGGTATCAACATCACCGCTGACCATTGCCGCGACCTGAGCCTGCTCGACGATTGCCGGACCTTTCTTCAGCACTTCCCGCCAGGCCGTGTGGCGCTAACCCTGGAACTGACCGAGCGCAAGCTGATCGAAGCCACGCCGGTGACCCTGGACCTGTTCGAGAAGCTGCATGAAATGGGCGTGATGATTGCGCTGGACGATTTCGGCACGGGCCAGTCGAGCCTCAACTACCTGCGCCAGTTCAAGGTCGATTACCTGAAGATCGACCAAAGCTTCGTTGCCATGGTCGGGGGTGACGCATTGTCGTTGCACATCCTCGACACCATTATCGAGCTGTCGGGCAAGCTGGGCCTGGGCATCGTCGCCGAAGGCGTCGAAACCGAGACCCAGCGCGACTACCTGGCCCGGCATAACGTCGACTTCCAGCAAGGCTACCTGTTCGCCAAGCCCATGCCGGCTGAGGCGTTCCTCGAAGCGCTGGCCGCTCGCCAAGGCGTCTCGCGGTTGCCGCAGGACGCGCCCCCTGAGATCATGCGCGGCTGATCCAGCCGCCCAACTCTCCCATTCGAGGCATTCGTGTCAAAAGGCATCCTTTCATCAGTCATGGCGTCGTGCTTGTTCGCCGTGATGTACTTCTATACCTCCCTGCTCACGCCGCTCGATGGTGAGGAAATCTTTGGCTGGCGTACGCTGCTGACGCTGCCTTGCCTGACGCTGTTCATGCTGGTATCGAAGGACTGGCAGCGTGTTGGTGAGCTGCTGGGGCGGGTAAGGCGTACCCCGGTGCTGCTGCTGGGGATGGTCGGTACGTCCTGGCTGATGGGGGTGCAACTGTGGCTGTTCCTCTGGGCGCCGTTGCACGGGCGTAGCCTGGAGGTGTCGATGGGCTACTTCCTGCTGCCACTGACCATGGTCTTGACCGGGCGCCTGGTCTACGGCGAGCGCCTGTCGCACTTGCAGAAAATCGCCGTGTGCTGCGCTGCGCTGGGTGTCGGGCACGAGCTGTACCAACATGGCAGCTTCGCCTGGGAAACCCTGGTGGTGATGATCGGTTACCCGATCTACTTCGTGCTGCGCCGACGCTGCCGCACCGACCACCTGGGCGGTTTGTGGTGCGACATGTGCCTGCTGTTGCCGTGGGCCCTGTACTTCGTGATCCAGGGGCCGTTGTCACCTGCGGACCTGCAGGCGCACCCCGGCCTTTACGCCTTGATCCCGGTGCTGGGGGCGATCAGCGCCTCGGCCCTGATCGCCTACGTGTTGGCCAGCCGCCTGTTGCCGTTCAGCCTGTTTGGCCTGCTCAGCTACGTCGAGCCGGTATTACTGGTGGGCGTGGCCCTGCTGCTGGGTGAAAGCATCGGCCCGGATCAGTGGCTGACCTACCTGCCGATCTGGGCCGCAGTGCTGGTGCTGGTGCTCGAAGGCTTCAAGCACCTGCTGCGTCAGCGTCGCCGCTCGGTATAAGCCGCACCTGGCGCACACGCCGCTCCTCAACTGCCTCCACGGTCAGCGTCCAGCCATTCCAGGCCAGGCGATCCCCCACCATCGGCAGGCGGTCCAGCAAGCTCATCACCAGGCCCGCGAGGGTCTGGTAGTCCTCGGTGGCACGCGCGCTGAAACCGGTACGCGCCTGCACCTGGCTGAGGTTGAGGGCGCCGCTGACGACAAAGCCATCCCCTTCTTCGACGATACCCGGCCCTTCTACCTCACTCGCATCCGGCAGTTCACCGGCGATCGACTCGAGGATATCGGTCATGGTCAGCAGGCCGGTGAAGTCACCGAATTCGTTGACCACGAAGGCAATATGGGTCGATTGACCGCGCATCTGCTCAAGGGCGTTGAGGATGCTGAAGCTTTCCAGCAGGTTCAACGGCGCCCGGGCCATGCGCTCCAGGTCTGGCTGGCTGCCTGACAGCAGTTCCTTGAGCAGCTCCTTCTTGTGCACGAAGCCCAGTGGTTCATCGATGCGGCCGTCGCGGATCAGCGGCAGGCGCGAGTACGGCGAATTGGCCAAGGCTTCGGTAATGGCTGCGGCCGGCAGCGCCAGGTCAATCACATCGACCTCGGTGCGCGCGGTCATCACCGTGCGTATCGGCCGCTCGGCAAGGTTCAGCACACCGCTGATCATCACCCGCTCACGGCGGTCGAACAGCACCTCTTCGCCACCGCCCTCGACCAGGTCGGCGATTTCTTCCCCGACCTCGTCAGCCTCGACCCGACGGCCGCCCAACAGGCGCAGTACCGCATGGGCCGTGCGCTCACGCAGTGGCTTGTGCTGCTGCAGGCTGCGCTTGCGGCGCGCACGGGCCAGCTGGTTGAACACTTCGATAAGGATCGAGAAGCCGATGGCCGCATACAGGTAGCCTTTCGGGATATGGAAGCCCAGGCCTTCGGCGGTCAGGCTGAAACCGATCATCATCAGGAAGCCCAGGCACAGCATGATCACCGTCGGGTGGGCGTTGACGAAGCGGGTCAGCGGCTTGCTGGCGACAATCATGATGCCGATCGAGAAGATCACCGCGATCATCATGATCGACAACTGCTCGACCATGCCGACGGCCGTGATCACAGCGTCCAGCGAGAACACCGCATCGAGCACCACAATCTGCGCGACGATCGGCCAGAACGCCGCGTGGCGGACCGCACCGCTGGCCTGAGTAACATGCCCTTCAAGCCGTTCGTGCAGCTCCATGGTGGCCTTGAACAGCAGGAACACACCGCCGAACAGCATGATCAGGTCACGCCCCGAGAAGCTCTTGCCGAATACCTCGAACAGCGGCGCGGTCAGCGTCACCATCCACGAGATACTCGCCAACAGGCCCAAGCGCATGATCAGCGCCAGGCTCAAACCGATGATCCGCGCACGGTCACGCTGATGCGGCGGCAGTTTGTCGGCCAGGATGGCGATGAACACGAGGTTGTCGATACCCAGCACCAGCTCGAGGACGATAAGCGTCAACAGGCCTAGCCAGGCCGTGGGGTCGGCTAGCCATTCCATTTGCGGGTACTCACGAGGGAAGCGTCACAAGGACAGGTGAAAGGCGGCCGAGAAGGCCAAGGACAGGGGGGTTCCGCGAAGGTGCTCATAGGTACCTGAATAGAAATTGGGTAAGAGATCCTACAATCACAGCCGGTTTTTCTGACAGTGAGAAACTATTACAAAACCTGTAACGGGGGACTTTCATTCAATACAGCTGACGCCCTGCGCCTGAAGAATAGCGTCAACTTCCACCACTTGGATTACCCCCATGAGCCTGTCTTTGTCCATGGCCGCCTTTGCGCTGGCCGCCTCGATTTCCCCTGGCCCAGTCAACATTGTCGCGCTGGGCAGCGGTGCCCGGCATGGCTTGCGCGCAAGCCTGGCCCACGTGGCCGGGGCCACGCTGGGGTTCTGCTTGCTGCTGGTGCTGGTTGGGTTGGGCCTGCATGAACTGCTGTTGCGCTGGCCGCTGCTGGGGGTGCTGCTGCACGGGGGAGGTGTCGCGTTTTTGCTGTACATGGCGTGGAAGCTGGCCCGCGACGATGGCCGCTTGGGCAGCGATCATGCACAGCGCGCCCCGTCTGCCTGGCAGGGCGCGGCCATGCAGTGTCTCAACCCCAAGGCATGGTTGGCGGCGGTGGCAGGTGTCGGCGCCTACACAGGGGGCGACCAGCAACTGTTGTGGTTGTTCACCTGGATCTATGGGCCGATCTGTTTTGTCTCGGTGGCCAGTTGGGCATGGGCTGGCAGTGTGATTCGCCAATGCCTGGGCAACCCGGGGCGCATGCGTTTGTTGAACCGCGGGCTGGCCATATTGCTGGTGGGCAGTGCGGTTTACCTGCTGCGATAATGCCCCGGCGTCGCAGCCAAATGCCGCTTGAAAGCACGCTGCAGGTGCGCCTGGTCGGCGAAGCCCGCTGCCAGGGCTGCGTCGGCAATCGAGCTGCCCTGGCGCAGTTGCGCGCGCGCGCACTGCACACGCTGGTCAAGCAGGTAGTCGTGGGGCGTCAAACCAAAACGCTGGCGAAACGCGCGGATCAGGTAGGCGCGGGACAAGCCGCAGGCTTGGCAGATGACTTCAAGGTCTAGCGGGTCGGTACGGTGTGCGCGGATGAAGGCCGCGGCGGCCTCCAGCCGAGGATGGTCCGGCTTGGGTGCCCCAGGCTCGCCACCCAGCACGTTCGACAGCCTCTGGAAGAACGCCGCAAGCCGCGCTTCGCGATCCCGCAGGTTGTCATCGAACAGGTCGGCAAACACTTGCAGCAAGGCGCTGTAGAGGGCCGGCGAGGTGCTGACAACCTGCACCGGCAACCGGAATCCGAGCCCCTGCAGCCACGCTTCGTCAACGAACAGCATCAGGTAGGACCAGGCTTCGCCCTCAATGGGGTTGCACGTGTGCACCACCCCAGGGTTGATCAGCACCGTGGTGCCCGCGCTGACTTCGACCCGGCTGTCACCGCTCAGGTAGGTGCTGCGGCCACCGGTGATGGCGCCGATGGAAAAGCTCTCATGGGAATGGGCGGCATAACACACCTGGCGCCCGTCCCCGACCCGCCGAGCCTCGACGAAGGGCAATGCTGGATCGCGCCAGAACCGCGACTCCTCGATCATCGCCCTGCCCTCATTCGCCGTTGTCGTGTACCACCACCAGCAACTGCGCCGGGCGCGGCCCGACCGAACGCAAGCGGTGAGGCGTCTGGGCGTTGAAATGCAAGGCGTCGCCCTGCTCCAGCAGCACCCGTTCGTTCATGAAATCGACCTCAACCTGCCCGGCATGGACGAACAGAAACTCCTCGCCCTGGTGTTCCTTGAACGTCGGGTCACTGAACTCGGTGGGCGGCTGAATCAGAAACGGCAGCAAGCTGCGCTGCCCTACCTGGCTGGTCAGCGCCGCATAGCCCGGCCCTTCGCCGTCGCCCACCAGCGCCTGGCGTTCAGCGTGGCGCACCAGGCTGTAACGGCTCTGCGCGGTGTGTTCTTCAGCGAACAGCTCTTCGACATTGACGTTCAGCGCCCGCGCCAGTTTCAGCGCGGCAGCGATCGACGGCGTGTTCAAGCCGCGCTCGACCTTGGACAGGTAGCTTTTGGTCATGCCGGTCTTGTCGGCCAGCACTTCCAGGGTGATACCCAGTTTCTTTCTCAGCAGTTTCAATCGGATCGACATGTGAAGCAGTTTCCCAGGCGAAGGCAGATGCAAGGCTCGCGCACACCGATGATACGTGGAGTGCGCGCGAAATGCTGGCCTTGACCGGGCAAATTCTCACGGCATCACGGGCGGCACGTACTGCAAGGTCGTGCCCAGTGCCCACAGCAGCACCAGCACCAGGGGCGCATGCACCAGCAACTGCACGAACGAGAAGCCGATCAGGTCGCGCGCCTTAAGGCCCAGTACCCCCAACAACGGCAGCATGTAAAACGGGTTGATCAGGTTTGGCAGCGCCTCGGCGGCGTTGTAGATCTGCACCGCCCAGCCCAGGTGGTATTGCAGGTCATTGGCCACCAGCATCACGTAGGGCGCCTCGATGATCCACTTGCCACCGCCCGAAGGGATGAAGAAGCCGAGCACAGCCGAGTACACCCCCATCAGCACCGCGTAGGTGTCGTGGGAGGCGATCTGCACGAAGAAGGTGGAGATGTGATGGGCCAGCGTCTGTTCGTCCACCCCTTTGACCTGGGTAAGGACCGCCGCAATCGAGCCATACAGCGGGAACTGGATCAGCACCCCGGTGGTGGTCGGCACCGCGCGGGCCACAGCATCGAGGAAGCTGCGCGGGCGCCAGTGCAACAAGGCACCCAGCATGATGAACAGGAAGTTGTAGGTGTTCAGCCCCGAGATGGCCGTGATGGCGGGCTTGGTGGCGAACTCCTGATACAACCAGCCACCGGCCAGGGCCACCAGCAGCAAGGTCAGGATGGGGCTGTACTCCAGCCACTCACCGGGCCGGCTGCGCTGGGCCGGTGGCGGCGCGGTAAAGCTTGGGTCTACACCGCATTGTTGAGCGGTTCGGGCACTGTTGGGGCCTGGTGCGGTGGCATAGGCCACCACCAGCGACACGATCACCAACACCGCCAGCAAGACGCCGGACTGCCAAAGGAAGATGGTCTCGGTGAACGGAATCACCCCGGTGATCGACAGAATCGACGGTGGCAAACTAGCCGGGTTGGCCTGCAATTGCGCCGCCGAAGACGACAGGCCCAATGCCCATACCGCGCCAAGGCCCAGGTATGCCGCAGCACCGGCTGCACGGTAATCCATGCTCAGGTCGCTGCGCCGAGCCAGGGCGCGCACCAGCAAGCCACCGAACACCAGCGACAGGCCCCAGTTGAGCAACGAGGCCAGCATCGAGATCAGCGCCACCCAGCACACGGCCGAGCGGCCGTTCTTGGGAATGCGGGCCAAACGGTCGATCAGCCGCGCGGCAGGCGGTGAGCTTGCCACCACGTAGCCGCCGATGACCACGAATGCCATCTGCATGGTGAACGGGATCAGGCTCCAGAAGCCATCACCAAAGGCCTTGGCGGTGTCGGTCGGTTTGGCGCCCATGGCCAGGGCCCCCACGCACACCAGTACGACGGCCAGGGCAGCGAATACCCAGGAATCAGGGAACCAGCGTTCGGCCCAGTTGGAGCAGCGCAGGGCAAAGCGGGCGGAGCGGCTGTCTTGGATTTCAGCGGCCACGATCAACTTCCTTTTATTGGTTTTATCGGACATTTCTACAGCAACGCAAAAAACCTGTAGGCGCAGCCTTGTGCTGCCCCTACAGGTTGAATGACCCGCTTGCGGGTTAGAAGGTCATTTCTTTCACATCATCCGGCACGATCAGCTTGCCGGCGGTCTTCTCGATGATTTCTTCAACGCTCACCCCCGGCGCTGTCTCGCGCAGGATGAAGGCGCCATTGTCGATTTCCAGGTAGGCCAGGTCGGTCAGCACCTTGCGGATGCAACCGGCACCGGTCAGCGGCAGGCTGCAGCGCGGCAGCAGCTTGGACTCGCCGTCCTTCGACGCGTGGGTCATGGTCACGATGATGTTGTCGGCACCGGCCACCAGGTCCATGGCGCCGCCCATGCCCTTGACCAGCTTGCCGGGGATCATCCACGACGCGATGTTGCCTTGCACATCCACTTCGAAGGCGCCGAGCACGGTGAGGTCGACGTGGCCACCGCGGATCATGGCGAACGATTGCGCCGAATCGAAGATCGACGCGCCACGGCGGGCGGTGACGGTCTGCTTGCCGGCGTTGATCATGTCGGCATCGATCGTGCTCTCGGTGGGGAATTCGCCCATGCCGAGCAAGCCGTTTTCCGACTGCAACATCACATCCATGTCAGCGGGTACGTAATTGGCCACCAAGGTCGGGATGCCGATGCCGAGGTTGACGTAGTAGCCGTCCTTCAGTTCACGGGCGACGCGTTGCGCCATCTGTTCGCGGGTCAGTGCCATGGTCAGGATCTCTTTGTTGTTCTGAAGGATGGCGCTCAGGCCTTTACGGTGCGCTTTTCGATACGCTTTTCGAAGGTGCCGACAATCACGCGGTCAACGAAAATACCCGGGGTGTGGATCTCGCTGGGCAGCAGCACGCCCGGCTCGACGATCTCTTCCACTTCGACCACGGTGATCTTGCCGGCCGTGGCCGCCAGCGGGTTGAAGTTTTGCGCGGTGTTGCGGTACACCACGTTGCCGTAGTGGTCGGCCTTCCAGCCCTTGACGATGGCGAAGTCGCCGGTGATGGACTCTTCGAGAATGTAGTGGCGGCCCTTGAATTCACGCACCTCTTTACCATCGGCGACCGGGGTGCCGTAGCCAGTGGCGGTGTAGAACGCCGGAATGCCAGCGCCACCGGCGCGCATTTTCTCGGCGAGGGTGCCTTGCGGGGTCAGTTCGACTTCGAGCTCACCACTGAGCAGTTGGCGTTCGAATTCGGCGTTTTCGCCGACATAGGAGGCGATCATCTTGCGGATCTGCCGGTCTTGCAGCAATACGCCGAGGCCGAAACCGTCGACACCGCAGTTGTTCGACACCACGGTCAAGCCCTTGACGCCCCGGCGCTTGATCTCGTTGATGAGGTTTTCCGGGATGCCACACAGGCCAAAACCACCGGCCAATACCGTCATGTTGTCGGTCAGGCCGTCGAGGGCCTCTTCATACGTTGCTACGCGCTTGTCCAGTCCGGCCATGTTGATCCGCCTTTTGTAGTTGTTGAACCGACGAGGCTGTCGGTGAGCGTGTGTCCCCATCTTCACCTTAGTCGACTGATTTGTTAATTTTGTTTTCATCATCGATTGATAACTTTTTCAAAACAACGATCAGGGCCGTCATGAACGTCAAGCAACTCCGCGCCTTCGTCGCCGTGGCCAAGTACCAGAGCTTCGCCCAAGCGGGTGAACACCTGCATGTATCGCAACCGGCGTTGAGCCTGACCATCAAGGCGCTAGAGGAAAACCTCGGCGGCGCCCTGCTCAGCCGGACCACCCGCAGTGTCAGCCTGACTGCCGAAGGTGAGGTGCTGCTGCCGCTGGCCCGGCGCCTGCTGGCCGACTGGGACGACACCGAAGAAATGCTGCGCCAGCGTTTCACCCTGCAACTGGGGCGTGTTTCGGTGGCGGCCATACCGGCCTTCGCCGGTAACCTGCTGCCGCACGCCCTCAAGGTGTTTCGCCAGCGCTACCCGAAAGTCAACGTCACCGTGCATGACGTGATCAACGAGCAGGTACAGGAACTGGTGCGCCACCGTCGCGTCGAACTGGGCATCGGCTTCGAACCGGACAACACCGATGGCCTGGACTTCTACCCCCTGTACATGGACCGCTTCGTCGCCGTGGTGCCCGCCGACTCGCCCCTGGCCGTGCTGCCCCAGGTCAGTTGGACGCAACTGCTGGCCGAAGACTTCATCGCCTTGCAGCGCCCGTCGGCGGTCCGCCTGTTGATGGAACAGAACGTCGCGGCCAGCCATGGCAAGCTGGCGGTGGCATTCGAGAGCCATCAACTGTCGACCGTTGGCCGCATGGTCGCCAGCGGCCTGGGCGTCAGCGCGGTGCCGGCCCTGTGCATCAACCAGATGCAGGAGCTCGGTGCCCGCTGCGTGCCGCTGGTCGAGCCCGCCGTGGAGCGGCGCATGGGGGTCATCGCGCTCAGTGAGCACAAACTGTCCACCGCAGCGCAAGCGCTGCTCGAGGTACTGCTTTCCCATACCCAGATCCCGGAGGTGACATGCGATACGTGAAACTGGCAGGTTCGAAGGTGCCGGCCATAGGCCAGGGCACGTGGTACATGGGTGAAGACCCTGGCCGCCGGGCCGCCGAAGTGGCAGCCCTGCAACAAGGTATCGAGCTGGGCCTGAGCCTGATCGATACGGCTGAAATGTATGCCGAGGGCGGCGCGGAGCAGGTGGTTGGCCACGCCATCGCCGGGCGCCGCGACCAGGTGTTCCTGGTCAGCAAGGTCTACCCGCACAATGCCGGCCAGCGCAGCGTGCCTGCCGCCTGCGAGCGTAGCCTCAAACGCCTGGGCACTGACTGCATCGACCTGTACCTGCTGCACTGGCGTGGCCAGCATCCGCTGGAGGAAACCGTCGAAGCGTTCGAGCGTTTGCGCGAACAAGGCAAGGTCAAGCGTTGGGGGGTGTCCAATTTCGATGTCGATGACTTGCGCGAATTGCACAACCCCGATTGCGCCACTAACCAAGTGCTGTACAACCCGGTGCAACGCGGCATCGAATTCGACCTGCTGCCGTGGAGCCAGAAACGCGCCTTGCCGACCATGGCATATTGCCCATTGGCCCAGGCCGGGCAGTTGTTGCAGCACCCTGTGCTGGCCGAGATCGCCGAGCACCACGGTGCGACACCGGCCCAGGTCAGCCTGGCCTGGGTGACCCGTGATGAGGGGGTGATTGCCATTCCCAAGGCGGTAGACCCAGAGCATGTGCGACTGAATGCGGCGGCCGGCTTGCTGACCCTGAGCAGCGAAGACCTGCGGGCGATTGACCGGGCATTCCCCGCACCGACCCGCAAGCAACGCTTGGCGATGGTCTGAAGCCCTTGGTGGCAGGCTAATGAAAATCGCGGCTGCGCACATCCAGCCCCTGCAGCAAGGGGCTGATATCCTCCAGCCGCCTTGCAATCAGGTGACGCACCCCGTTCTCCTGCTCCAGCCGCCCGCTCACCTTGAGCAATTGCGCCCCCACCAACGCCCGCCTCTGCCGCTCGGCCAAGTCACGCCAGACCACCACGTTGACCATGCCGTACTCATCCTCCAGCGTCACGAACGTCACCCCACTGGCCGTCTGCGGACGTTGCCTGCCCACCACCAGCCCGGCCACGGCAATGTTGTCGCCATGCTCGACAGCTGACAGCTCGTGCGAACTGCGGCAACCCAACGCTCGCAAACGAGGGCGCAGCAGCCGCAACGGGTGGGGCCCAAGCGTGGTGCCCAGGGTCTGGTAGTCGGCAACCAGGTCCTCGCCGACAGTCGGTGCAGGCAGCGCTACCACGGCCTCAGGCAACGCTTCGACCTCGGCGAACAAGGGCAACTGTGGCTGCACCGCCGCCACCTGCCAACGCGCCTGATGACGGTCACGTGCCAAAGCCCTCAGGGCCCCGGCGTCAGCCAGGCGGGCACGGGCGCGGTGGTCGAGCCCTGCACGCAGGCACAAGTCTTCAACATCGCGCCAAGGCCGTTGCGCCCTCGCCTGCTCCAGACGATGAGCATCGGCTTCGGCAAAACCACGGACCTGCCGCAGCCCCAAGCGTATGGCCAGCGCCTGTTCACCCACCGGTTCAAGCGTGCAATCCCATTCGCTGTGAAACACATCCACCGGCCGCACCTCGACGCCTTGGCGACGGGCGTCCTGCAGCAGCTGGTCGGGGCTGTAAAAGCCCATCGGCCAACTGTTGACCAGCGCGCAGGTGAAAATGGCCGGCTCATGGCATTTGAGCCAGCTGCTCGCGTAACACAGCAAGGCGAAACTGGCCGCGTGGGACTCGGGGAAGCCATAGCTGCCAAACCCCTTGATCTGCTCGAAGATGCGCTCGGCGAACGACCGTTCGTAACCATTGCGCAACATGCCTTGAATCAGCCGTTCGCGGTGCGGCTCTAGCCCGCCGTGGCGCTTCCAGGCCGCCATGCTGCGGCGTAGCTGGTCGGCCTCGCCCGGGCTGTAGTCGGCAGCCACCATCGCCAGCTCCATCACCTGTTCCTGAAACAACGGCACACCCAGGGTGCGCTCGAACACTTCCTGCAATTTAGGCGAGGGGTACGTCACGGGCTCCTGCTTCAGGCGCCGGCGCAAATACGGGTGGACCATATCACCCTGAATCGGCCCGGGGCGCACGATGGCCACCTCGATGACCAGATCGTAGAACGTGACGGGCTTGAGCCGTGGCAACATGGCCATCTGCGCCCGAGACTCGATCTGGAACACGCCCATGGTTTCGGCTCGGCTGATCATCGCATAGGTGGCTGGGTCCTCCCCCGGGATGCTTGCCAGCGTCAATTGCCGGCCCCGGTGGCGCTGCAGCAGGTCGAAGCAACGGCGCAAGGCACTGAGCATGCCCAGCGCCAGCACATCGACCTTGAGCAAACCGACCATGTCCAGGTCGTCCTTGTCCCACTGGATCACGGTGCGGTCTTGCATGGCGGCGTTTTCCACTGGCACCAGTTGATCCAGCGGCTGCTGCGAGATGACAAAACCGCCAGGGTGTTGCGACAGGTGCCGGGGAAAACCGATCAGCTCACCGGCCAGGACCAGCACCCGCCGCAGCGACGGGCTGCTGGCCTCGAAACCGGCCTCGGCCAGGCGTTGCGCATCGGGGATGCGATCACTCCAGCGGCCACAGCACTTGGCCAGCGCATCCACCTGGTCGGCCGGCAGCCCCAGTACCCGCGCCACATCACGCACCGCACCGGCAGCATGGTAGGTGTTGACCACGGCGGTGAGTGCGGCCCGGTGCCGGCCATAGCGCCGGAACACATACTGGATCACCTCTTCGCGGCGGTCGTGCTCGAAGTCCACGTCGATGTCGGGCGGCTCATTGCGTTCGCGGGACAGAAAGCGCTCGAACAGCAAACGGTGCTCCATGGGGTCGAGTTCGGTAATCCCCAGCACGAAACACACCACCGAGTTGGCGGCCGAGCCCCGGCCCTGGCAGAGGATATGCTGGCTGCGGGCAAAGGCGACGATATCGTGCACGGTCAAAAAATAGCTTTCGTAGGCCAGTTCCTCGATCAGCGCCAGCTCCTTTGCCAGCACCTCGCGCACCTTGTCGCTCGGCCCGCCCGGCCAGCGCATCGGCAAGCCGCGCTCGCACAGCTCGCGCAGCCAGCTCGCTGGGGTGTGGCTGTCTGGCACCAATTCACGCGGGTACTGGTACTTCAGTTCGCTCAAGTCGAAACGGCAGCGCTCGGCGATGACCAGGGTCTCGGCCAGCAGGTCGGCCGGGTACAGTTCCTGCAACTGCTCAGGGCTGCGCAGGTGACGCTCGCCATTGGCGTACAGGTAGCGACCCGCTTCGGCCACCTGGCAATGCTGGCGGATGGCAGTCATGCAATCCTGCAAGGCACGGCGACCACGTGCATGCATGTGCACGTCACCGCAGGCCACTGCGCGTATACCGGCCTTGCTCGCCAACTGCCGCAGTTTGCCAAGCCGCACCTCGTCATCACTGCCACGGTGCAGGTGCACGGCCAGCCACAGCCGCTCGGCGAACAGCGTGCGCAAACCCTCACCGGGTGCAGGGTCGTCGGCATCCTCGGCAACCCACAGCGCCAGCAAGCCTTGATGATGCTCGCGCAGGTCCTCGCTGAACAGTTGGTAGTCGCCCTTTTCCGCCCGCCGTCGCGCACGGGTAATCAGCGCGCACAGGCTCTGGTAACCGGTGAGGTTTTCCGCCAGCAGCACCAGTTTCGGGCCATCCTGCAAGCGGACTTCGCTGCCGATAATCAGCCGCAGTTGGTGCGCCTTGGCGGCCTGCCAGGCGCGGACGATACCGGCCAAGGTGCACTCATCGGTGATCGCCAGGGCGTCATAGCCCTGCTCGCGCGCACGCTTGAACAACTCATCGGCACTCGACGCACCCCGCTGGAAGCTGAAGTTCGACAGGCAGTGCAATTCGGCATACCCGAACCGGCTCATGCAAACCAGCCTTGCAACCACAAAGGGCCTGGCTGGCTGAGGTCGCGGTAGGCCCAGCCGCGCAGACCGTCGCGGGTTTCGATGCGGTAGTAGTCACGGCGCACGTCGCCCCCGTCCCACCAGCCCGACTCGATGCGCTCGGCATGCCCCAGCACACGGTGGCCGGCCGCTTCCAGCGCCACGGGCGCCGGCAACAGCCAGCCGGGGCGGCTACCCGGCAACACCGGCAGGCTGCCTTGTGCGCCCTGCTCTGCCGCCTGCCAGGCACATTCGGGGCGGTGATCGGCCTCGGCGCTCAGCCCCTTGACGGCCTCATCGCCCAACCGTGCGCGCAAGCGTTCACGCAACTGCTCCCAGGGCTGCGCCTGCTGGGCGCGGGGGTCGAACAGCGCCTGGTGCTGGGGCACGAAGGGTGGCAGGTCATCGGCGACCAAGCACAGGTTGCGTACCGGGGCGGGGATTTGCAGCGGCTCCAGGCGTCCTTTAGCCAGTTCGAAGAGCATGGCAGGGTCACGTTCGGCCGCCAGCAGGCCAACCTTGAGCAACGTGTCCGGCCCTTCGGCATGCTCCAGGTGCAGGCAAAAACGCTGCACGCCACAATCGCGCCCAGCCAGGAACGCGCCGAGGTCGTTGAGCATTCTGCGCAGCGGGAACAGCAACGCCTGGTGCGATTCCACGTCGAAGTTCAGCTCCAGGCGCGACTCGAAGCGGTCCGGCGGCTGGTAGAAGCCCAGCCCCAGGGTGCGCAGGCCGAGCAGTTGGTCCAGGTGCAACTGGACCTGCGCAGAAAAGCGCTTGGCCAGGGCATCGCGCGGCAAGGCCAGCACTTGGCCCAACTGGCGCAACCCCATGCGGGCAAAGGCCTCGGCGGCCTCCAGCGGCAAGCCGATACGGTCGATGGGCATCTGTGCCAGCACGGCGCGGGTGGCGTCGGCACAGGTCACCGCAAGGCCATCGTGGCCGTTGGCGAGCATGCGGGCCGCCACCGGGTTGCTGGCCAGCACGATGCGCTGCCGCAAGCCCAACGCGCTGAGCTCCTGGCGCAGGCGTGCCTCGAACAACGGCCAGGGGCCAAACAGCTGCAGGCTGGAGCCGACCTCCAACAACAAAGCCCTTGGGTAATGCAGGCTCACCTGGGCGCTGAAGCGATAGGCCCAGGCTGCCAGCAGCTGTTGCAACTGCTCGATGCGTTTGTCATTGGCCTCTACGCAGGTGAAGCCATCGGCCAAGGCACGCGCCGTGGTCAGGGTTTGCCCGGCACGCAGGCCGAGCGCTGCGGCAGCGGGGTTGACCGCCTGTAGCACACGGCGCTGCGTCGGGCCGCCAATCACTACCAGGGGCGTTTCAGGGTCGTCACGCTCGCGCAGAACAGTGTCCAGCGCCAGCTGTGGCAGCAGAATGCAGGCCCAGAGCATGGTGCATCAGCCTCAGCCGGGCAGCGCGATGGGCAGCGCTGGCGGCATGCCGCCCCGGCTCTTGAGCACACGCCACTGTGCCGGCCGAGTGTCGATGGCAATACGCAGAGCGGCCGGCGACGGGTTGTGTGCCGCCTGCTGTGGGCGACAGGCGAACGCCAGCGCCTGGCCGGTCTCGGCGGCCACCTGCAGGCGCCGCAGTGCCCGGTCATCGGCGCGCTCTGGCCAGCACAACACGGCGGCGCAACTGCCTGAACGCAGGCATTGCTCAGCCGCCCACAGTGCATCGGCAGGCGTGGCGCTAACCTGGGCCAGCCAGCGTAGATCCACCCCCGCTGCCTGCCAGGCCGGGGCATAGGGAATGAACGGCGGCGCGACCAGCACCACGCGACCACCGTCTGCGGTCAGGCGCGCCAGTGAGGGCCACAACAGTTGCAGCTCACCGCACCCCGGGCTGGCCAGCAACAGTTCGCTGAGTGCCGCGGCCGGCCAGCCGCCCTCGGGCAGGCGTTGGTCGAGCGCGGCATGCCCGGTCGGCTGCAACCCCAGGGGCCGGGCCTGAACCTGCCGCCCGCGCCAGACCTGACGCTGGTCGAGCAGCCTGTCGAGATCGACCACCGCGCCCATCAGTCGCGCCTCAGCAGGCCGCAGAACACGCCTTCAATGAAGAACTCCTGTTCAGGGCCCACATCGATCGGCGCATAGGCCGGGTTGCGCGGCAACAGCCGATAACCGCCAGGCTGACGCTGCAAGCGCTTGATGGTCACCTCGCTGTCCAGGCGGGCGACCACGACCTGCCCGTCACGGGCTTCGCCCTGTTGCCGAATGCCGACCAGATCACCGTCGAAGATGCCGTCATCGACCATCGAGTCGCCGCGCACTTTCAACAGGTAATCGGGCGTGCGCCGGAACAGGCTGGGGTCGAGCAGCAACTGCTCGTGGATGTCGAGGTCCGGGCCGATCGGGGCACCTGCCGCGACCTGGCCCAGCACCGGCACTTCGAGGATTTCCGGGCGGCGCAGCGGTTGAGCCAGGCGAATACCTCGCGCCTGGTTCGGCGTGACGTCGATATGGCCGGCCTGGCACAGGGCGGTGATGTGTTTGCGCGCGACGCTGCGCGAGGCGAAGCCGAAGCGCGTGGCGATGTCGGCAAGGCTCGGTGGCTGGCCGTGGTCAGCAATGCGCTCACGAATGAATTCGAGAATGGCGCGGCGTTTGGGGGTGAGATTGTCCATGGAGTACATTTGTACTCTTTTCGCAACACACTGAACAGCCCCCTTCGTCGTCCGCTTTGGTTATGATCGTCGGGCTTGTGATTTTTCATACCTGGATACCTGATGCTGACTGCCCTGCTGTTCGACCTAGACGGAACCCTCACCGACACCGATACCCTGCACCTGCAGGCTTTCCGCCAGTTGCTGCGCGAGCATGACGGCCGTGAACTGAGCCAGGCCCAGTTCGATGCACAGGTCAGTGGCCGGGCCAACGGCGAACTGTTCGCCGAGTTGTTTGCCGATGCCAGCCCGCAGCAATGCCTGGCCCTGGCGGATCGCAAAGAGGCGTTGTTCCGCTCGCTGGCGCCGTCGCTCGCGCCCATGCCCGGCCTGTTGCGCTTGCTGGAGCACGGCCAGGCCTGTGGCCTGGGGATGTGCGTGGTGACCAACGCCCCCCGGCTCAATGCCGAGCACATGTTGCAGGCCATGGGGCTGAGGGCCCGCTTCGAGCATGTGTTGGTGGCCGAGGAGCTTGAGCGAGCCAAACCAGACCCGCTGCCCTACCTCACCGGGCTACAGCGGCTCGGGGCCGAGGCCGGGCAGTCGCTGGCCTTCGAGGACTCGTTGCCTGGGGTCAAGGCTGCCAGTGGTGCGGGGATATTTACGGTTGGGGTTGCGACTACACAGACTGCCGAACGCCTGATGGACGCGGGGGCTGGGCTGGTGATCGAGGACTTTGATGATGCGCGGTTGTGGGCGTTGATTGAATCGATGGGGTGAGGTGTGCTGGATGCGCTGGTGCATGCCTTGAGGTTTATGGCCCCCGTGAGATCGAGCGCCGCGGGGGCGGCGCTCGATCTCACAAACGCCACAACACTCAACCCCCTGCACCTCGATGCTATAACCTTCAACCGCTGCCCCACCTCTCAGGCCGCCCATGCTCATCGACGAAGAACTGACCCTCAAAAAGCTGGAAACCTTCCTCGCCTTCATGCGCAGTGGCAACCTCGGCCGCGCCGCCGCCGAGCTGTCCACCAGTGCTGTCAGCGTGCACCGCGCCATCCACTCGCTGGAAAGCGCCTTGCGTTGCCCCCTGTTCAAGCACGAAGGCCGGCAACTGATCCCGCTGGAAAGCGCCTACGTGCTGGAGAAAAAAGCCCGCCAGCTGATCCAGGACGCCGAGCAGATGGTCCGCCAGACCCGTGAGGCTGCGGGGTTCTATGCCGAACGTTTCCGCTTGGGCGCCCTGTACTCACTAACGGTAAAGACCGTGCCAAAGCTGGTCATGGGCCTGAAACTGCGCCGTAGCGCACTCAATATCGACCTGACCCTGGGCTCGAACGTCGACCTGCTGCAACGCCTGAAAAACCACGAACTGGAGGCCATCCTGGTGTCGCTGGACGAAAGCGTCAGCGACCCCGCCTGCGAGCAATTGCCGCTGTTCTCCGACGACATCTTCCTTGCCGTCCCCACCGACTCGCCCTTTGCCGAACACGCCGAGGTGGACCTGGCCGACCTCGCCGACTCCACTTTCATCACCCTGACCCAAGGCTTTGCCACCCACCGTGATGGTGCGCGGGTATTCGAGCAGGCAGGGTTCGAACCGAAGGTGGCCATGCAGGTGAACGATATCTTCACCCTGCTGAGCATGGTCAGCTCCGGCGTTGGCTTTGCCCTGCTGCCAGGGCGAATCGCTGCGGTCTACGAGAACCGGGTGAAGTTGATCGCCCTGCAACCACGCTATCGCCTGCAACAGCACATTGGCGTGGTGTTTTTGAAGGCGCGGGAACGAGAGCCGAACCTGCTGGCGTTGCTGGCTGAATGCAGAATGTACAGCCGCGAAAACTGAACGAAGGCCTGCAGGTGTTCATGTTCCAGCGACATTTACACCGCTTGCCGGGTGGCGCGCCGGCCTGAACCAGCATGGCGCCCTTGCAACAACACCGCCAGCGCAGCCAATACCGCCGGGATCAGCAACGACGCGAACACCTGTGCAAAGCTCCAGCCCATGGCCAGCATCTGGGCGCCGGCAAACGCACTGAGAATAGCGCCGAAGCGGCCGATGCCGCTCATCCAGCTGGCACCGGTCGCCCGCGCTTCGGTGGGGTAGAACGCCGCCGCCAAAGCATTCATGCCCACACTCGCGCCATTGAGGCCAAAGCCCACGGCCCAGGCAATCGCGCACAGCCAGGCAAAATCCCCCGCCACCTGGCCAATGGCAAAGATCACCGCACCGCTGAACAAGAAGGTCAGCATCAGTACCCGTTGCGGGTTGCAGCGGTCCATGGCCCAGCCCACCGAGATCGCCCCCAGCGGCCCGCCGATCTGGAAACAGGCGGTGACGATGGCCGCTTCGGCTACCGAGAAGCCGCCCCCCTCCTTGACCAAGGTGGGCAACCAGCCGCTGAACAGGTAAACCAGAAACAGCGCCAGCACGTAGCCAGCCCAAAGCATCAAGGTGCCAAAGCGGTAGCGCGGCGAGAGAATGGTCGCAATCGCCCCACCACTGCTGGGCGCGCTGGCCGGTACGATGAAGGTACTGTCGGCGTTGACACGCTCCGGTGCCAGGCAGCTGACGATGGCGTGGATGCGACGCTTGTCAGCACCCTTGCTGACCAGGAAGGTGACCGACTCGGGCAACCGCCAGCACAGCAACGGCACTGTCAGCAGCGGCAGCACGCCGCCCAGCACCAGCACGCTGCGCCAGCCCAGGTTGGGGATCATCCAGGCACTGACAAAGCCGCCTGCCGCCGCACCCAGTGAGAAACCACAGAAGGCCAAGGTGATCAGCAGCGAGCGGCTGCGCGCCGGCGCGTATTCACTGACCAAGGTACTGGCATTGGGCATGGCAGCGCCCAAGCCCAGGCCGGTCAGAAAACGCAGAGCAACAAGGGTCTCGAGGTCGGGCGAGAATGCCGAGGCCAAGGTCCACACACCAAACAGCAGGACACTGCCCAGCAAGACCGCCTTGCGCCCATAGCGGTCGGCCAAGGGGCCGGCGATCAATGCCCCGAGCGCCAGGCCGATAAGGGCCGCGCTCAACACCGGGCCCAGGCTTTGTGCGCCCAGGCCCCAATCGCTTTTCAGTTGCGGTGCGATGAAACCGATGAGGGCGACGTCCAGCCCATCCAGGGCGATGATCAGAAAGCCCAGGAAGACTACCCATTTCTGGTAGCGGCCGATGGGTTGCTGGTCGATCAGTTGGCGCACATCAATGGCGTTGCTCATGGGGTATCACCTGTTGTTGTTTTTATGAAGGTGCATCGGCAGTGGGCCGCCATGCGGCCCAGGCAGCATTACCGGTTAACGAGGCTGGGCAACCGCACAGGCCGGATGATCCGGGTCTCTTGGGCCACGACCAGATCGCGGGTGGCCTGCAGGTAGGCTGCGAAGTCCGGGTCAGCGTCCCGCGCGGCGCTGCGTTTTTCGAAGTCATCGAGGCTGTCATAGCCCCACAAGTGCACCACCTGGTTGAGCGGGCCGATGCTGCTGGTGTAGAACGCCAGCGGCGCACCGAGATGGCGCAGCAGAATCGGCATCGCCAGCTGGTCGAAGGCTTCGAGAAAGGCCGCCATGCCACGTGGGCGGATGGTGTAGACCCTGTGATCGACGACAGGCTTGTCCATCATGCAACCTCCCGCGCGTTGCCCGCTGTCGCCAGGCCTTGTTCGACGCCCGCCAGGTGGCGCCCGGTGATGTAGCCAAAGGTCATGATTGGCCCCAGGGTGATGCCCGCACCGGGGTAATTGCCGCCCATGATGCTGGCGCGGTCGTTGCCGACGGCGTACAGGCCGTCGATGGCCTGCTGATCGGCACCCAGCACTTCGCCGACCACGCTGGTGCGGATGCCGTCGAAGGTGCCCAGATCACCCATGATCACCTTCACGGCAAAGTAAGGCCCCTCGGCCACTGGGGCCACGCACGGGTTGGGCGTGTGCTGCGGGTCGGCCAGGTAGCGATTGAAACGCGTGGTACCTCGCCCAAACTGGCGGTCCTCACCCTGAACGGCGCCCAGGTTGTACTCACGTACGGTCTGCTCCAGCCCGGCGGCATCGATCCCGGCCTTGCGCGCCAGCTCGGCGAGGCTGCTGCCCTTGAGCAAGTAGCCGTTACGCAACAACGGCCCCAGCGGCATCGGCGAGGGCTTGGCGAAACCCAGCCCGTACTTGGCCAGGGTGCGCCGGTCACAGACAAGCCACATGGCGGTTTCCGCTTGCTCTGCACACGCCTCGATCAAAGCGGCGCCCACGTCGTGGTAGGAATTGGATTCGTTGGTAAAGCGCTTGCCCGAGCGCAACACGCCGATCACACCGGGCTTGTAACGGTCGAGCAAATGGGGGAACGCGACAAATCGCCCTGCCCCCATCGGCACCTTGGACACCGGCATCCACGCCGCCGCCGCTTGCAGGCGGATATCGACCTTGGCGCCCATCGTTTCAGCCATGCGCGCACCATCACCCGTGTTGCCTGCTGGCACCGGCGAAAAGTGCTCGCCACCCCGACGCACATGCGGGTAGGCCTGCTTCAACCGCTGCACGTCATGGGAAAACCCACCACAGGCCAGCACCACGCCGCGCCGCGCCTCGATGCGCAGTTCGCTGTCGCCTTGTTTCGCCAACACGCCAGTGACCCGATTGCCTTCACGCAACAGGTGCCTGGCCGGGGTCCCGGTCAAAATCGGAATGCCCAGGTCCAGCGCCGACTTCACCAGCCGCGCCGCCAGGGCATTGCCGCTGGTCACCTGAGTGCCGCGCCGGTACAGCGCCAACTCCTTGAGGTGGGTCAGCAAGCGCTTGGCCACATACACGAACGACGTCAGCGAGCGGGTGGCATTGAAGAAGTGCTTGAGGTCGGCATTCGACGAATTGAACATCATGCCGATGAAGGTGATGGTCTTGAGCGGTGGCCGCAGGCGTGCCATGTCGGGCCCAAGGCCGCGGATGTCGTAGGGCGCTGCCAGTATCGAGCGCCCGACATCGACGCCACCTTCCACGTGTGGGTGATAGTCGGGGTACAGCGTGGGGACGAATTTGACGGCGGTCTCGCGCTCGAAGAACTCGACCATGTCTGGCCCGTGACGCAGAAACGCCTTGACCGCCACTTCGTCGAAACAGTCGCCGGTTTCGTTGCGCAGGTAGGTCAGCGCCGCCTCATCGCTGTCGTTCATCCCATGCCGGTTGCCCGGCACCCACAGCACCCCACCGGAGAACGCCGTGGTGCCGCCGAAGCAGTCGTCCTTTTCGATGACGACCACATCCAGGCCGTGTTTTTTCGCAGTGATCGCCGTCGCCAGGCCGCCGGCCCCCGCCCCCACCACCAGTACATCGCAGGTGCGTGTGTTCATGCGCGTACGCCCTCGAAACCGGGGCGCGGGATCAACGCCATGGGCATGCTCTCCAGCCCACCATCGACCGTCAGCTCGGCGCCGTTGATGTAGTCGGCACGCGGGCTGGCAAGAAACAGCACCGCCTCGGCGATGTCCTGCGGCTCGCCGATGCGCTGGTTGGCGGTCATGGCGCTGCGCTGGCGTTCGATGTGCGGGTCCGCGTAAAACGCCGCCGACAGCGGCGTACGGATCAACCCCGGGCACACCGCGTTGCTGCGTACCCCGCGCGGCCCCCACTCCACGGCAATCTGCCGGGACAGCATGCTGACCCCGGCCTTGGCCGCGCTGTAGGCACCACTGTTGGGTTGAGGGTAATGGGCCGCGATCGACGCTACATGCACGATGCGCCCCTGGCCTCGGGCAAGCATCAAGCTGCCGAAGGCCTGCGAACACAGCAGATAGCCGCTGAGGTTGACCGCCAACACCTGGTTCCATTGCTCCAGGGTCAGCACGTCGAGCGAACCCGGGCGCAGCACACTGGCGTTGTTTATCAGTACATCGCAGCGGCCGTGCAGCGCCTGCACCTGTGCGGCGGCCTGGCTTACGCTATCGGGGTCGGCGATGTCGCATCCCAGCGCGCTGACCTCGCCGACACTGTGCTCGCCCAAGCTGGCCGCCAGCTCACGGCACTTGCCCAGGTCGCGGTCCAGCAACACCACATGGGCTTGCTGTTCGACCAACGCGGCAGCCAGTGCCGCGCCAATGCCGCCGGCCGCGCCGGTCACTACACAAACGGCTGAATCCAGGCCCAGCCAGTGAGCGCTAATCTTGTTGTTATGCATGCTGCTCTCCAGAGTGTCGCTTCATCTGGCGAACAGCCTAGGGCTGACAGGCACCCGTGCAGAATGGACAAAACCTGCAACCAGCCCCACATTCCCGACAATTTGCTGCACCGCCCCTGAACCTGTTCAGCGGCTGTGGCACAGTAGCCGGGTACCGATCAAAACAATTACAACACCATGAACAAGATCCCCAATTACGCCCTGTACGGTGAGACTGCACAGCCGGTGTGGCACGAGTCGCTGCATGTGGAGTCGATCTCCAAACGCTCCGGTGCCCACAACTGGGAGATCGCCGCGCACCGTCACGAAGGCCTGCTGCAGTTGCTGTACCTGCAACGCGGCGGCGGTGAAGTGCTGTTCGACAGTGACCGCATTCAGGCCCAGGCGCCCTGCGTGGTGTACGTGCCGGCGCAGGTGGTGCATGGCTTCCACTGGGCCGGTGCGGTCGAGGGCCAGGTGATCACGGCGGCGCAGCACCCGCTGGAAAGCATCGCCCAGGTACTGGCGCCGAACCTGCTGGCAACGGTCCGCAAACCGCAGGTGATCGCCCTGCCCCACTGGGAAGCCGACGAAGACCCCCTGTTGCCGTTGTGCCGGGCCCTGCACGAGGAATACCACAACCGCGCGCGCGAGCATGTGGCCAGCAGCATGTCACTGTTGCTGGCGCTGCTGATCCAGGCGCTGCGCCACGAACCACAGGCCAGTGGTAACGGGCGTCGCCCACCGTCCAGGCGCAGCCAGCAACTGACCGGGTTCCGCGAGCTGGTGGACATGCACTTTCGCGAGCATTGGTCGTTGGGGGCTTATGCCGCTGAACTCGGGCTGACGTTGGCCACGCTGGGGCGGCTGTGCCAGGAACACCTGGGCATGACCCCGATGAATGTCATCAATGCCCGGTTGGTGCTGGAGGCCAAACGGGCGCTGGGGCATTCAAGCCTCAGCGTGAAAGAGATTGCCCACGACCTGGGGTTTGTCGATGTGGGGTATTTCAGCCGGTTTTTTCGCAAGCACTCGGGGGTGAGCCCGAGCGGGTTTCGCGACGCTGCGTTGGCCTCTTCGCGGGCCAGTCCAAGGCTTTCTTCAAGCCTCTAGCGCATGCTGCACCTGGCCCACTGTCGCCGCCAATCGGTCCAGGTGCAGGCTCAACACCCGCTCCACCGGCGCCTGGTCCACCGGCCAATGCAGGGCGATGCTGCCCGCCAGTTGCCCCTCGACCCGCACCGGCAAGGCGATCGCCCGGATCAGAAATGGCAACCGCACCGGGTATTCCCAATGCCCCTCGGTTCGCTGGCCGAAGCCCTTGTGCGCATCCTCCTCGATATCGCGCAACAGGCTGTCATCACCCAACCGTTGGTGGCTGGCCAAGCGCTGCACTTCGTCGCCGTCCAGCTCCCCCAGGCACGCGCGCCCCATCGCCGAATGGAACAGGCTGGCATGGTGGCCGACGATCTGGCAGTTGTTCGGGTAGCGCTTGCGCAACACCTGAGGGATGGCGCTTTCCATCACCTCCAGCCGCTCGCCATCGAAGCACGACAGGTCTGCCACCAGCCCGGTGCGTTCGCTCAGTTCCAGCAGCCAGGGCGCCGCCTGCTCCACCAGGCGCCGCTTGAAGCGCAGTTGGCGGTCGCCGAACAGGCGCCGAGCACACAGGCGATAGCGCCGGTCGCTCAAGCCCCGGTAGACCCACCCCTGCTCCTGTAAGGTGGCGAGCATGCGCGAGACCGTGGCCTTGGGCAGCGCCGTCAGGTAGTGCAGTTCTTCAAGCCCCAATGCCTGGTGTTCGCCCAGCAAGTCGACGATGGCCAGCGCCCGCTCCACCGAGCGTACGCCACCACTGTCTGTCATGTTGCCCATGTGTCTGACCTCCCTGTCACTTGGCGGGTTGGTCATCATGCACAGCAAGAACCGCGCCTGCCCAGGGCCTTTACGCAAGTTGCAAGCACGGCGGCGGCCGCCGTTCGACCCAGTGGGTCAGTTGCTCATGGGCATGGGCCAGTTGCAACACCGCGTGGTCCGCCTGGGCCGGGCCAATGATTTGCAGGCCCATCGGCAACCCCGTGGTACTGAAGCCCACCGGTACACTGATGCTCGGCAGCCCTGCCAGGGTCGGCCCGATTACCACCTCCATCCAGCGGTGATACGTGTCCATCGTTCGCCCTGCGACCGTCTTCGGCCACGCCTGCTGTGCATCGAAAGGGAACACTTGGGCCGAGGGCAACAGCAGGAAATCGTAACGTTCGAACAACCTACCGAGAGCCTGGTACCACGCACTGCGGTCTATAGAAGCCTGGTACACCTGCGCCGCACTCAGGTGCAAACCGCCCTCGACTTCCCACTGCGCCTCAGGCTTGAGCAGGGCGCGCTTGCCGGGGTCGGCATAGGCCGCGCCGAGGGTACCGTGCACCAGGAAGTGGCGGTGCGTCAGCCAGCATTGCCACAGGCGCGCCAAATCAAAGGCCGGCTGGCAGGCCTCGACCTGGCAACCCAGCTCGGCAAAATCCGCCAGGGCCGACTCGCACAAGCTCAGCACCCCGTCTTCCATCGGCAGGTAGCCGTCATAATCGCCCAGCCAGCACAGCCGCGCGCCCTTGAAGTCGCGCTGCAACCCTTCAGCGAAATCAACCTTGCCGCCACTCAGCGACAACGGCACCCGTGCATCGAAGCCTGCCTGGGTCGTCAACAACCGCGCGACATCGACCACGCTGCGCCCCATCGGCCCTTCGGTGGCCAGTTGCTGCAGGAACACCTCCGGCGCCGGTCCATGCGGCACCCGCCCCTGGGACGGGCGCAGGCCGAACACGTTGTTGAACGCCGCCGGGTTGCGCAGCGAGCCCATCATGTCGCTGCCATCGGCCACCGGCAGCAATCGCAGGGCCAAGGCCGCCGCGGCCCCGCCACTGCTGCCACCGGCCACCCGGCTTGGGTCGTAAGCATTGAGGGTGGTGCCGAACAGGGTGTTGTAGCTCTGCGAGCCCAGGCCGAACTCCGGCACGTTGCTCTTGCCGACGATGATCGCCCCACTGGCCCTGACCCGCGCCACGCTTACCGCATCGTACTTGGGCACCTGCTCGGCGAACAGCGGCGAGCCCAACGTGGTGCGCAGCCCGGCCGTGGCAGCCAGGTCCTTGATTGCCTGGGGCATGCCATGCATCCAGCCCCTTGACTGCCCCCGCGCCAGCTCACCGTCGCGCTCATCGGCTTCGGCCAGCAGAGCCTCGGCCGAACGCAGCGACACCAGCGCATTGACCTGCGGGTTGAAACGCTCGAGATGGGCGAGGTACGCCAGCATCACCTCACGGCACGATACTTGGCGGGCATGAATTGCGCGGGACAACGCCTCGGCATCCAGCGCTACGATTGGGTCGATGGCTAGCGGCTTCACGGTTTCACTCCAAGGTTGAACGCGACAGCTTTACCCGCACGTGGCGCTTCTTTCAGGCAGTAAGTGCCCAACAGCGTCAGCAGGCAAGCGAACAGTACATAGAAAGACGGCGCCACCGGCGTGTTCAGGGCTTTGCTCAGCCAGGTGACGATCAGCGGCGCAAAGCCGCCGAACACCATCACCGCCACGTTGTAGGCCACCGATACCCCGGTCGAACGCACCTCGACCGGGAACTGCTCGGCGAGGGCAGTCGGCGCCGGGCCAAAGAACCCGCCGATGGCGGTGCACAGCAGCAGCTGCATCACCAGCAGGCGCTCGATCGACGGCGCCGCCGCCACCCACACGTACAACGGATAGACCATCACGAAGAAGGCCAGGGTGAAGGCCATCAGTACCGGGCGCCGGCCCAGCCGGTCAGACAAGGCCCCCGCCAGCGGGATGACCACGGTCATCAGCCCCACCGCAAGCATCTGCACCAGCAATACCTGGTCCAGCGGCAACCCGAGGTTCTTGTGGGCGAAGGTCGGCATGTTCACCAGCACCACGTAGAACGATACCGTGGCGCCACACGCCAGGCCCATCGACACCAGCAGGCTGCGGCGGTGTTCACGCAGTACCTGCCACAGGCCCGGCGCCTGGCCCTTGGCCTGTTTACGCGCCTCGAGGAACTCTTCGGGTTCTTCCATGTGCTTGCGAATCCACAACCCCACCGGGCCAATCAGCAGGCCAAGCACGAACGGGATTCGCCAGCCCCAGCTGTCCAGCGCCTCAGGCGTGCACAGGTGCGTCACCAACGCCACCATCGCTGCCCCCGAGAACACCGCCAGGCACTGCCCCACCAGTTGCCAGGAGCCATACAGGCCTTTGCGATGGGCGGGTGCGCTTTCCACCAGAAACGCTGTTGCGCTGGCGTATTCGCCCCCTGTGGCGAAGCCCTGGAGCATGCGCGCCACCACGATCAGCAACGGCGCGCCCATGCCGATGGCGAGGTAGTTGGGCGCAAAGGCGATCATGGCGATGGACACGGTCATCAGGCGGATGATCAGCTGCATGGCCGCCTTGCGGCCTTTGCGGTCGGCGTACATGCCCAGCAGCACGCCGCCCACCGGGCGCATGAAAAAGCCCACGCCGAAGGTGGCCAGGGCCATCAGCAGCGAGGCGTATTCGTCGTCGGAGGGGAAGAACTGCCGGGCGATGATGCTCGCCAGAAAGCCGTACACGATAAAGTCATACCACTCCAGCGCATTGCCGATGACGGCAGCGACCACCTGCCGGGTACGCGACACGCCTGTGCTCGAAGTCTGCATAGGGAACACTCCATTCATCTGTTGGGTGATGACCCAGGCGCAGCCGCGCCCAGGTTCCAGCGGCAGTCGTCAAAGAAAGGTCAGGCGGGTTCGAGCCAGCGCTCGGCAAGCGCGCCCCAATAGGCGGCGCCGGTCAGCAGGATGTCATCGTTGAAGTCATAGGCCGGGTTGTGCACCATCGGCCGCGACAGGCCATTGCCGATGAACAGGTAGGCACCTGGGCAACGTTGCAGCATCCAGGCGAAATCCTCGCTGCCCATCAATTTGCGGGTGTTGCCGTCCACCGCGTCGGCACCGAGCAGCTCCTCGCCCACTTGTTGGGCGAAGGCGTTCTCTGCGGCATGGTTGACCAGTACCGGGTACGCCGGCCGGTGTTCGATGCTGGCGCTGCAGCCAAAACTCTCGGCTTGGCTAACGATGATCGCGCGTACCCGCGCCAGGGTCTGCGCCCGCACCTCGGCATTCAGCGCCCGCAGGCTGAGGCGCAGCACTGCCTGCTGCGGAATCACATTGGCCGCCTCGCCCGCCTGCAGTGCCCCCACAGTGACCACCGCGGCTTCCTGGGCATCGATATTGCGCGCCACTACCGTCTGCAACGCCATCACCACACTGGCCGCTGCCACCAGCGGGTCGACGGTCAGGTGCGGCATCGAGCCATGCCCGCCGACGCCTTCGAGGGTTACGCTGAGCAAATCCTGCGAGGCCATCATCGGCCCCTCACGAAAGCCCAGGTGCCCTGCCGGCAGCCCCGGCATGTTGTGCATGCCGAACAGGGCATCACAGGGGAAGCGCTCCAGCAAGCCGTCGGCGAGCATCGCCTCGGCACCGCCCTGGCCCTCTTCGGCCGGCTGGAAGATCAGCGTCAGCGTGCCATCGAACTGCCGGGTCGCCGCCAGGTAACGTGCAGCGCCCAATAGCATGGTGGTGTGGCCATCATGGCCGCAGGCGTGCATGCAGCCTTGGTGCCGGCTGCTGTAGGCCGCGCCGGTGGCCTCTTGGATCGGCAGCGCGTCCATGTCGGCGCGCAGCCCCAGCTTACGTGGGCTGCTGCCGTTGCGCAGCACTCCCACCACGCCGGTCTTGCCGATACCGGTGTGAACCTCGTAGCCCCAGGCTTGCAGCAGCCGGGCGACTAGCGCCGAGGTGCGGCTTTCTTCAAAACCCAGTTCCGGGTGTGCATGGATGTCGTGACGGATAGCGTGCAGGTCGCTGGCCACGTCATTGAGCCAGGCCAGGATGTGTTGATGTCGGGACATGCGGAATCTCCTTGCGCGGGTATGTTCCCGTTCTTGTTGTTCGCGTTGAGATCACGACGGGGAAGGCAGGTCGTGTTGGCTGACAGATAAACGCGAGTGATGGGGGGAGCACAATCGAATGTGGTTCCACAGGGTGGAACTGGGCATGGGGGATTGCATGCGGGCCGCCAGGGGTACGGGTTGAGATCTTTAGCGCCTAGGAGATCGAGCGCCGCCCGCGCGGCGCTTCGCAGCACAAGTCTGCTCCATCTATTTCGGGCCAATTATTTCTGTGGTATGGCGCTCGGGCGACGTACCTAACCGCCGCCCCTCACTGCTTTAATTTGTACCAACAGGACCTTCTCTGGCATGGGGCTAAGGATTGCCGACTCTTGACCACGCATGCGATTCCAGCCAGCAGCTTCTTTCAGCGACTCCCAGGCCAGCTCACCCAGCGGGAGCCTGTTCGACCTGGCCTCTTGAATCGTCGACTTTAAATCGGTGTGCAACTGTCTCAACTTGCCCACACCTGCCACAGATGCAGCCCCTATGCCGACTAACGTGGATGCCTCACTCGCTATCGAACCCATTGGAAATGCATAGGCCATCGCAACGCCAGGGACTTTTGTCAACGTACTCACCAACCCTCCATTGAATATCAATGCATTGTTAGTGCGGCTCGATGCATCGTATTCCGGTGGCACAGGCCTCCCTTGGGCCTTGGCAACCGATCTTCTGACGATAGTTTTCGAGGCTTTATTCAACGCAGACAACATACCCACAGTTCCCCATACCAAGCCTGTCCCCTGGCCGAGTATGCGCGTAGCGGAATGGCCGTCACGGTCGACATTGTTGATAGGATCCCCCAAGCAGTACGCATAGGCATTGAGCCCACCTCGGCCGAAAGGGCTAAAAGCATCCGGGCTGTAAAAGCGCATCAGCCCTGTACCATAGGCACGCTTGCCGTTACCAATCAGATAACCATTTGGCAGTAGCGCATTCGGTTCTCCAACAAACGCTAAGCGTGGGCCGCCCCTGCCCACGTGATAACCATAGGGCGCATAAGCCCGCAATGGGGGGGCCCTGAACATCTGGAGCGAGGGTTGCTTATCATTGGGTAATAGTGACGTTGTTTGCATGTTTCGAGCCTGCTCAACCTGTGTTTAGAGGGCCAGGCTATTCATATGAATTGGCGTACATAACTCGCAGAACTACTGAAGGGAATCATTTCCCCGGCACTGTCTTTGCTGTTACTGGTACCTTTGGCGCACCGTGCAGCCACAGCCTAGGACTGCGTCATGCCCCCAAGCCAAGCCACCCCAAACGGTTTCGTCCGCGTCCGTGGCGCCCGCGAGCACAACCTCAAGAACATCGATGTCGATATCCCCCGCGACGCGCTGGTGGTGTTCACCGGCGTATCGGGCTCGGGCAAGTCTTCGCTGGCCTTCTCCACCCTGTATGCCGAAGCCCAGCGCCGCTACTTCGAATCCGTCGCGCCCTATGCCCGGCGCCTAATCGACCAGGTTGGCGTGCCCGATGTGGACGCCATCGAAGGCCTGCCGCCAGCGGTGGCGCTGCAACAGCAACGCGGCACGCCCAGTGCACGGTCCTCAGTGGGCAGCGTCACCACACTGTCCAGCTCGATCCGCATGCTTTACTCGCGCGCAGGCCATTACCCGGCCGGGCACGCGATGCTGTATGCCGAAGACTTCTCGCCCAACACCCCCCAGGGCGCCTGCCCCGAATGCCACGGCCTGGGCCGCGTCTATGAAGTGACCGAGGCAACCCTGGTCCCGGACCCTTCACTGACCATCCGCGAGCGCGCGGTGGCGGCCTGGCCCATGGCCTGGCAGGGCCAGAACCTGCGCGACATCCTGGTAACCCTGGGCTATGACGTTGATATTCCCTGGCGCGACTTGCCACAAGCGCAGCGCGACTGGATCCTGTTCACCGAAGAAACCCCCACCGCCCCGGTGTACGCCGGCCTGACCCCGGCGCAAACCCGCGCCGCCCTCAAGCGCAAGCAGGAGCCCAGCTACCAGGGCACGTTCAGCGGCGCCCGGCGCTACGTACTGCACACCTTCATGCACTCGCAAAGCGCGCAGATGCGCAAGCGCGTGTCGCAGTTCATGCGCCCAAGCCCCTGCCCGCTGTGCGCGGGCAAACGCCTCAAGCGTGAAGCGCTGAGCGTGACCTTCGCAGGCCTGGACATCGCCGAGCTGTCGCACCTCTCGTTGCAAGCGCTGGCCGAGGTGTTCCGCACGGTGGCGGCGCCGGCCTACCTGGAACAGCAACAGGACGACCTGACCCTGGAAAAACGCCTGGCCGCCCAGCGTATCGCCCATGAGTTGCTGGCGCGCATCGACACCCTGCTCGACCTCGGGCTGGGCTACCTGGCCTTGGAGCGCAGTACCCCGAGCCTGTCCTCAGGTGAGCTGCAGCGGCTGCGCCTGGCCACCCAGCTCAACTCACAACTGTTCGGCGTGATCTATGTGCTCGACGAGCCTTCGGCCGGCTTGCATCCTGCCGACAGCGAGGCCTTGTTCGAAGCCTTGCAGCGCCTGAAACAGGCCGGCAACTCGGTCTATGTGGTGGAGCACGACCTCGACACCATGCGCCGCGCCGACTGGCTGGTGGATGTTGGCCCTGCCGCCGGTGAACACGGCGGCACCATCCTTTACAGCGGCCCGCCCGAGGGGCTCGCCCAGGTCGAGCAATCGTGCACCCGCGCCTACCTGTTCAGCAAGCACGCCCAGGCCGTTCGCACACCGCGCCAGGCACAGGACTGGCTAGCACTGGAAGGCATCTCCCGTAACAACCTCGACAACCTCAGCGCTCAGTTCCCATTGGGGTGCTTCACCGCCGTGACGGGTATTTCCGGTTCGGGCAAATCCAGCCTGGTCAGCCAGGCGCTGCTGGAGCTGGTCGGCGCGCACCTGGGCCATGCCGAACAGCCTGCCGAGCGCGAAGAACAGAGCCTGGAGGACGACCCCGAACAAACCAGCAGCGGCCGGGTAAAGGCAGGGCTGGGCAGCATCAAGCGCCTGGTGCAGGTCGATCAGAAACCCATCGGCCGTACCCCCCGCTCCAACCTGGCCACCTACACCGGCCTGTTCGACGCCGTGCGCAAACTGTTTGCTGCCACCGACCACGCCAAGGCGCAAGGCTTCGATGCCGGGCGTTTCTCCTTCAACGTCGCCAAGGGCCGTTGTGCAACCTGTGAGGGCGAAGGGTTTGTCAGCGTCGAGCTGTTGTTCATGCCCAGTGTCTACGCGCCCTGCCCAACCTGCCACGGTGCCCGCTACAACCCCGAGACACTGGCGGTGACCTGGCAAGGGATGAACATCGCCCAGGTGCTGCAACTGACGGTCGAACACGCCCTGGCGGTGTTCGCCGAACAGCCGTCAGTACGGCGCAGCCTGCAAGTGCTGCAGGATATCGGCCTGGGTTACCTGCGCCTGGGCCAACCGGCTACGGAGCTGTCTGGCGGTGAAGCGCAACGCATCAAGCTGGCCACCGAGTTGCAGCGCACGGCGCGCGGGGCGACGTTGTATGTACTGGATGAACCCACCAACGGGCTGCATCCCCAGGATATCGACCGGCTGCTGGTGCAACTCAACCGCCTGGTCGATGCCGGGCACAGCGTAGTGGTGGTCGAGCATGACATGCGCGTGGTAGCGCAAAGCGACTGGGTGATTGATATCGGGCCAGGGGCTGGGGATGCGGGGGGCAAGGTCGTGGCCAGTGGCACACCGCAGGCCGTCGCCGGGTGCGTTGAAAGCCGTACCGCCAGCTTCCTGGCCAAGGCGTTGTAGCAGTGCTGGGCACCGGCCTCGCCGGTGCCCATGCCATTACCCGGCCGACAGTTCCTCGATGCTGATCTCGCGCATGCGAAACTTCTGCACCTTGCCGGTCACCGTCATCGGGAACTCATCGACGAAGCGGAAATAGCGCGGCACCTTGAAGTGCGCAATCCGCGCCCGCGCCCAGTCACGCAGCTCGTCTTCAGTGGCTGCATGCCCCGGGTGCAAGCGCACCCAAGCAACGATCTCCTCGCCATACTTGCTGCAGGGCACGCCAATCACCTGCACATCGGCCACCGCTGGATGGGTGAAGAAGAACTCTTCCAGCTCACGCGGGTAGATGTTCTCGCCGCCCCGAATGATCATGTCCTTGCTGCGCCCGACGATGCGCACATAACCCTGCTCGTCCATTAGCGCCAGGTCACCGGTGTGCATCCAGCCCTCGGCATCGATGCTCTCGGCCGTGGCCTTGGGGTTGTTCCAGTACCCCAGCATTACGCTGTAGCCGCGGGTGCACAGTTCGCCGATTTCACCACGCGGCACTGTGCGGCCATCGGCATCGATGACTTTGTTCTCCAACCGTGGCTGGGTGCGGCCGACGCTGGTCACGCGGCGCTCCAGGTCGTCATTGGCCCCGGTTTGCAAGGACACTGGGCTGGTTTCAGTCATGCCATACGCGATCTGCACCTCAGCCATATGCATCTCGTCGATGACCCGTCGCATCACTTCGATCGGGCAGGTCGCGCCGGCCATGATGCCGGTGCGCAGGCTCGACAGGTCGAAGTCGCTGCGTTGCGGGTGGTCCAGTTCGGCGATGAACATGGTGGGCACGCCGTACAGCGCGGTGGCCTTTTCCTCGGCCACTGCGCGCAACGTGGCGAGTGGGTCGAAGGCGTCGTTGGGGTAAATCAAGGTGCTGCCATGGGTCATGCAACCCAGGTTGGCCATGACCATGCCGAAACAGTGGTACAGCGGCACCGGCACCACCAGCCGATCGTGCTCGGTCAGGCCCAGGCTTTCGCCCACCATGTAGCCGTTGTTGAGGATGTTGCTGTGGCTCAGCGTGGCACCCTTGGGGAAGCCGGTGGTGCCGGAGGTGTACTGGATGTTGATCGGGTCGTCACAGTGCAGTTGCGCCTGGCGGGTGGCCAAGGCTTCGGCGCTGATGGCGTCGGCGCGGGCCTGCAGGGCATGCCAGGCGAGAAAGCCCGGCGGCGGTGAGGCGGCCAGGCTCACAACCCCGCGCAATTCGGGGAACCGCTCACAGGCCAGCGCGCCCGGGTGGCCCTCGGCAAGGCCCGGGATCAGGCCCAGCAGCATGGCATGGTAGTCGGAGGTCTTGAAGGCATCGGCGCAGATCACCCAGCGGCAACCCGCCTGGCCCAGGGCGTAGTCCAGCTCGCTTGCGCGGTAGGCTGGATTGATGTTGACCAAGATCGCACCGACTTTGGCGCTGGCGAACTGGGTGATGCACCACTCGGCACAGTTGGGGGCCCAGATGCCCAGACGGTCGCCGGCTTGCACGCCCAATGCCATGAGGGCGCGCGCGTGCTGGTCGACCGCCTCGGCCAGTTGCCGCCAGGTGTAGCGCAAGGCCTGGTGGCGGACCACCAGGGCTTCGCGGTCGGGAAAGCGGGCCACGGTGGTGTCGAAGGCGTCGCCGATGCAGTGGGTAAGCAGGGGTTTGTCCTGGTTGCCCTGGGAATAGCTTGGCTGGGGCATGGGCGTTCTCTTGTTGTTCTTGTGTTGTTTGAACCGGCCTCTTCGCAGCACAAGGCTGCTCCTACAATGGAACGCGGTGGCCTGTAGGAGCAGCTTTGTGCTGCGAAGAGGCCGGTAAGTCCACCTTGTATCTAGCGGATGAACACCTGCGGCGTAGTGGTCGACATGTCCCCACCCGGCAGCTTGATGTTCTTCACCTTCTGCAGCGTTTCGGGGTCGAACACGGCCAGGTCATTGAAGGTGCCGCCCAGGTACAGCTTGTCGCCCTTCTTGTCGAAGGTCACGCAGTAGTAGGTGTGTTCAAGGTTAGCCGCCTTGATCAGCTTGCGTTCCTTGATGTCATACCGCGCCAGGCGGTTGAGCACGCCGTAGATCTGGTTCGGGTCCTTCGGCGAGCGCAACCCGGTGAAGTACAGCTCGGTCAGGTCGGCGAATTCCTGGGTGTGGGTCTTGCCGGTTTTCAGGTCGACACTCAGGTAACCGTAGAGCAGTTCGGCGGTATTCGGGTCCTGCTTTTCGTCCTTGAACTTGGCAATCGTATAGAGCATCAAGAACTCGTGCCGAGGGCTCTGATGCGGCCAGAAATACAACACATCCGGGGCGCTGTAGCCGGGCCGGTTCCAGGTACGCAGCGGCAATGCCACCTCGTACTTGCCGGTTTGCACGTCCATCTTGTAGATGTCCGGGCCCGCCACGAACAAGCTGCCATCGTCAGCGGCGCGCATCAGGTACACCTGGCGCGGCATCGGGAAGGTACGCGCAGGTTTCGCATCAAGGCCATCGGCCGTGCGGAACACCTCCAGGCGCGGCGGCTTGACCACATAGTGATCGTTCAGGCGCTGGGTCGGGTTGACGGTGGCATACACCTCTTTGCCATCAGGGCTGATGGCAAACGAATACATCGACTTGCCGACTTCCCCAGGCACGCTGGACAAGTTGGCGTGGAAGGTGGTCTTGCAGGTGTCCAGGTCGATGCCGTAGATGTCGGCGTAGTGGTTGTTGAGGATGTAGGCGGTACGGTTGTCCGGCGCCATCATCGCGGTGCCGGGGCCGAACGCATCGGGCATGCGGCAGCTCTTGTACAGCGCATCGCTGGCCACATCCACCACATGCAGGTTGTTCGGGTAGTTGGTCACGATCAGGTATTCATGGCCAGCCTTCAAGGCCGGCCCGGTGTCGTCAGCCTGTACCGCCCAGGCGCTGGCCGTGGCGGCGACGGTGAGCGCGAGCTGCGCGCAAAGTCCAGGTTTCATGCGGTTTCCCCTTGTCATTCTTGTTGGGCCGGTCACTTGTCTTTCGGGAACACGGTGCCGAGGTTGCGCCAGTCGTCCTGGGAGTTGGTCGCCTGGGCGTTCCAGTCCTGGTAGGTGCTCATCATGTCCGGCACCTGCGCTGGCCACCAGCAAGGGTCGGAACAGCCGTAAAGGTCGGCTTCCATGGGCTGGCACAGCGAGCTCACGCCACCAAAGGCGTCCACTTCCCAACCCGGGTCGGTGGTGGCGGTACAGCCTGCCACCGCGCTCATCGCCATGACTTCTTCGACACGGTCTTCGGCAGCGGCCTGCTCGAGGATGCGCGCCTTGTTGTTCAGGGGCTTCAAGTGCTTCATGTCAGTGCGCCTTCCGCGGGGTGATGTAGCGGTCGATGAAGGCCGGGTTGGCGGCCATGATGCGGCTGTAGACCTCGATGCCGAAGTCGACCCAGTCGCGCATCAGCTCGCAGTAGTGGTAGGTCGGGTGCTGCGGGTCGCCGTAGCGGGCATAGCTCTCGTGGTAGCAGCCACCGGAGCACAGGTTGCGAATACGGCAGCTCTCGCAGCCGGTGTTGCTGCGGTCCAGGCGTTGCGACAAGAAGTCATTGAGCTGGGCCTGTTTCACCCCTTGGTGCACGTTGCCGAACGTCGGCAGGCTGGAGCCGGTGAAGCGGTGGCACAGGTTCAATTCACCTTCATGGTCCACGGCCAGCATTTTTAGCCCAGCGCCACACGGCAGGGCCTTCTTGTGGCCCTCGTGGATGTCGGTGATCAGTTGGTGCAGGTTGGAAAAGCCGATGTTGCGGTGCTCCAGCGCGGCTTCCAGGTAGCGTCGGCCCAGGGCCTTCATGTTGGCGAACACCTGCACCAGTTCGTCGCTGGTGAGGTTGAATGCCGACAGGTCGCCCGAGGTCACCGGGGCGAAGCCGACTTCGGCAAAGCCCATCTCGTTGAACAGGTGATTCCAGATGGTCTCGACATCGGTGATGCCACGGGTCAGGGTGACCCGCGCCCCCACCGGGCGGCTGGTGTAGCGTGACAACAGCGTCTCGGCCTTGCGCCGCACCACATCATAGGTGCCCTGCCCGCCCACGGTGATGCGGTTGCGGTCGTGCACAGTCTTCGGCCCGTCGATGCTGACCGACAGCCCGAAACGGTGGGCGTTGAGCCAGTCGATGATCTCTTCGGTGAGCAAGGTGGCGTTGGTGGTCATGATGAACTCCACCTGCTTGCCGGCCTCGGCGAAACGCCGCTCGCAGTAGGCAACCATGTGCTCGATCAAAGGCCGGTTGGACAACGGCTCGCCACCGAAGAACACCACGCTGTAGCGTTGCTCGTCTGGGGACTCCTTGAGCAGCATCTCCACTGAGGCCTCGGCGGTGGCGGTGCTCATCTTCTTGCCGGCAGAGGGTTTGTCCAGGTCTTCCTTGTAGCAATAGGTGCAGCTGAGGTTGCAGCCGGTGTTGACGTTGAGCACCACCGTGTTCAAGGCCGTGCGTTCGACCTGCTTGAGGGCGATTTCCGGCGTCAGTGGTGAGCCGTCGCTGACCACTTCCAGGGCGATCAGCTCGCGCAGGGTGTCCTGGATGTCGGCGCCGGCAAACTGCTGACCGAGGCGCTGCATCAGCTCCTCGGCGGAGCAGCCTTGCTGGCGCAGGGTGTCGATGATGCCGCCGGTCACCGCGTCGGTGGCGAACAGCGAACTGCTAGGGATGTGGAACAGCATGCGGTCGGCATCCACCTGCACTTCGTGCAGGTTGCGTTCGACCAGGTTCAATAGTGCGCCCATGGCGACCTCCGATAATCGATCCGTTGGAAAACGCGTTCACACCTGCCTTATGGCAAGGGCGGGTTGTTCCAGCGTTGGACGGTGACGATCATGTGGCCCTCGCCGGTCTGGCCGCCGTCAGCCAGGGTGGCGATGACTTTCAGGTTGCCAGCGTTGTTGGTCATCATCTTGCGTGCCGGGTTAGGCCCCGCACCGCCGGGTACGAAGACGCCGTCGGCCTGCATCTGCCCGGCGAACTTGACGTCCTCGTCCTCGACGGCACGCTCGTTGAACGGCTCGACCTTCCATTGGGCGGGCAGGTAACCGATGCGCAGCGGCTGGCCGCTGGCGTCCTTGCCCCAGGCTTCGGCTTCGAAGCGCCCCTGCACCTTCGGCACGGACGCGCCGTTTTCACCGATGCGGGCAATGGAGAACGCTGGCACCACCTTGACCTCGTCGACCTTGTCGTAAACCGCCAGCTTGACGCCCTTGAGTGCGCCCACTGCAACGTCTCGCTGGCCTGGCTTGGCGTCTGCCGCCGCGCGCGCCTTGACCCGCACCAGGGTCGACGTGGACTCCAGCACTTCTGTCACTTCAACGCCTGCGCCCAGTTCCGGCTTGCCCGTCAGGCCGCTGCCGACCAGGGTGATCTCGCTTTCGCTGCCCACCTTGATGAATGCTGGCTGCACTGCCAGCAGGCGTGCCTTGCCGTCTTTTACTGCACTGAAGTCCAGGCCGCGCTCGTCGTGATCTGCCTCGAACATGCGGCCTTTCATCTCGCCATCCAGTGCAGCGAATACCTGGCGTAGGTTGCTGTCGCCCACCTTCACGTTGCCGCGCCATTCATAGCCGTTGTAGAGGATCGCCGAGCCGCTGCCATTGAACGGCGTGCCGTCGGCGTAGCTGCCTTTGACCTCGACCTTGAGGGTGTCAGCCTCCCCTGCACTGACCGTCATCAGCCCACGGACATCGCCTTTGGCCAGCATGTGACCGCTGAACGCCCACTGCCCTGGCAAGGCATCGGCCTTGGGCCGGGCCTGTTGCCATTCGGCCCAGGCCGGGCTGTCGAGCGGGAAGCGCTTGGCCAGGTCCGGCACCATTTGCTTGAGGGCGATTTCGAGCCAGTCGCGGTCACGCGCCTGGGCCTGGTATTCGAGAGACGGCCATTGGCCGAGGTGGAAGTTGACCAGGTGTTCCCATTCCTGGGCCGGGCGACGCTGCAGGGCAACGCGGGCACCGGAGTGGCAACGGCCACAGGTTTCGCTGAGCTGTTGGTCGAAGTGTTCGACGGTGTTAAGCCGCCGCTCCATGGCGTAGCGCACGCCATCGGTCTCGCTGGGCGCCAGCCCCTGCTTGTCGGCCAGGTACTTGACCAGGGTACGCCGGTCATCGTCGCTGATCTGCAGGCCGTGCATGACCTGCATGCGGGCGATGCTCATCAGCCAGCCTTCCGGCGTTTTGCGCTGATGGCTGATACGGCTGTAGGTGTCGTTGCCTTCGGGGATATGGCACCCCATGCACTTGGTTTGCAACAGGTTAGGGCCCTGCTCGGCCGCCATGGCCTGGGTGCTCAGCAGCGCGGCGGCGACCAGCGCCAGTTTGCCCGCATGCCGGCGGAGTCGAGTCGTCTTCAAGGTCAGACCTCCACGGTTGTTGTTCTTATCGTTCTCGCACGCTTTGGTACAGCAGGTGTGCATGTGACAGTTGTGATACAGAAACTGTGCCACATGCTGGAAAGTTGTTGTATATCAGCCTCTTAGTAAGTTTCGCGTGGTTGCGCAGGCACGCCGGGGTAGAGCCGAAGCGTGCCATTTCGCGACAGGGTGTTTCATCCTGAGACAGGGCCTGCTCTGCAGGCCATTCGCGGGGCAAGCCCGCTCCCACCGAAACGGCGCAGCGGCTGAGTTCGGCTCTATCCCTGTGGGAGCGGGCTTGATCTCACCGAAACGGCGCAGCACCTGAATTCGGCTCTATCCCTGTGGGAGCGGGCTTGCCCCGCGAAGAGGCCGGTATAGCCACTGTTCCACAACCGTCTCACACCGTCTCAATGTGCAACAGCGCACGCCCGCAATCACAACCTTGCACCCAGGCAAAACCCAATAACTACAGCGCTTTAACGCCATCTGCTCAGGTTGGCACGCCCATTGCGCCTGTGCCCGGCACACCCAATGACAAGAGGCACCGCCCCATGCTTTCCGAACTGCCCATCCTGCCCGCCACCCGCGCCTTCCTCGAACGCAAACTGAAAATGCGCATCGGCGCCGACTGGCAGGACGCCGCCAGCGGTCGCACCCTGTCGTTCCGCAACCCGGCCACCGGCGAGGTGCTGGGCGAAGTACCCGCCGCCGACGCCGACGATGTCGACCGCGCCGTGCGGGCCGCGCGCCAGGCCTTCGACGACTCGCCCTGGAGCCGCCTGCGCCCCCGTGAGCGGCAGAACATGCTGTGGCGCCTGGCCGACCTGATGGAGCGTGACGCGCAACAATTGGCGGAGCTTGAGTGCCTGAACAACGGCAAGAGCGCCGCAGTGGCCAAGGTCATGGACGTGCAACTGGCCATCGACTTCCTGCGCTACATGGCCGGCTGGGCCACCAAGATCGAGGGTAGCACCGTCGAAGCCTCGATGCCTTTGATGCCCAACGAGCAGTTCCACGGCTTTGTCCGCCGCGAGGCGGTGGGCGTGGTGGGTGCCATCGTCGCCTGGAACTTCCCGCTGCTGTTGGCCTGCTGGAAGCTGGGCCCAGCCTTGGCCACGGGCTGCACCGTGGTGCTCAAACCGGCCGATGAAACCCCTCTGACCGCACTGAAACTGGCCGAGCTGGTCGAGGAAGCTGGCTACCCGGCAGGCGTGTTCAACGTGATCACCGGCACCGGCCTGAATGCCGGCGCAGCCCTGAGCCGCCACCCCGGCGTCGATAAACTGACCTTCACCGGCTCCACCGAGGTCGGCAAGCTGATCGGCAAAGCGGCCATGGACAACATGACCCGCGTCACCCTGGAACTGGGCGGCAAGTCGCCGACCATCGTCATGCCCGACGCCAACCTGCAGGAAGCCGCTGCCGGCGCTGCCACGGCTATCTTCTTCAACCAGGGCCAAGTGTGCTGCGCAGGCTCCCGGCTGTATGTGCACCGCAAGCACTTCGACAACGTGATCGCCGACATCGCCGGTATCGCCAATGGCATGAAGCTGGGCAGCGGGCTGGACCCTTCGGTACAGATGGGCCCGTTGATCTCGGCCAAGCAGCAGGACCGGGTCACCGGCTACATCGAACTCGGTCGCGAGCTGGGCGCGACCATTGCCTGCGGCGGCGAAGGTTTCGGGCCGGGTTACTTCGTCAAGCCAACGGTGATCGTCGATGTCGACCAGCGTCATCGCCTGGTGCAGGAAGAAATCTTCGGGCCAGTGCTGGTGGCGATGCCGTTCGATGACCTCGACGAAGTGATCGGCATGGCCAACGACAACCCCTACGGGCTGGGGGCGAGTATCTGGTCGAACGACCTGGGGGCGGTGCACCGGATGATCCCGCGGATCAAGTCGGGCTCGGTGTGGGTCAACTGCCACAGCGCACTCGACCCGGCGCTGCCGTTTGGTGGTTACAAGATGTCGGGCGTCGGCCGCGAAATGGGCGCGGCGGCCATCGAACATTACACCGAGCTCAAGTCGGTGCTGATCAAGCTCTGATCTTTTCCTTTACCGGCCTCTTCGCAGCACAAGCTGCGCCTACAAAAGCACGCGGTCCCTGTAGGAGCAGCCTTGTGCTGCGAAAAGGCCGGCATAGGCAACACAACACAACAACAAAAACATGGAGCACACCATGAAGCACACGCTCGCCTGCACGCTGGCACTTTTGTTCACCCCAATCCTCACCCAAGCCCACGAGCTCTACAACCAAAACGGCACCACCCTCAACGCCGACCTCGAAGCCCTGTTCGGCGTCTTCCACAGCGACGAAAGCTACAACCAGGCCGGCAACCGCCAACCCGGCAGCAGCAACTGGCGCGAGGGCTACGTCAAATACGGCCTAAGCGGCGGCCAGGCCCTGGCCGACAGCGGCGCACTATATGGCGCCGTCAACCTGCTCAGCTCTGCCACCTGGGGTGATGGCGACGCTGCAGGCCTGACGCTCGGCGACGAACGCCGCACTGCCCTCGAAGACCTATACCTGGGCTGGCGCTCAGCCAACCTGTTCCCGGCCCTGGGCGAAGATGGCATCGACCTCTCCGGTGGCCGTCAGGTGGTGACCCTGGGCGATGGTTTCCTGATCCAGGGCGACCCGGTCAACCTGGGTAAGGTCGACCTGGGCGCCAACTTCGACCGCGGCGGCGCCTATTACCTGGCCGCACGCAAAGCCTTCGACCGCACCGCCGTGCTGCGCCTGGGCGGCAAGCAAGGCTGGCGTGGCGACCTGATGTGGCTCAAATCCGACAACCATTACCAGGCCGACACGTCGATGGCGGTGACCAACATCGAGCATGTCGCCGACGCTGGCACAGTCGGGCTCAGTTGGATCCGCGGCCTCGACGTCGACCAGCGCTACGCGCAGATCATGGGCCTGGAACACCGCGACGGCATGGACACAGTCAGCTTGCGCGGGCGCGGTAACCTGGGGGTCAAGGACCTGGAGCTGGCAGGCGAATACGTCACCCAAGACCGCACAGGCGGGCGCGAGAACGCTTGGTACCTGGAGGGCAACTGGACGTTTTCCGAACTGCCCTGGACGCCCACCGCCACCTACCGCTACAGCCGTTTTTCGGAAGATTTCGACCCGCTGTTCTATGGCCTGAGCCGCGGTTACGGCACCTGGTTTCAGGGCGAGGTGGCCGCCAACTATGCCGGGCCCTTCAACAAGAACAGCCAGGTGCACCACGTAGCGCTCAAAGGCAAGCCGCGTGACAACCTGACGCTAGGGGCGCTGTATTTTGATTTTGATACGCTCGACACCGACCAGGGCAACCTGGGTGGGCGCGAGCTAGACCTGTATGTGGAATGGATGGTCAACGACCACCTGCTGATCAGCCCGCTGGTGGGGTTCTACAAGCCGGAGCGCAGTGCGGCGAATGGCGGTACGCAGATGGGTAGCCGCAATACCGGGACCTATATGCAGTTGGTGGTTGGCACGTTCTTCTGACTGAGGATCTTGGGGCCGCTGTGCGGCCCCTGGGTCTCAGGGCCTGCCCTGCTCCGCCAGCCACCGCCGCAGCATCATCTGTTGCGCCTCGGAGTGGCTGCTCATGACCTCATCCAACGCCTGCCCAGCCAGCACCGCGCGCACCACCGGCGCCAGCTCCACCCCCTGCAAATGCCAAACCCCCAACGGCTGATCCGCCGTCACTACCACTTCGGCCTCATCCACAAAACCCTCACGCAACACCGGCCTGCGCGCTACCTGCACTGACTGCCAATCGGCCGCCAAATGCAACGGCTGGGCATCGGGCCAACTCCGCCGACGCGCCCAGAACGGCAGCCCGGCGCGTGCCTGCTCCTGACCATAAAAATCCCGCCCGATACGGGCAAAGCGCATGAACAACTGCTCAACCCGCTGTTGATGAAATTGGCGCGCCAGCGCTGCCCGCTCGGGCCGTCGCAACAGGGTATTGATCACCACAGGCGCCTGCAGCGCCGACGAAAGCGACTGGAAAATCCCGTTCCCCGAGAGTGGGTCAACCGCCATCGCAGCATCCCCCACCCGTATCCAGTCATCCCCCACGCATTCGCCGGCCAGTATCGCGGTACTGCTACGGGCATGTACCTGTGCAGGTTCCATCGCCTGCGCCCCGAACAGTTCGGCCACTAACGCCGAGTTACGGCGCCGTGTGGCGCAGTATTCAGGCAGGGCGGCCTTGGTCGGCACCCCTTGGGCATCGAGGGTAATCTGCCAATAACAGCGCCCATCGGCCAACCTGGCCATCCAGGACCAGCCGTCATCCAGGCTTTCCACCGCCGAAGCCGGTGCGCCTGGGGCGTCATGCCAGACATTGAGCAAACTGATCGTCTCAGGTCCGCGCAGGCGGTCAGCTGCCAACGGTGCCTGGCGCCCACGGGCCTCAACCAGAAATTCAGCCTGCAGCATCTGCCCGTCGTCCAGGCGCACCTGATGACCCTCGGCACGCGCCACCTCACGGATGCGCCCTTCAACCAGCGTCACTCCCGCCCGTGCAAGGTCATCACGCAAGGCACGGTCGAAGCGTTGCCGGTCGAGCAGAAACTCCTGGTTCATCTGCAGGTGCTCGCCATTCCAGCGCACCTGACGTGTCGCTGGCATCGCCGCCTCGCTCAGGGCCCCACCTAGGCCCGCGTGGCGAAGACCTTCCAGCACCCGCTGCGAAACGCCTTCCACGGCAGCAAAGCGGCGCCAGTCGGACACCACCGTGACTGAGTAGCCCAGGCGGCGCAACCCAATTGCCGTGGCAGCCCCCGCAGGCCCGGCACCCAGCACCACGATGTGCGGCTCACTCATCCTCGGCACCTCGCCGCTCAGGGCCGCTGAATGCGGCATAGGCGCGCAGCCAGTCGAACACCTGCTGCCGCCCCATGCCGGGCCGCTCACGCAGTAACGCTGCAACGCGCCCGCTCAGCGCAGCGCAACCCAGGCTTGCCCCTGCCCGGCCACCGGCGCCGACATGGCCACCGAAGTCCGCCTGTGCAGTGCCCAGCCAGGACCACTGCCCCGGTGCGCAACGGGCATCGCCGGTCATGCGAATCACGCCCGGGTAACTGGCCGGGTACACCGCCCCACCCTGCGCCGGGCTGGAGGCGCACAGCAGCACGCCAGCCGCCTGGGCCTCGGCGCAGGCCTGGTGCAGCACGGGCCGGTCCTGCAGCAGGCCGAGGCTGAGGTTGATCAGCGTCGCCCCCTCTTCCACCAGCCATAACAATGCGGCGGCCACCTGCAACGCACTGGTGCTCGCCTGCGCAGAAAACACCTGGGCCAGCAACAGCGGCACCGGGCCAGATTCACGCAGCAGGCCAGCGACTACGGCACTGCCGTGGCCTAGTTGGTCGGGCAACGCTTCGCCTTCTCGCAGCTGGCCTTCCTCAAGCCAGAAGCGTCGTGCGCCCAGCAAATCCAGTGCTTGGGCAGACGAGCAACCGCTGTCGATGACCCCGACACGCAACTCATTGCCCATGCTTGATGGCCTCCTGGGGCAACACCTTCAGCTGCCCATCATGCAGGTGCAAATGCAAGTCAGCATCGGCGAGGGTCGAGGCTCGGTGGCTGATCAGAATGCGCGTGCGCCCGGCAAACAGCTGGTCGATGGCCGCGATCACTTCGCGCTCGGTCGCTTCGTCTACCGCCGACGTGGCCTCGTCCAGCACCAAGATCGCAGGGGCCTGCAACACCGCGCGGGCAATGGCGATACGTTGCTTCTGACCGCCAGACAGCTGCTGGCCACGCTCGCCCAACAGCCCGTCCAGCCCCAACGGCAGGCTTTCGACCAGGCTGTCCAGGCGCGCCAGGCGCACCACCCGCTCAAGCTCGGCACGGCTGGCTTCGGGCACCCCGTAGGCAAGGTTCTGCGCCAGGGTGCCACGGAACAGCACGATGTCCTGGCTGACCACGGCAATGCGCCGGCGCAGCGCCGCCAGGTCGAGTTCGCGCAGGTCGGTGCCATCCAGCAGGATGCGCCCGGCGTCCGGGTCGTAGAACCGTTGCAACAGATCGATCAAGGTCGACTTGCCGACCCCAGAAGCGCCGCTGATGGCGACCTTCAGACCACCCGGCACGCAGATATTCACGTCGTTCAACACCGCGCCTTGGCGCCCGTCATGGGCGAAGTGCAAGGCCTCCAGGCGCAATTCACCTGGCCCGTCTGGTATCGGCTGCGGCGTGTCCGCCTGGCGCACGGCAACGGCTTCTTGCTTAAGCTCCATCACCCGGCCCAGGCTCACGGCCATGCGCTGCACTGCCACATACAAGCCCAACAGGCTTTGCACCGGCCCGACTGCCATGCCCATGTAGGTGGAAAACGCGATCAGCGCGCCCAGTTGCCAGGTACCTTGGATCACCCACCAGCCGCCTACCAAAAAGGCGCAGGCGCGGCACCAGGAGGTCAGCGTGCCGGGTATCGCCTGGGTAAAGAACTCGGTCACCTGCACCTTGAGCAACTGGCTCATGTAGCCCTGGCCCAACTGGTCCAAGCGCCCGGCTTCGCGCCCCTGTTGGCCAGCCGCCTGAATGAACTTCATGGCCGGCAGTGTCTCGACCAGAAACGACGAGACATCGGCCGAGCGCTCACGCAAGCTGCGCACCTCGCGCTCGACCTTGCGCCGCATCCAGCGCAACCACAGCACCTCGATCGGGATCAGCAGCGCCAGCAACAGCGACAGCTGCCAAGACAACATCAGCATCAAGGCCACCGCCCCCATCAGCCCGATCACGGCAGACACCGCTGAAAACAGCGAGTCCACAGCAAAGCGCTGGATTTCGGCGACGTCGCCATCCAGCCGCGAAAGGATATCGCCGATGCGCCGCCGCCCGTAAAAGGTGGGCGACAACTGTTGCAGGTGGCGGTAAAGGTCATCACGCAGCGCGAACAGAATGCGCCCGGACAATCGCGTATGCAGGTAGCGGTTGACCCCGGCCAGCACGGTGCCCAGCAGGCCCGCGGCGATCATGATCGCCGCCATGTGCCAGAGGGTCTGATAGTCCTTGGCCAACAGGCCTTCGTCGATCAGTGTCTTGACCAGCCAGGGTTGCGCCAGGGCCAGCAGTGACGCGCCCAAGGACAAGCCCAGCAGCACACCGATGGCGCGTCGATGGGGGCGGACGAAACCATACAGCCAGGCCAACGCCTGACGCATGAGGACAGGGTCGCTGGTCTCTACCAGCCTTGCGAACAAACCACCCATGTCAGCTACGCAACTGCTTGAGCTTGCGGTACAGCGTCGCCCGGCTGATACCCAGGGCCTCGGCGGCTGCCGAGACGTTGCCCTGGTGGCGGCCCAGGGCGCTGCGGATCAGCTCCAGTTCATTGTCCTTGAGGCTGCCGGACGGCGTCGTGCCGCTGGCCAGTTCATCGAGCAGGCAATCGGTGAGGTGATCGAGGGTCAGCACCTGCTCACCGTCCTCGCGCATGGCCAGCGCGGTGCGCACGACCATCTCCAGCTGGCGGATGTTGCCTGGCCAGTCGAAGCCTTCGAGCAAGGCGCTGAGCGCCGGGTCCAGGCTCACGCCCTTGGCACCGGACTTGTCCAGCAGCCCTTGGATGATCCCGGCCAGGTCGTCACGCTCGCGCAGGGCCGGCAGGCGCAGCGAGACGCCATTGACCCGGTAATAGAGGTCTTCGCGAAAATGCTGTTCAAGCACCAGGCGTTTGAGGTCGCGGTGGGTGGCGCAGATCAGCGCCACGTCGATGTCCTGCTCGTCACCCGCGCCCAGCGGCGCCACGCGGCGCTCTTGCAGCACCCGCAACAGCCTGGCCTGCAGGGCCAGCGGCATGTCGCCGATCTCGTCGAGGAACAGCGTGCCGCCATGGGCCTGCATCAGCCGCCCGACCATGCCGCCACGGCGTGAGCCGGTGAACGCCCCTTCGCGGTAGCCAAACAGCTCGGATTCGATCAGCCCTTCGGGAATGGCCGCGCAGTTAACCGCCACGAACGGCTTGTCGGCCCGCGGGCTGGCCTGGTGCAAGGCCCGGGCGACGACTTCCTTGCCGGTGCCGGTCTCACCCAGCAGCAGCACCGGCAGGCCGTTGCCCAGGCCCTGGCGGGCCATGCGCAGGTTGCGCGCCAGGCGTGGGTCGCCACCGGCCAGTGCATCGAGCGCGGGTGACGTGTTGGCCAGCGTCGGCTTGCTCACCGCCACGCTGCCGTTCAGCTGGCCGTGACGTGGCAGTTGCAACGCGCGGAAGAAGAACTCGCCCTTGGCCGTCTGCACACTGCTGACACCGCCCTGCCACAGCCGGGCGATGAAGGCCGGCGAGCGCTCGCCGAGCAGGTCGCTGCTACGCCGGCCAATGAGGTCCTGGCGCGGCACCTGCAACAATTGGCAGGCACTGTCGTTGGCCGCCAGCACTTCGCCGTCCAGGCTCAATGCCAATAGACCGTGCCAGGCACTGTTGAGGTACTGCGGGCGGCTATGGAAGGCCAGCACCAGTTGCTCGGGGTGGCACAGGCCGAACAGCCGGCCTTCGATGTTGCCGGCTGCCAGCATCAGCGTCGACAGGCTGTCCTGCGGCTGCGCCATCACGCCTTCGCGGGTGATGTCGAGCACACCGATCACCTCGCCCCGCGGGTCACGCAGCGGCACCGAGGTGCAAGAGAACGGGCTGAGGCGATCGAGGTAGTGTTCACCGCAGTTGATCAAGGTCGGCCGCCCTTCTACCACGGCCGTGCCGATGGCATTGGTGCCACGTAGGGATTCGCTCCAGCAACTGCCTGGGTGCAGGTCACGCAGGCCTTCGCGGCTGAGCACGTGGGTTTGGCCTTCGATGGCCAGCACGTTGGCCTGGGCATCACCGAGGATGATGATGCCGGCCTTGCCCTGGCGCGAGACCAGGTAATCCAGCTCGGGGGTGACGGCATCGACCAGCAAGCGGTTGCGCTCCAGCAGCATGCGCAGGTCATGGCCTTGCTCCAGGCCCAGGCCGACCTGCTCGCCTTGCAGGCAATCCAGGCCATGGCCCAGGCTGCGGCGCCAGGACGCGTCGATTTCATCGCGCAGCATGCCCAGTGGCAGCTCGCCTTCGCTGGCCAGCTTGAGCCGGGCCTGGCGGGATTCGTGTAGCGGGTCTTGGGCGTTTGTTATTAGTTGTCGCGCCATTTTCTACTCCGGCTGCGCCCCGCAAGTGGCGGGGTACAGGCTTGGGAATTTTTCGCAGTGTGCGGGAGAAAAGGCTGGGCGTCATCTGGTTGATGGGTTGAGGTATGGCTGGAAGTGCATGGCTTGGGTTTTGTGTGCGGGCAGAGATCGAGCGCCGCCCGCGCGGCGCTTCGCGGGGCAAGCCCGCTCCCACATCTGTTTCGGGCCAGTTACTCCTGTACCTATGGCGCGCGGCCCCCTGGGTGCATGGCTGGAGATAGATGAAGGACCGCAGCGCTACCCTCGATATTGGATTGGCAAATACAGCGGACAGAGGTGAGCTCACTGGAGTGACTGGCCCGAAACAGATGTGGGAGCGGGCTTGCCCCGCGAAGCGCCGCGCGGGCGGCGCTTGATCTCACAGGCGCCAAACCTCTGTAGGCGAATAGCTTGATCTCAAAGGCTACGCAGTACCTGTGGGAGCGGGTTCACCCGCGAAGAGGCCCTCAAGGTCGATCACGGCTGCTGATACTGGCTCAGGTACTTGTCCACCGTCGCCTTGCCATCCCCGCCTCCCCCGCCACCTGCCACAACCGCCGCCTCGATCGACGACAGCACGCACAGCTGCGCCGGCTCATTGGTGGTATACCCCACCTCCGCCTCCAGCAACTTTTTGAACTCGATGAACTTGAACACCCCACGCGCCCGCTAAAGGGAACCAAAAGTCAATCCAAGAACTAAAAAGTACACACTAACTTACAAGTTTCAGAATGTTCCTAACTTATAGCCAAAACGACCACACCCTGTTCATTTAAATCCCTCCACAGCCCTCCTACCCTGCAACCCCGACCTCGCCATCAACTTAACCCCACGCAGCAGCGATCACTGGGCTCGCCCCTGAATCAATGCTACGCCTGATACCGGAGTAATCCTTAACAAAGGAAAACACGCCATGTACCGACAATCTGATCTGCGCTTCAGCTTCCAACTCTTGGCTGGCGACTTTCAATTCGAGGTTATTTCATTCGAACTCGACGAAGCCATCAGCACACCCTTCCAGTTGAAGCTGGAGCTCATCAGTCACGAAGATGAAGTCGACTTCGGTCAGTTGCTCGACAAGCCGGTGCTGTTCACGATCTGGCAGCGCGAACGCCCACTGCGCTACGTGCACGGCCTGGTCAGTACCTTCAGCCAGGGTCAAACGGGCTTTTATCGCACCCGTTACCATGCCCTGGTCGAGCCCCTGCTGGCCCGCGGCAGGTTGCGTTCGAATTGGCGAATTTTCCAGCAAAAAACCATGCCACAGATTCTCGAATGCATGCTCCAGCGCCAGGGTATCCTCCATTTCGAGTTGCACAGTTTCGGCGACCATCAGGTACGCGAGTTCTGCGTACAGGCCGGTGAAACTGACCTCGATTTCATTGCCCGCCTGGCTGCCGAAGAGGGGTTTGTCTATCGCTTCGAGCACATGCCAAAACACCACCTGCTGGTCATGACCGACCAGTTGCTGGCGCTGGGGCAGATCAGCCGAGGCGCGATCAAGACCGAAGACGACGATGAAAGTTTTTTTGAAACCGATGACGTAGACCCCAACCAGGTGCTGTACCACGCCAACAGCGGTGGTGATCAGGCGAGGCCTTGCCTGCGCCGCCTGCGTTACAGCGAGCAGGTACGCACCTCACGACAGGTACAGCGAGACTACGCTTTCACCCACCCGCAGTACCGGCAGGAACACCGCGCAGATGACAGTGGCATCACTCATCAGTCCCAGGACTATGAGCGCTTCGACTTCCCCGGCCGCTACAAGCGCGATGTGGTCGGCGTCCCCTTCACCGCCACCCGCCTCACGGCCCTGCGCCATGACGCCCGAATTGCTGAGGTAGAGGGTGACGATGTGCGGCTGCAACCAGGCCTGAGCTTCACCCTCATCGAACACCCGCGCAAAGACCTCAACGCACACTGGCGCGTGATGCGTGTGCATCACGAGGGCAGCCAATTCACCAGCCTGCAAGAAGAAGCTGCCAGGGCCAAACAAGGAACGCGCTACACGCAGGAGGCAGTGCTGGTGCCAGGCCGGGTCGAATGGCGACCGGCACCATTGCCCAAGCCACGCATCGACGGCCCGCACATGGCTACCGTCGTCGGCCCACCTGGCGAGGAGATTTATTGCGACGAATGGGGCCGGGTCAAAGTCAGCTTTCCCTGGGACCGTGAGAGCGAAAACAACGAGTTCAGCTCCTGCTGGGTGCGAGTGTCACAAGGTTGGGCAGGCGGTAGCTGGGGCTCGATGGCCATCCCACGCATCGGCCAGGAAGTGATCATCCAGTACGTCAATGCCGACCCGGACCAGCCGATGATCACCGGGCGTACCTACTGCGGTGATCAAATGCCGCCCTACGATCTGCCAGAACACAAGACCCGCATGACCATCAAGAGCCAGACCCATAAGGGTAATGGCTTCAACGAACTGCGTTTCGAAGATGAGCTGGGCCGGCAGGAAGTGTTCGTGCATGCCGAAAGGGACATGAACACCAAGGTCAAACACGACCAGACCCTGAGCGTCGGCAATGATCGCGCCACTGCGACTGGCCGGGACCACACCACCAGCATTGCACGCGACGAGTCGATCGATACGGGGCGTGATCGCCGCGATCATGTCCACCAAAACCGATTCACGAGCATCGACCGCGACGATATCCACTCCGTCGGCAACACAAGCCGAATCACCATTGCCGCCGACCACAGCCTGAGTATCGGCGGCAATCAGTCGCTTGTCATCGAAGGTACGCGCGCCATTGAAGCCCGTACCGCGCAACGCCTACTCACCCGGAATTACATGCTTCAGGGCACGGAACGCATCTACATCCGTGGCCCGAGCGGCAAGATCATCTTCGATGCCGACGGCATCACCATCGAGGCGCCCAACATCCGCTTCAAAGGCAATGTCACCTACCAGCCCCCTGTGCAGGCCCAGGTCGAAGCCATCGAGGCCGCCATTCGAGAAGGCTCACCGCTGATCGAAGAATGCCCCTTTGCCGGGAAGGAGGAAGCATGAGCCTGCACCAGCAATTAAGTGAAGGCGGCCTGTACACGGGTGTCGTCAGCGCAAGCCTGTTCGTGCTTGCCGAAGCATCGGCCAATGCGGGCCTGCTGGGCAGGCTGGAGTTTCATGCCAACCAACACCAATGTCTGTGGCACCTGGAACATGGCACCGGGCTGGAGAGGCATGCGCCAATACTGTTCCAGCTGGTCGCAGGCAGCGAACTGGATGCCTGGTTTGGCGGCTTGGATGGGGCATTCGCCTGTACCGTGGTCGAGGCCGCCCTGCCCCTCGAAACCCTCGCACGGCACCTGCGCCGCTTTGGCAAAGTCCAGGAAGGCCGACGTCGTTACTTTGTGAGGCTGGGTGACCCTCGGTCATTAAGTGTGTACGTCGGCTCACTGACACACCGGCCCGACATCTTGGCCCGGCTGTTCGATCACGGACGGATACGCCGGCTCTACTTCCACGATTCACGCACCGGGCTCGCACTTGCCGCACAGTCGCTGTTCGAGCAAACAGAAGGCAGCACCGAACAGGAAGGCTGCCTGGCTTGGCTGCCATTGCGCCAGGAGGTTCCTGCATGAATCTACCGGATCTGGATCTGGGGGCGGTACAAGCTGCATCGCTACGGTCCACCAACCGCCAACTGACTCGCTTCCTGCTGGAGACGTTAGGCGGTTCCCTTGCGCGCTTTCATACCCGTCCCGAGGATGTCCCCCTGCTGATAGCCGATGCGGGGGCTCTAGTCAGCAACAGTGGCTACACCTGCGGCAGGGAATACAGCTTGCTGGTGCTGAGCCACTTCTTGCTGGGCCTGAGCTGGTGGAACGACCCCGCAAGTAAATCGGTGTGGTCAATCACCCAGGCTCCTGGCCTTACCCAGGATGAGCGGCTCGACATGCTGACCGTGCACGCGGTAGCTCACCGTTCACAGTGGGAAGGTCAACTTACCCTAATGCATGACGTCACACGGCAGATGTTGCGCTTGCCCGACGACGAGTGCGACCACGACCGGCAGTGGCGATCACTGGAGCAACTGATGACCCTGCGCGGCATCCCCGCTGACGCGCAGCAGGCCTGCTATTGCTGCTATGAGTCGGATGCGAGCAGCCGCTATGCGCTGCCCGCCATCAACCACATGGCACTCAACGAGAACGAGATCCGCGCGTATCGCTATTACGGCAAACGGCTACCGCAGCCGTCCGACGACCTGTACAAGCTGCCCCCGCTATCCCGCAGCCAAGTGCTGCTGCATGTGCTCCTGGCGATCGCGTTCGGTCGACACTTTTACCTCAACCCATTGTTCACCCCTTGGGTGAAGTTGCTGGAAGCCACCGACTCTCCCCGAGAGCGCTGTCGGGTGTTGGCAAGTCAACTTGCAGCTCACCAACAAGTACTCAAGGGGCCTAGTCCGCATGGTTGAAGCATCTGTTTTACAAACGCTGGGGCAAGCAGCACTCAACAGTACGCTGCCTGTTCCACCCGACACTTGCGTACCCTGCTCCCTGCCCGGCGCGCTGTTTTCTCTCGATGGCGGGGATGGCTGCGACCAGTTGGTGGGCATCCCTTCCCAGAGCGGCGTTGGCCCCACGTGGTTTCGCAACAACCCCTGGATCCGTGATCAGGCACGTAACCACCGCGATACCTTCCTCCAGCAGGTGCTGGAGCATGCCGGCAACACGCTGGGCAATGCCTGGTTAGCAGAGTTCTATGCCTTTGCCGCCAGCGAAAAGCTGCAACTCGTGTGCATCGATGACGAGATCCGCCTCGACGAACTGCCCCCACCCGTACTCGACCACATGGGCGAGCGCAGCCAGCACGGCTATGGCTTTACCCTGCACAGCAATTTCTTGTTCACCGACCACAGGATCTATTTCGCCACCTTCACCCATGTGCAGTGGGCCGAAGCGCAACGGGAAGAGTACGTCGACGAATACGGCACGCACCGCATCAGCCCGCCGTACACCTGGCACACGCCCAGTGGCCTGTACCCGGTCAGGCAAGCCTGTGAACAGATGGCCCGGCACTACGCCGAAGCCAAGGCCCGGGCCCGTTTCTGGCAAGGCGTTATCGGTGCGGGCGAATTCGCTTTCGGGGTGTTGGCGATGGTGCCAGTGGTCCGTAGCATCAAAGGTGCCGTATCGCTCGGCCGCTATGCCTTCGTTGCCCTGGAGGCCGCGCTGGCCGCCGATGCCATGGTCGACGGCAGCAGCCGCATGATCACCGGCGAAGGCCTGAGTATCGGCGAGCAGTTCTTCACCGACCTGGCGCGCCTGGCCAACCCCGACACTGCCGAGGCACGTGGCAAGCAGGTGTTCATGGCCATCAACCTGGCCCTGCTGCTGCCAGCCGCCCTGGGCGGCGCCCGTTGGCTGATGCACAAGTTGCGGCCCGGCAGCATGACTACCGTCCGCCTCGACAACGCCGCACTGTCGCAAGAGGAAGCCCGCCGCCTTGGCAACCGCAGCGCCGGCGAAGTCACCGTACTGGAAACCCGCATCCAGCGACGCCCCCGCGATGGTGAACTGCCGGTGACAGCGCATGAACTGCATTCGGTGGAGCGAAATGCCAGCCTGGTCGCCCTCAATGTGGTCGGCGGCAAGGCTGACTACGCCTACATGGCCACCACCCTGCGCGACCGGCTGGTGGCCATGATTCAGCACAGCATCGGGCCGGTGCGCATGGGCGGCAGTCTGACCCGGGTCGTCGCCGATGCCGGCGAAGAAGCCCTGGCGGCGGCCCTGGTCAGCCACTGGAAGGTCAAGCCGGAAAACATCCTCGGCCTGAGCACCCACCCTTCCCGGCCCAGCCAGTTCGGATTGAAGAACAAGAGCGACCAAGGGATCGACATGCTGGTGTACGTACCACCACCGCCCTCGATGACGGTGCGTAATCCGACGACGCTGGAGATGCGGCACCACATTGATGGGCTGAAGGGAACGGCGCCGCTGGAAGAGTTGAAGTTCGAGGCTGGGACGTTGTTGGTGATCGAAGTGAAGACGACGTTGGGGAAGAGCAAGACGCCTGGGTTTCTAGAAACACAACGGGTTGGTGGTGCGAGAAATTTACGAAGAATCCAGGAACTCATAGACAAGGACAAAGGTGCTTGGCAGTTCGATAAGCTTCAGAAGCATGACCCAGACTTCACATCAAAAGCCGGTGCAATTAAAACGGCGACAGCCTCAGGAAAAATTGAATTCGTACACGCTCAGGTTTTCTTCGACTCCAATGGCCAGCCCAATCCATTAACCCACGCCTTCAATGGCATACAACTTAACAGATGGAAGTAACATGAAAAAAAATCGACTTCAACGTAGTCTCCAACAGCTGAGCGACTGGGCAGTAGGTAGCCGTAACTATCCCGCCGATTGGCTCAGCGATTACTTGACCAATGGTTCTCACCCAACTCTGGCTTGTAGCGTTCTGCACAGAACGGGGCTATTGGAGGTAAAGAATGAGTTATCGCAGGCGCAAGGCAGAGTAACGCCCTCAGCCCCCCAAAGTTTAAACTCCGGCACAATAAAGATGATCATTAGCAATGTTGTTCGCATTGAGATGTGTAAAGACACCAAGCGAGTAGAAACCGACTCGCTAGACGGTTTAACACATCTGATGTTCTGCATGATAGCTACAGGGCAACTCCGACTCATAGCACCCTTTCATCAAACCGTACTCTCAGCTTTGGAGGGTGGATACGGCGTCGAGGATGGAAATAGCCTACCAATTGGCACCACCCTTCGCTACGCCGCCTTCGGCCTGACCATTATCAGCGATTGGCTGGGCAAACCGCTCGACCTCGACAAGCACGCCCTGCCTCGCGACCCTGCCTGGGGTCAATTGGTCGCCCATTGGCGCGAACCTGATCCCGATAAACTGGCACCGATTCTGGTGGCGGCCTGCGATACCCATGTCCAACGTATCGCCCTGACATCCCGCGAACTCGACTCCGGCAATTTTGAGTTCGGCTCCCCTTTCGAAGCCGTCTACCCCGCCGAGATCCTGGCCATTCTCAACCTGCGCCGTTCGTTGGGCCTGCCGAACCCTTCCATCGACCACCCATTGATGAAAACGCCCTACGCTCAGCTGACCTGCCCGCCAGGCATGCGCTTCGAGGCCGATGACCTGCTGATGCGTTTCATGGCTGCCGCCTGCAAACACGATCCCGATGCCGTACCGGCGGGCCTTTACGAAGCAATTCTGCAAAGCGGCGCAGAGGGTTGAGCGATGTCGAGACAAGGTGCGATTCGAAAAGGCGACCCCCACAGCGGGGGTGGTCGTATGGGGGAAGGGAGTGGAGTGCTTGTCAGTGGGCGGCAACACTGCATTCTCGGTGATCGTGCGCCGTGCCCGCTCCATGGCGGGACATTTGCACTGATCTCTGGCGGTGACGGTAGTGTCTTGTTCAACGGTATTTCGTTGGTGTTCGAGCCGGCAGAGCTTGCTTGTGGCTGCAGGGTCTCATCTACCTGTTCGGGACTTTATGCCAAAATGGGGTGAACGATCTGGAGATTATTGGTTTCATGCACAGGCCTCTTCCCGGGTAACGCCGCCACAGGGACCAGGGGTCCCTGACCTGCGGATTTACCCGCGAAGAGGCCATCATAGCCAATCACGGCTGCTGATTCTGAGTGAGGAACTTGTCCACCGTCGCCTTGCCATCCCCCGCCTCCCCCGCCACCTGCCACAACCGCCGCTCGATCCCCTGCGCCAGCAAATGCCCTACCGCCGCCTCGATCGCCGACAGCACGCACAGCTGCGCCGGCTCATTGGTGGTATACCCCACCTCTGCCTCCAGCAACTTCTTGAACTCGATGAACTTGAACACCCCGGCACTGCGCCCAACCGAGTAGATGGTTTTGCTGGTCATGACGTTGGCCAGCACCTGCCCGGTGCGCACATCGACTGCGCGCAGGTTCACGGTCACCTGGTCGACGCGGTACTCGCGGGAGATGTCTATGCCTAAGTAACGCGCCCCTTCCCCGCCACTGCGCACGTTGGTGTCATAGGCGATGATGCCGCCTTCGAGCATCAGGTTGGCGGCCTGCAGCGGCGGCAGTTCGCCCATGATGTTCTCTGCAACATCCGGCTTCTTCTGTGAGGCGCGGATGATCTTGCGTTCGGTCAACAGGTTCTGCAGGCCTTCACGCTCCAGCACCACGAACCAGCCACTGGCGCTCAGGGCGTCCATCAGCATGCTCGCCGCGCCTTGGGTGACGCTGGTCGAGAACGAACTGGCCGGGGTGGGTTTGTACTGCCCGGTCTGGTCGCGGAAGCCATACACCACCGCCATCAGTCGGCCTTTAGGGCGTGGCATGTTGATCAGGTCGTAATAGGTCGAGGCGCGCGGGGTCAGGGTCGGGGTTTCCGAGTCCTGTTCGGCCGACATGGGTTCGCGCAGGCTGCAACCACTTTGCAGGCCAAGGGCGGTGAGGATCAGCAGCGTGCTCAGCAGACGTTTCATGGTGTTCTCTCCCCAACATAAATGCCTTCCCCTCTCAGGGGTTCAGGCCGCTGACCTCAATGATCGAAATTTCTCCTGTGGCGCGGTCGGTGACCTTGATGCTCAGCGCCCCTGAATCGTCGATAACGTCGATCAGGAAGGCATCGGTGGCCATGCTTCCGGTGCTGCCATTGCTGATGTTGTCCAGCAGCTGCGACAACATCCGCGACTCCAGCTGATTGCTGAAGCGCTCCAGGGCCGAAGTGCCCGAGAAGGCAGACGCACGGTCCTTGAGGTCGGGGTCGTCGTAGTCGTTCTGCGCCTGGGCGTTGTTCAGCAACCAGGTGCCGTTGAGCGGGTTGCCGCCGAAGGCCGGGTTGACCGGGGTGTACACCAGCTCGGTGGCCTGGGCAGCACAGGCGCTGGCCAGCAGGCAGGCGGCGATGCAACGGGGAATGCGGGTTTTCATAGCTCGTCCCTCTCCAGATCGGTGGTGTCCTGCAGCAGGCGTTGCAACTTGCGTTGGATGATCTGCTGCTTGACCAGGTCGGCGGCCGCGACGGCCTCTTCTTTGAGTTCCGTGGTGTTGGGTGGCAGGAAGCGGCGGTACATCACGTCGCGCTCGAACTCCACGGTGATCAGGCTGCCCCAGCGGGCATCCGGGCGCTCGCGCACTACCAGGTTGAAGTCCAGGCGGCTGGTGGCACGCAGGCGGTCGGCGAAGTAGTAGTAAAAATCGTGGCCGATGTGCGAGATGGTGTTGTCGACGATAAAGCCCATCATCTCGTCCTCTTCAGCCGCCTTCAGCGCGCTGCTCAGCGAGCTCGCCAGCAACAGGCTCAGGCACAGCGCAGCCAGGCGGTTCATGGCGTGTCTCCCGGGCCGGCATGGGGCTGGGCACCGTTGGGGCTGTCGGCGAACGCCTGCTCGGCGACGAACTGCCAGTCGCTGTAATGCTCCAGCCCTTCGAAGCCCGACCACTCGGCGGCAAAGCCACTGCGTTTGAACGGGGTGGCGTCCGAGCGGCTGTGCACGCCGGTGATGCGGCCGTCGATCGAGCGCAGCAGGCCCCAGTCGTCGCTGTTGGTGATCGGGTCCGGGTAGAGCCTGCGGATGTGCCGCTTGGCCTCGGGGAAGCGGTTGTCCTGCAACAGGTCGGCCAGGTCCTGGGGGTACTGGGCCAGCCCCGGCGATGCGCGGTAGTAACTGCGCAGGGCTTGGGCGTACTGGCTGCCGACCCACAGCAACTGGCGCTCGTGGTCGCGCTGGGCGGCACTCGACCAGACTGTCCCGGTGGCGGCCAGGGCCACGCTGCTGACCGCGATCAGCAGCAGCACGCCCAGGTAGGTGAAGCCGGCACAGGCCTTACCATTCAGCATAGAGGCTGCCATCACGCGCCCTCCCTGTAGCGCCGCTTTTGATGTCGGCCACGCCACCGGCCACACCTTCTGGCGGTGGCACCAGTTGCCAGGCATCGCTGCGTTCGGTGATCGGATCCACCGGGGTGTTGCGCAGGTAGCGCAGCTCGACCAGTTGCTCAAGCGAATCGGGGTAGTGCCCGGTGTCGCCGTAGAAGTGGTCCAGCGACTCGCGCAGCACTGCCAGGCTCTGGCGCAGGGTGGCCTCGCGGGAGCTCTCCAGGCTGTTGAAGTAGCGCGGCATGGCGATGGTCATCAGCGTGGCGATAATCGCCATCACCACCAGCAGTTCGATCAGGGTGAAGCCTCGGCTGCGTTTCATGGCCGTCACCATTGCCCGTAGGGGATATTGTTGAGGCCTTTGCCACGGGCCTTGGAATACACGTCGAAGACGTCTTCGCCTTCCCGTGGGCTGTCGGGGCTGCTGTCGTAGGCACGCAGGCCCCAGGCCCCCTCATCGTCCTCCTTGGCCGCCAGCAGCGGGTCGTGGGGGATGCGCCGCAGGAAGTAGAACTTGGCCCCCTTGGCACTGCGCACATCACGCACCCCGTCGACCAACACCTGCAGGTTGGGCGGGTAGCCGCTGGCATCCAGGCGTTTTTCGATGTAGCCGGCGTCAAAGGCGCGCTTGTAGGCATCGATGGCATCGCGGATCTGGTACAGCGCCTCGCGCAGTTGCTGCTCCTTGCCGCGGCGCACCACGGTTTCGGTCAGCGGCGCGGCCATGCTGGCGAGCAGCCCGAGCAGTGCCAGGGTCAGCACCACCTCGATCAGGCTGAAGCCTTGCATGCGGCGTTTCATGGGCGTGGGCTCCCGTTGGCAGGCACCACGGCCATCTGGCTTTCCACTACCGGCGTGTCACCGGACGGCGTATTGCCCGGAACATCGGTTGGCGGCAGCGGCGCCATCTGGCGGACTTGCAGGCTTGACTCGGTGCCGGTGGCGAATTCCATGTCCGATGGGCTCTGGTACGGCAGGTTGCGCACGATGCGCGGGGTGATCGCCAGCACCAGTTCGGACTTGCTCATGTCGTCCTTGTTGCTGCCGAACAGCCGGCCCAGGCCGGGGATGTCGCCCAGGCCGGGGATCTTGTTGCCGCTGGCGTTGTGGTCATTACGCACCAGCCCGGCCAATACCTGGGTTTCGCCGTCGTGCAGGCGCAGGCTGGTCTGGGCATTGCGGGTATCGACCTGAACCGGAATGGTGCCCTGGCGCGTGGCCTCCAGTGGGGTGGCGTTGCTGACCTCCAGTGCAATCTTGATCGCCACTTCGTTGTTAAGGTGCACGGTAGGCTGCACTTCAAGCTTCAGGCCCACGTCCAGGTAGGTGACGCTTTCGGTGATCACTGGGCCCTGGGTCGACGGCACCGAGGTGGCGCTGATGATCGGCACCCGCTGGCCGATGTGGATGCGTGCCTGCTCACGGTTGCTGACGCGGATCACCGGGCTTGCCAGGGTGTTGATGTCCTTGTCCTGGGCGTTGATCTTGGCCTGTGGGGCCGGCGAGATACTGATGCGGCTGGAGTCGATGCCGCGCAACTGGTCCAGCACGCTGACCGGTTTGCCGTCTGAGGTCAGCACGCCGAAGGTGTTGGGCCATTGCAGGCCGAGGTCGAGGATGCGCGAGGTGGCCACCTCCATAACCTCCACTTCCAGCACCACTTCGGGGTTGGACTGGTCCTGGGACTGCAACAGCTTCTCGGCCATGCGCACTGCGTCGGGGCTGTCGCGCATGGTCAAGGTGTTGAGGCGCTCGTCGACGAACACGTCGCGGGTCTTGAGCATGGTCTTGACCATGTTCAGCGCGGTGTTGGCGTCGATGCTGGTCAGGTAGAAGGTGCGCATGACCAGTTCCTGGTAGTCCTTGGCCTTTTGCGGCGAGTCGGGGTAGATCATCAGGGTGTTGTCGTTGACGATCTTCTGGCGCAACTGGTTCTGCTCCAGCAGCAGGGCCACAGCATCCTCGATGCGGACATCGCGGACGAAGATGGTGGCCTTCATGTCCGGGCGCAGGTCTTTGTCGAAGATGAAGTTGATGCCAGCGACCTGGGACAGCACTTCGAAGATGGTCTTCAGGTTGGCATCACGAAACTCCAGGGTGACCGGGCGCTCCAGCTTGCTGCGCAGCTGTGGGAAGGGCTGCGCAGTGCGTGCCTGGACGTTCTCGATGTCGCTGCGCAGGGTCATGCCCTTCTGGTTCTGCGGGTCCAGGCGCAGCACTTCGCGCATGTAGCGCTCGGCACCGAACAGGTCGCCCTGGCGCAGGGCCGCCTGGCCGAGGGCGACACGTTCGTCGAGGGTGCGGATCAGCTCCAGTTGACGGATGCCTTCCTGGGCACGACGGTTGTTGGGCTCGATGCTCAGCACCCGGCCGTAGCCCATGCGCGCACCGGCAAAGTCGTGGCGGATACGGTCGCTGTCGGCCTGGCTCAACAGTGCCTCGACTGCCGCCTGGCGGCCATGGGCCAGGGCGATGTTCAGTTCGGTGTCGCGCGGGTCTTCACGCAGGGCCTCTTCCAGGCGCGCGATGCCGGCTTCGTACTGCCCCTCCTTCATCAGTTCTGCGCTGTCTTCGCGTACCGCACTGGAGCCGCAGCCGGCGATGGCCACGCACAGCGCCAACAGCAGGAACGGAGCAGGCTTGCACAGCTTCGATGACTTCATGGTGCGCTCCCGACAGACAAGGTCTGCGACTGATGCAAAGGCAGGTAGACCAGGCTCAGTTCGTTGGCCGAGACCCGGTCGAGGCGGTAGGTGTCTTCGATGACGTCGCCCTGGCGCACGACGTAGAGTTTTTCGCCGCTCTGCAGAAACACCTGCAGGTCGTCGCGATCGCCCAGGCGGCCGACGAACTGGAAGGGCAGCGCCGGTGCCGTGGGTGCGGCAACCACCACGGGTGCGGCGATGACCGGTTGTTCGGTGACGGTGGCCAGGGCCTTGGGTTTGGTCCAGCGCTGGCTCGGGAACAGGTCGGTGGAGGCCTGTTCTGGCCTGTTCGCGGGCAAGCCCGCTCCCACCGGTTCCATGGCCCCCCCCGAACCTGTGGGAGCCGGCTTGCCGGCGATTGGGGCGTCCTCGACTTGCTGGCCAAACCAATGCCCAGGCGCCCACGCCAGCGCGGCAGAAAGCCCAAGAAACCCGAGCCAGACCAACCCACGTTGAGTATTCATCACGACCTCGACAGGTAGAGGGTCATGCGCAGGCGGGCGTTGAGCTCGCTGTCGCCGATGCGTTTGCGTTGCAGCTCAAGGTCTTCCAGCACCAAGGTCGGCAGCTGGCCAAGCAGGCCCTTGAGGAAGCCGCGGATCTGCGGGTAACTGCCGCGGACCGGCAGCACGATCTGGTAGCGCGCCAACTGGGTTTTCGGGTCGATGCCCAGGGCGTACTCGCCGCGTGCCAGGCTGATGTGCTCGGCACTGGCCAGGTGATACAGGCGCTCGATCAGTTCGCTGGCCTGCGGCTGACCGGGCAGTTGCTGACGCAGGGTGTCGAGGGCCTGCTGCTCGGGCTTGACCGCGATTTTCAGCTCACCGCGCTGCACCCGCCCTACTTGCACACTGGCGTCTGCCTCGCTGGCCCGCAGTTCGCGCACGCTTTGCCATTGCGGCAATACGCCGGCCACTGCCACGCCGACGACCAGCAGGCCAACGGCAACGGCGGCCAGGCCCACCGGGCCGATACGGCGCAGGTGCTCCTGAATGATCAGGCTGCTAAGCGGTTCAGGGGCGCGCATGGCCGGTCTCCCAGGTGGCGGTCAGGGTGAAACGCACCGGGTGCTCCGGCTGGCTCACCATCACCTCGTGATTGAGCAACGAAACATCGCTGAGCTCTGCACTGGCCTCCAGGCGCTGGTGGTACTGCAGCATCGCCTCCAGGTTGCGCGCCTCGGCGGCAATGCGGACCTGGCCCTTGCCGGCGTCCGGGGTCAGGCCAAGCAGCGCCACATCGTCCTGCGGCAGTGCTTCGAGCATGGCGAACAGTTGCTGCCAGGGCCGTTGCAGCTGCTGCGAGACATTGCGCATCTGCGCCAGGCGCTCGGCCTGCTCGCGGCTGGCTGCACTGCTTTGCGGCGCAGCGGTGGCTGGGCGCCGGCCCAGTTGCAGCTCCAGGCTGTGCAGGCGGCCTTCGAGGTCGACTTGCTCGCCCTGCAGGTGGTGTTGCAGCAGCACCAGTGCGGCCACCCCTGCACAGCCCAGGGCCAGCAGCGACCAAGCCAAGGCGCCATTGCGGCGGGGCTGGAATTCCAGGTCGAGGCGGCGCATGTCAGGCCACCGCCCGCCACATGGCGCACAGGGGGTCGGCTTCGCTGGCCGGCTGGCACAGCTGCACCGCTGCCAGTTGCGGCACGTCGCCGCGGCCGGGCGCATGCAGGTAGACCCGTGGCAGATGCTCGCCGTACAGCTCGCAGGTACGCTCAATCAACGCCTGCAGGGCCTGGTCGGTATCGGCACAGCCTTGCGCCAGCACCTGCTGCCAGGCACCGCCAGCAGCCAGCAACAGCACGCTGCGGCGCGGCTCGGCGAGGACGAACAGGAAGTCGCCTTGTGCCAGCTGCGCCGAACAACGGTTGTAGGCCGCCATCAGGTACGGCTGCACCGAGCGCAGGCTCAGGCGGCTTTCCCGGCCCAGCGCCTGCAGCCGTTGCAGCAAGGCCTCAGGCAACGCCGTGGCAATGCGTGCGGCACCTGCCGGCTCCGGCGAGAGGACGATGCGCCAGTCACCCAGCGACTGGCCGTAGAGGTTCTCGAAGCAGGCCCGCGCATAAGCATCCAGCTCGCGTGGATGGCCAATGGCATCGCTCCACGGTACCAGGCAGAAGCGGCTGTAGCGGGCCGACAGCAACACCCGCAATTGGGCGCCGCGTACGGCGTGCTCGGCCAGCAGTGCGCCCAGCGCTTCGACAGCAGCTTCCCAGGCCGGTTGGGCGGCGTCGCAGCTGAATTCGCGGCTGCCCAGCCACTGGTGCTGATTGCCTTTCCAGCAACCCAGGCCAACACCCTCGGCGCCGAGCACGGCACAGTATTTATGAGCAGCACGATCACGCAATGAATGTGACACGGTTGATCTCCTCAAGGGTGGTGCGGCCGTCACGGACCAGGTCCAGGGCCGAGGCCCGCAGCAAGCGCAGGCCGCGCTGGCAGGCGAGTGTCTTGATCTGCGACAGGGGGCGGCGTTCGACGATCATCTGCCGCAAGTCATCGTCCAGGTGCAGCAGCTCGGCGATGGCGCTGCGGCCGCGATACCCGCTGCCGCGGCACTGGCCACAGCCCTGGGCGCGGACGAACGTCCAGCCAGCGACGGCGGCGCGGGTCAGGCCCGAGGCCAGCAGGGTTTCATCGTCCACTTCGCAGGCGCTGGCGCAGTGTGGGCAGGCCAGGCGAATCAGGCGCTGAGCCAGGATGGCGTTGAGCGCCGAGACAAAGCTGTAGGGGTCGACCTGCATCTGGCTGAAGCGGCCGATCACATCGAAGACGTTGTTGGCGTGGATGGTGGTGAACACCAGGTGCCCGGTCAGGGCCGACTGCACGGCGATCTGTGCAGTGTCCGGGTCGCGGATCTCGCCGACCAGGATCTTGTCCGGGTCGTGGCGCAGGATCGAGCGCAGGCCGCGGGCAAAGGTCAGGCCCTTCTTCTCGTTGACTGGGATCTGCAACACGCCGGGCAGTTGATATTCGACCGGGTCTTCGATGGTGATGATCTTGTCAACGCCGTGGTTGATCTCGCTGATCATGGCGTACAGGGTGGTGGTCTTGCCGCTGCCGGTGGGGCCGGTGACCAGGATCATGCCATAGGGTTCGGCGGCCAGCCGGCGCAAGGCACGCAGGGTTTCGTCGGCAAAGCCCAGGGCCTGCAACTGCACGCCGCTCACCTTGTCGGAAAGGTCCTGTTTGTCGAGCACCCGCAGCACGGCGTCTTCGCCAAAGATGCTGGGCATGATCGAGACCCGGAAGTCGATCTGCCGCTCACCCACGGCGACCTTGAAACGGCCGTCCTGGGGCACGCGTTTCTCGCCGATGTCGAGCTCGGCCATGACCTTGATGCGCGAGATCACCTGGTCGGCGAAGGCGCTGCCGCTGGCCTTGCCGGCGCCGTTGAGCACACCGTCGATACGGTACTTGATGGTCAGGCCCTGGCCGGTCATGCCCAGGTGAATGTCGCTGGCGTGCAGTTTGAGGGCGTCGTAGAGGGTCGAGTTGACCAGCTTGACCACGCGGCTCTGGTCTTCGCTGATGCTGGTCAGCGACAGCCGTTGCAGCGGGTCGCTTTCGCTGCTGGCATCACTGTCGTGATCAAGCGCATCGACCGCGTGGAAGCTTTCTTCATGGCGGGCCAGAAACGTCGCCAGCTCGGCGGCGTGCGCCAGGTACAGCGGCGCGCCTTGCAGCACATCGTCGATCCAGGCCAGGCGCGCAGGGTCGAAGGGGTCGGCGAACACACCCAGCAGTTCGCCACCCTGCTCGATCAGCACGAACTCGCGTTTCAGGCACTGGGCCAGGCTGACCTTGTCGAAGCGGGGGGTGCTGGCCAGCAGCGCCTGGCTGTGCAGCACGGGATAATGCAGGGTGATGCCGAGGCGGCGGGTGAAGGTGTCCGGGGTGTCGTTAGCCAGGCGCTCCAGGCAATTGAGCAGGCGTTCGTCACTGGCTTGCAAACGGGCCTGGGCCAGCAGCTCGCGTGTAAAACCGACAATCTCGAGTACTTCGGGCATGGCCTGCGACTCCGCTCAGGGGCGCGTCGCAGGCTGGCTCAGCCAGGGCAGCGGGCGCCGCTATTCCCCTGTGAGCAGTTGTTCGTCATCCGGACCTGGGGGCTTGGCGCCATTACGGCGGCGGTCGGCCAGTACCCAGCTACCATCGTACAACTGCAGGGGGAACGATTCGTTCCTGGTCTGGCGTCGTTCGACGAACCCTTCTGCCGGGTTGTCCGTGGCCCTGCGCCGGCGCTCGATGCCCATCAGGTCGAGGATCGCGCGCGCCAGTTCCGCTAACGGGAACGGTTTGAACAGGACATGGGTCACGCCAAGTTCGGCGGCTCGCTCACGGACCTCGGCGGTCGGGTGGGCGGTGATCAGCACGAAGTGGCACTGCCTGTTCTTGCGCACGGTCTCCAGTACCTGAAAACCCTCCATGTCGGGCAAGCGGTAATCCAGCACGATCACTTGCGGTGCCAGGCGTTCAGCCTGCTCGATACCACTGGCACCGTCGTGGGCAACATGAACTTCCAGGCCTTGCGCCTGCAAATACGCCTGCAGGTTCTGCGCAAGAGTCTGTTCGTCATCGACTACCAATACTCTGTTCACCAAGGTCGACTCCCAAATACTGCCCGGTTTCCCGGTCTGCGAAGTGCGGCCTTGATAAGGCTTGAGCAGGCTTCGTGCCAGGCGTGAATAGTCATGCTGCACCACTGTAAGTCGTTGATCTGGCAAGGATGCCCGAAAACATCCCAGGCGCAGCGAGCAGGCGAGCTCGCCCGGTTCCCCACATCCGGGGGACCTGATGGCACTTTGCCAAGTCTTTATTCCCCAGCTTTGGGGAAACGCCATCGGGGCCTTCAGTCGGCGATTTCCACTTTAGCGGATTCGCGCAAACGTTGGCGCACAGCTTGCCGCGCTTGCGCCTGCAATTGCCCGATGAGCGAGGCCCTGGCCAAGACCAGGCCCTGTTCACGTATGACAGAAGGGTTATCACTTTGGTTCTGCGCTCCTTGCAGTCTTTGTCGATTGGCCATGTAAAAGGCCTCCACCTCGGCCTGGCTGGGCGCGTCGACCGCGCTGAGCTGGGCATACACCCGCTGGGCAGCCAGCTCGCGGCGGGTGTAATCAGCGTACTCTGCCCTATCAAAGCCTGCCTGCGCCAGACGCCTTTCAAACACTGTCGGACTGCCAAACGCCGCCTCCACTTCACCAACCTGGGCAGACACCTGTTCATCACTGATGCCAATGCCCTGGCGTTGGGCCTCCTGCCACAGCAGCTCCTTGTCGATCAGCTCGTCCAAGGCCTGGTCGCGCAGGCGCTTGTACAAGGTCGGGTTGCGGATGCTGGCCACCGCGCGGCCCTGGGCTTCGAGGTACTCCGTGAAGTAGCGCTCAAGGCGCATCACATCGATCTCGACACCGTTTACCCGCGCGGCCGGCACATCGGCCCAACTCACCTTGGCGACCAGCAGCAACAGGCACAGCAATAGGGTACGCATGGCAACCTCCGCTCAAGGGGTGTCCGGCACTGGCCGGTACGGGGTGACCGAGGTGAAGCGCGGCCCGGGCAAGGCCACCGCCACCACGTGGGCACCGGCCATGCCCTGCCGGCGACCGGGGCCGAAGCCCAGGGCTGGCGTGAGGCCGGTAGTGACGTCGTGCAGGCCCTCCAGGGCCGTGATCAGTTGCTCGCGGCTGGCATCTCGGCCAATCTGTTTAAGGGCCTCTGTCAGCAAGCGCAGGGCGCACAGGGTGTTGACCTGCAAGGACGCCTGACGCGGGTCCAGTCCCTGGCGTTGTTGCAGCCCGGCGAGGGTCGCCAGGCCCTGCTCGGTCCAGTCTTCGGGCACGAATGGGTAGGCAAGGTAGACGCGCTGCGACCACTGCGCAGGCAAGTTCGCCACGGCCCCGACCACTTGGCTGGACGCAGCAAACAGGTATGGCTGGCGGCCTGTCGCCTGCAACGCGGCAGCCAACTCGGCAAAGGCCTGGGCGCGGCCAACGAAGACGATGCCCTGGCCGTCCACCGCCTGGCCATCGAAGGGCTGCAGGGCGCCGGGGGCCCAGCCTTGCTGCACAAGCTGTTCACGCACCTGCTCGGCCAGCGGCGCTTGCTCGTCACCGGCATACACCACACGCAAGCCATCTGGGGCGAGGCCCAAGGTGTCACGGGCGTGGCCGGCAAGGCTCAGCAGTTGCGCAGGCAAGCCCGGCAGCGGGTCGAAGATCTGCGCACTGCCGCCACTGCGCGGGGTGCTGCCGATCAGCGGCACGTTCTGCTGCGCTAACACAGCGGTCAGGCGCTGGTCGAGCATGGGTGCCAGGGGGGTGATCAGGCTGAACACCTGCTCCTTGTCCAGCAGTTGGCGAAGGGCCTGCTCGGCGCTGTCGGCGTCGCTGCCAGGGTCGAGCACCACCAGTTCCAGGCGCCGCCCGTGCACACCGCCTTGCTGGTTGAGTTGCGCCAGGCCGTCTTCCAGTACTGCGCGCACCACGTGCCCTGCTTCGGCCAGCGGCCCGGAGCCCGGCAGCAAGGTGCCCAGGCGCAGCACGCCCTCCTCCACGCCCGGGTCGCGCTCATCGGCCAGGCGTTTAAGGTAGGCGGTGAGGTTGCGCTGGTCGGCCAGGGTCAAATCGAAACGCGGCATGGCGGCGTCCAGGCGATTGCCGGCAGGGTCCACCCCCTGCTGGATCGCCCTGGCCAGGCTGGCGTCGGTGTAACGCGGGTAACTGCGGCCATTGGCCTGCCGCTCGCCCTGGCCCAGGGCCAGTCGTTGCCAGTCGAGGCTCGGCGGGCGAACACCGCCTTCGGCGCGGCCGCGGCCGTCGGCGCCGTGACAGCTTGCACAGGGTAAGACGCTGGCAGGGACGCTCATGTCGCTGGAGCCGACGCGTGCCAGCAATTGTGCGTCGCTGCTCGACTGGCCTTCGCGGTACAGGCGTTTACCGGCCTGTTCATTGGCAGTGAGATCGAGGGCCAGCGCTGAAGCAAAGGGTGCCAGGCCGAGGAGTAATGCCAAGCAGATCGAAAGGCCTGCGCAATTCCCTGTGGGAGCGGCCTTGTGTCGCGATAGGAGCGCGTAGCGCTCCCAGCTTTCTGGGTCACAGCAGCTATTGCAGGGGCTGCCAGGCAGCCCTTTCGCGACGCAAGGCCGCTCCCACAGAAGCCGCACCCACAGGGATCGCGCCATGGCAATCACCGCCCTGCCAAGGGCTGGGCCAGCAGCTGCATGCGCTGCGCGATCGCCATCGGGGGCGCATCGGGTCGGATCTTGCTCCAGCGCTTGCCTGCCACGTCACCGGCAATCAGCTGCGTGGAATGCTGTTCGGGGCTGGGCAGAAACTGGCCGATGCGGCCCAGGACCAGGTCGACACTGGCCTTGTCGCCAGTCAGGAACAGCCAGTTGGGGCCGTCCACGCCCTGCTTCTCGGCAAAGGCCTTGAGCGCCGCCGGGGTGTCGTTGAGCGGGTCGCTGCTGATCGAGACGAACGTCACCTGCCCGGCCAGCGCCGGCCCCATGGCCTCGCGTACCTCCCGCAGCTTGCGGGTGATCAGCGGGCAGGCGTCGGTGCAGTGGGTGAAGATGACGTTAAGCATCACCACCTTGTCCTTGAGCACATCGCTGTAGAAGCGCAGATCGCGGCCATTCTGGTCCTTGAGCACGGTGTCGGTGAACCAGGTCTGGGCATCGCGGGTGCCGCCGCCGCTGGTCATCGCCTGGGGCGCTGCCTGCGGCTCGGGCGCCTGCTGGGCATGGCCTTCATGGGCCAATGCGACCGAGGCAAGAATCCACAGGCAACCGCCCAGTACCAGCCAGTCGAGACCGCGCATGCCGGCGCGGCGGGAGATCAGATGGCTCATGGTTGCACCTCGTTATGGTCGCCGGTGTGGTCGGCATGGTGTTCGGCGATGGCCGTGCTCTTGGCATGCACCCGGCGGGCGCTGAGGCGGTTGATTTCCGCGACCAGTACCGCCGGGTCGGTGAAGCCGTAGTAGCGGGTCCAGTGGCCGCTGCGGCCATCGCCCACCAGAATCAGCGGCGGGTGCTGGTTGAGGTCGGCACTGAAGCTGCCCAGGCCTTTGAGGGTTTCGGTGATGGCGTACGACGTACCGGTCAGCCAGCTCCAGCCCGGCCCTTTCTGGAAGGCCTTGGCGTAGCTCTGCAAGCGCTTGGAATCATCGCGCTGGGGGTCGACGCTGATCGACACCAGGTGGATTTCTTCACCCACACGGCCGCCCAACTGCTGCTGGACCTTGCCCATGATCGACGACACCACCGGGCACACCGTGGTGCAGCTGGTGTAGATGAAGCCCATCACCACCAGGTGATCGCCGACCAGGTCCTTCTCCAGGCGCACGGGCATGCCGTCCTGGTCCAGCAGCGAGACATCGGCAAAGCGCACACTGGCTTTCTCCTGTCGCGCGGCGGGCGGTTGCTCGGCATGGCCGCTGTGGTCATGCCCGGCATGGGCCAGGGCCAGGTTGCTGGACAACAACAGGGGCAGCGCCAGGCTCAGGCCCAGCCGTGTGAAAGCATGCTTGGCGTTCATCGCACACTCCTGGTTTGCATCTGGGAAGCGTCCCCTTGGGACGCCGTGGAGGCCGAGGCCGGCAGGACGCGCAGGCTGGTGTAATTCTCTTCGGCAAACTTGCGGCCCAGCGACGGTGACTGCACATGCAGGTACCAGGCGCCGGCTTCAGGCAGGGTCAAGGCCGCCTGGTAGACGCCCTCGCCCACTTCTTCGAGGCGCAGGTTGCGCGGCATCGACGACGGCGCCAGGAAGTAGCGCAGGCTCAGGTCGTTAAGGCCCAGGCGCGGTTCACCGTCGTCGCCGACGATGCGCACCCGTGCGGTGAAGGCGCTGTGCTGCGGCAAAGGCTGCTCTAGGCCAAGGAACTCGGCATGCGCGCCCTTGTGCTTGCGGGCATTCGGCGCCTCGCCCACATCGGTGCTGAAGCAGTGGATGATTTGCGGCTGGTTGAGCAGGAAGGCCACGTCGAACTTGCCGGCCGCCGGCAGTTTCACCGTCGAGCCGTACACCCCTGGGGCCACCTCGCGCAGGCTGCGGTCGACGACGATGGCGGCGCGGGCCTGGTGGCCGCGGTTGTTGTAGCCCGACATCGGCGCGTTCATGCCCTCGGCGTAGAAGTAGGTGGTGTTGTCCACCGGGTTGACCACAAACACCGAGTTGTCGTCACGCGACACCGATAACCCTTGTGCCAGCGGCAGATCACCGGCTTGGCGCGGCGCGGCAGGGCCGGCGTCGAAGCCCTGGACGATCGGCGAACGCCCTTCCCCAAGGCTGCTCAGGTTGATCATGCTGACCTTGGGCGAGGCCAGGCCGCGGACGTAGGCATAGCCCTTGGTAAAGGTCAGTTGGTAGGGTTCGGCCGCCACCGGGATGCGGTGGATGAGCGTGTCGGTACTGGCATCGATCACCAAGGCTTGGTTCTCCAGGGTGTTGAGCACGATGCCGTAGCGCCCGTCGCTGCTAAAACGCATCGGGCCCAGGCCCTGTTCCGCCGTGACGGTGTGGCGCGGTTGATGGCTGCGGGCGTCGATGACCCGCACCGTGCCTTCTTGGCCGTCGACCACATAGACCGCCTGGGACAGCGCCGAGTAGCTCACCGACAGCGGGTGCGGCCCCACCTCCAGAGTCTTGGCTAGGCGCATTTCAGGGATGTCGATGATGCTCAAGGTGCCGCTGTCGCGATTGCTGACAAAGGCGTAGCGCGATTCGCTGCTGAAGGCGATCTCGTGGTGCCCAGAGCCGGTGGCGAAGGACTTGAGAGTGCTGCGCCCGGGCACGTCGATCACCGTTACCCCGCCCTTGGCCGGGTCGCTGCTGTTGTTGCCCACCCAAAGCCGATGCTGGTCCGGTTGCAGCGCCACCCGCGTCGGTTGGTCGCCGGCATCCAGGTCGGCCACGCGGGTGAAGGTCTCGGTATCGATCACTGATACCTTGCCGCGCTCCGGGATCGACACGAACACTTGCTTGTCGTCGCCGGTGGCCGCCCAGTCCATAGGCCTGCCTGGCAGTTCGATACGGGCCATGGTGCTGGTGACGCCCCCCACCGAAACCGTTGGGTCGATGACCGTCAGGCTGGCGTCCTTGTTCAGCATCAACAGGAAGTAGCTGTTAAGGTCGAGCAATGGCCGGGCACCAATGCTGCTTTTCAGAAACAGCGCCACGCGGGCCTTGCAGCTTTGGTCGCGGTCGCCGACCGGTGCCGACTGGGCCGGGTCGATCCAGGCCCCCGGCGCCATGCCCGACAGCGGCTGGCCGCTGGTCTGGTCGCTGACCTTGAAGCGCACGTTGGCGAAGGCGCCTTCGCGCAGCTCGCCCCCGGCCAGCGGCCGCGCCTCGAACTCCACGGTTACCCCGTCCCGGCTGAGCCGGTGCAGGGCCTGCGGGTCGGCAGGCTCCTGCAGCAGCTCGCGTGGGTCGCACCAGAGCTGCTCATACGCCACGCCCAGGCCGATCAGTGCCACTCCCAGCAGTACCCCCAAGTAAGCAGGGCGAGTCTTCTTGTTCATGCTCGCACTCCCGTGTCGTTATTGTGGCGCAGCCGTTGCGGGCGGCGCTTCGTTGCTGACCCGCAAAATCCCCCACAGCCCCGAGAGGTTGCCGTAGGCGGCATAGTCGCGGAACAGGTAGTCCCCCGGCACCGCGTTGGCACCACCCGCGCTGGGCAGCATGAAGCTGAAGTGCGCCGCTGGCAGTACGCTTTCCTGGGCACCGATGTAGATCGACATCGGGTTGAAGCCGAAGCGCACCGAGCCGATGCCTGGCAGGTTCATCGGGTAACCATCAGCGTCGTTCTTCTCGGCCTGGTAGGCGTGCAGTGGCCACAGGTGCCCGTCCAGCTGGTAGGTGATACCGCGGCTACCACCGCTGGGCATCAGCACATGGCTGCGTGCCGGCTGGCCGGGCTTGGCCCAGAGCACGGGCGTTTGCGGGTCGCCACCAACCAGGGCGTTGCTGTAGGCCATGTGGGCGTTTGGCACATCGGCGAAGCCATTGCCGTCGGCGTGGCCGAACGGTGCGTCCGGCGCCATGCCGAAGCGCAACCACAGCGGTTCGGTTTTGTAGTTCATGGCCATGTTGCCGTTGTCCTTCGGATCGCCCGGCACGCCATTGCCTTCAGTAGCGATACCTTCCACGGGGCGGCCGTCAGCCCAGCGCATGTTCATCGAGCGCTGCCACACCGTGACGAAGTCGCGGTAGTCCGGCTGGCCGCTGACTTTTACCGTGGCCTGGGCACGGCTGGCGGTGTCCTCGGTGAAGGTGGCGGTTTGCGGCAGGATGCTCATGGCGCCCACCAGGCCTTTTTGCGGTTGCTTGATGAAGTCGGACGGGGTCAGGTTCAGGCCGCCGAATTCGATCGCCGTGGTGTTGATGTTGTCCACCGTGCGGCCCAGTTGCAGCACCGGCTTGCCTTCACGTTCCAGGTGCCCGGCGTAGTACTGGTACACCTTGCTCGGGTAGGCACCGCTGTTGCCGGCACGCGGCGGCACGGTCTGCACCGGGTTGAGGCCGACGTTGGCACCATCGGACTTGGTGATGTCGTAGGCCAGCAACTGCGCGTGCAGGCCAACATGGCTGGACGGCCGCATCAGGTTGTTGTTGAACGCTGTGGAGCCTTCGCTGCCATTACGGTCACGCTTGACCACGTTCTGCATCACGGCCGTGCTTGGCAGGTCGGGCATCACCAGCGGCAGGCGGTTTTCCAGGGTGATGCTGATGCAGTCGCCGGCGTTGGCGCGCAGCACCAGGGGCTCTACCGGCACGCCGGGTTTGAGCTTGCCAGTGGTCGCGTCCAGGTCTGCCTTGCGCACATACAGCACCGCGGTCGGGTCGTGCAGTGGTGCGCTGTGGCCGCCAACGGTGAAGGTGGTGCCGTCCTCCTCATCCACCACGGTCACCTGCGGGATGCTGGTCTTGCGGCTGTTGAACACCAGCGTGCCACCGCCAGGCTTGAGCGGCCCACCGACATGCTGGCCGACGCCGGCCGGGTCGGTGATGCTGACCCCGTGGCGGTTCTCCAGAATGTCGTTGGCCAGTGCGGCAACGATCTCGTAGCTGCGCTTGACCGTGGCGCGGGTACCAATGCCATTGGCGTTGCTGGTGGTTTTTGGGCAGATGCCATCAAAGTTTACGGTGTTGCGCATGGCCACCGGCTGCGGGTTGTTCGACAGCGGGAACAGGTCCGGGCGCAAGGTGGTGTAGTTGCGCATGATGCCCCAGATGCCGTTCCAGTAGCCTTCCAGTGCCGCGTCCAGCGAGTACAAGTAGTCGCCATTGGTGGCCGCAGAGCTGGAAATCATCGACACCGGCGCCATGAAGCCCAGCTGCTCGGAGATGCCGATCATCTGCGATGCCTTCCACCCCGAGTTGGAGCTGCTGCCGAAGCCCGAGCCATTCTGCAGCCACTTGACGCCGTGCAGCGTGACGTTGTGCTCCTCTTCATGGCCACCGGCATGCATGCGCAAGCGCACGTTGTCACCCGAGTAGGTGCGCAGCAGCGGCGTGAACGGGTCACCGGGCTCACTACCGGCGGTGTTGATGTGTGGTGGGAACACCGTAGTGCCACCGGTTGGGCCGACCGCCGAAGTGATCGCCGAGGGCGCCATGTTCATCGCTGGGATGGCGCGGTCGGTGCGGCTCTGCAAGGCATAGCTCAGGTCACCGCCCAGGCCGTCGGCCTGCATGCCGCGCTTGCCGTCCGGGGCCACTTTGTTGGGGTCGAACACGCGCAGGGCCAGCGGTTCGTTACGGTAGTTGACGACGAACATGCCTGGGTCATCCACCGAAATGGCTTGTGGGCACGGCCGGCTTGGGCAGCCAGGGCTCAGGCCACCGCGCGACTCGACCACCGATTCGAGCAGCGACGAGGCTTTCTGCCGTACCGGTGGGTTGATGGCGTAGCGGAAGCTGTCGGCCGTGGCCGGGTACGACTGGCCATTGGGAATACCGTCCGGCCCCGCGCCCACGTACACGCCGGCTTCATAGGCATGCTGGAAGTCGCTGTACTCGAGGAAGAACTCACGGTAGCTGTCGTTTTTGCCGTCGCCATCGTGGTCACCGGTCTTGATCACTGCTTGCCACGAGGTTGGCCCACCGTCCTGACGCGCAGCCGGGTTGTACAGCTGCTCGCCGGTTTCGGCGTGGTACCAGGTGGAGCCGGCAGGTTCGGCCAGTACCGTGGCGTACAGGCCCAGTTGCTGGTGGGTCGATGGGCCAAGGTGGTCGTGGGTGAAGATGGTGCCCAGGCCGCGGTCGACGTTGTGCACGTTAACCACAGGGTCGGCGAACCAACGCTGCATGGCGGTACGCGCGCCCAGCCAGTCGGCCCGGCCAAAGCGCCCGAAGTACGGGTGCTGCTTGGCGCTTGGGCAGGCGGCGGTGCCGTCTCGGCTATCGCCTTCGGTGCAACCGTTGTAGGCGCGAATGGCATGCACGCGCTCGACCACGCTGCCGGGCGAAAGAATGCCGTCCTCGTAGTTCCAGCCGTTGGCCGAACCGTCGGCCGCGGTGAGGTCCCACTTGGGCAGGTGGATGTGCTGGCCAATCACGTCGGTTGGGGTGCGCACCTGGTAGTCGTCCATCTCATAAATGGACGGGATCAGGTTGGTGTGCTGGTACATGGTGCAATCGAAGGTGTTCATGCGCATCACCAGCGGCTCGGGTGGGCGCTGCTTGGTGATCACTGGCCAGGCGTCTTCCCAGAGGGCAATGATGCGCGCCTGCGGGAAGTGGTAGCCCACTTTGTTGTAGACCGCATCGAACTGAATGTTGGCGCCTTTGTAGATGCGCGGGCGGTCGGCGGTAAAGGCAGACGCACCCCGGAAGCTCATGCCGGTCAAGCTTTCACCGCTGGCGAACTCGCCTATGCCCGAGGTCTGGGTGAGGCGCTTGCCGCGGTCGTCCATGCACGGCTCAAAGAACGGTGCCCCGGCCGTCGGCAAGGCGCCATTGGTGCGGAAGTTGCGCGCCACCGGCTGGCTGCCCGGCATCAGCGCATAGCTGGGGTGCTCAGCCTTGGCGTGAAACTTCATGGCCGCCTGTTCGACTTCGGTGCCCTCTTCCGGCAGGTAGATCGGCTTGGCTTTGTGCACCACCTTGGAGAAATCCAGCTTGGTGGTGGTGGTCAATGCTTCGCCACCGGCCGAGATGCCATCCAGCGCGTGCCGGCCCAGGCCACCATCCCAGCCATCGACCTGGTTGGGGTCTAGGTTGGCCCACAGGGCATTGCCGCTGTTTTTCAGTTGCTGGGCAAGCGCAGGGTCGAGCATGTCCAGCGGCGGGGTCGGTGGGCGCTGGCCGACGCTGCTTTCCATGCCACCGATCCAGAACGGGTAGCCTGGGTTTTTCAAGGTGCCGTCGGCGTTGCGGTTGGTCTCGCTACGGTCGACCAGGGCCAAGGAGCCGACAGCCTTGGGCGCAGCTGCCCCGTGGCCATGGTCATCGTCGCCCTCTTCTTCCTCTTCATCATCGTCCTGCTCATTTGCGGCCACCCACTGCTCTGCAAGCTTAGGCACCACGACCACCTTGCCCGGCATCGGCGCCATGGCTTTGCCCGGCAGCGGGACGATGGCGGGGATCGGCGTACCGGCAATGATTTCACCGTCCGGCAATGCCCGTGCGCCGACGGCTGGCTTGCCACTGCGCAGGGCAAACGGCGTGCTGTGGAAGCCGTTTGCATCCTGGCCACTGACCTCCAGCCGGGTACCTTCCTCAAACACGTCGTGCACCCGCCACATGGCCCACATGCCTTGGGCGAAGTGCGGGTAGAAATGGCAGTGATAGATGGCATCGCCGGCTACGCGGTTACGGTTGCCAGAGCCGCCGTTGGCGATCTCGTAGGTGTACCCGATGCCCGGGCCGATGCCTTGGGCGTCCACATAATCGGAGTTGTCGTCGTTAGGGTTGAACAGCCACTGGTGGCCGTGCAAGTGGAAGATGTGCTGTTCATGACCATTGTGCGTATTACGGAACTTGGTGAAGTCGCCAATGTAGCTGTGGTGGACGTTGGCCGGCTCCGACGGGTACAGGGCCATGCTGGCCTTGACGCCCACGGCATTGGCCGGTGGGGTTTCGCCGGGGCGGATGTTCTCCAGGCCGACGTTGGCTGGCACGTCCACCAACGTGCCGATATCGCCCACGGTGTGGGCGCTGAGGAAGAACTCCTCGTAGGCGCACGACAGGCAGTCATGCATCGGGCCCACGCCCAGGCGGTTGGCCACAACCTCAGCGCCCATCCCGCCCGAGCCGTAGTTGATCATGAACGAATCGCGGGTCGGCTCCAGCACGTGGCCCATGATCGGGTCGGCCCAGTAGCCGGGGAAGGCCTGGGTGCCGGCCACTTCGTCGGCGAACTGCGAGGCGAAATCACGGAACGCATCCAGCCGGTTGGGCAGCGCCGGGTTGCGCTTGTTAACGCTCTCCAGTGGGTAGGTCGAACGGGGGAAGCTGCCGTCTGGGTTGGGGCCCATGACGATGGCATCGGTCTCGCTGTTGAGAATCTCGTTGCCATCGACCATGGCGATGATCGGCTTGCCGGCCTTGCCTTCGGTGATCCAGGGCTCGGCCTGCGGGTACCGGGCCTGGTAATCGATGACAGGTTGGCCGGTGGGGGTGCGGCCCGTGGTGGCCAGGCGCATTTCTTCTTCGGTCAGGGTGTTGCGGAAGGTGCGCCCGCCTTTGGGCACCACCACCACCTGGCCGAACAAGCCGTTGGCAACGTTGCCGGCACCGCCCTGGCCGCCGAAGGTCGCGCCTTGGCTGGTGGCGGCGAAGGCCCCTTCGCGTTCGGCATACAGCGTGTAACTGCGGGTGTTGCCCGGCGACACCAGGAAGTTGCCGTTGCGGCCGGTGTTGGCGGCGATGTCGCCAATGCTGTTGACGGCTTGCATGCCGTTGACCTGGAAACCTACGTGGCGGTCGCTGACTTGTTCATCCGCAACGAAGTGCTCACCGCCTTCATTCTCGAACTCGGTTTCCGGCCCTTCTTCTTCCTCACCTTCGGCCTCGTTTTCTTCGTGGTCGATACCGTGCTTGTTGGGGTTGGCCTGGTAGGCCAGCAGGTTGGTCAGGTTGACGGTGAGGCAGTCACCGGCAGCGACCCGCAAGACGATTGGCCGTGGGCGTTTGTCCGGGCGCAAGGTGACTTTGCCAGGCACTGCGGCTCCGCCTTTACCAAGCGGGACCTGGTGCTCGTCCACGACATCTTCGCGCAGGGCGAACATCATGCCATTGGCGTTTTGCGCGCCAAGGCGGTTGAACATCAGCGGCTGGTCCAGTGCGACCACATTGGCAACCAGGGTGCGCTGGCACTGCACAGCTGCCTCGCTGGTCGCTTCCCAGCCGAGTAGGGCCAGGACAAGGGATGACAGGACGGGGCCTTTGAGCGGGGTCGACATGCTGCACCTCCGGAACACAGGGTCTCTGCGTGGAGGTTCAGCAAGGTATATGCCAGATGAGAATTGTTATATTTTTTGGTGAGTTACGGCGCGAACCGAAACAGATTGGGGAGGATTCCCCAGCGGTTTTCCCCGATTCGGGGGATGGGGCTGCGGGTAGGAGCAGCCCTGTGCTGGGAAGAGGTCGGTGACAACACCGTAGATAGTCGCCGCTAGTATGGGCCTCTTCGCAGCGCAAGGCTGCTCACACACAGAGGGCGTGAAGGGTGGGTCAGCCCATCAAGCCACGTACGCAGAAATACAGTATCGAAGGGCCCATCAAGCAGCCCAAGCCGGTATGGAAGGTCGCGGTCAGCGCGCCGTACGGCACCAGCCGCCGGTCCGTGGCCGCCAACCCCGCGGTCACCCCCGACACCGTCCCAGCCAAACCACCGAACACCATGGCCGAACGCGGGTTGTCCAGGGCCAGCAGGCGTGCCGACACCGGGGTGAACACCATGACCAGGATGGCCTTGATCAACCCGGTAGCTATCGACAAGGCCATCACGTCCGAGCTCGCACCCAGCGCCGCCCCAGTCACCGGCCCGACGATATAGGTCACTGCGCCCGCGCCAATGGTGGTCATGCTTACGGCATCGCGATAGCCGAAGGCATAGGCCACCGCCGCACCGACGATAAACGGCAGCACCGTGCCCAGCAGCAACGCCACGGCGCCAATCATCCCGGCCTTGCGCGCCTCGGTGGCCTGCACTTCGAAGGCCGTGGCGACGATGGCGAAGTCGCGCAGCATCGCCCCACCCATCAGGCCGATGCCAGAGAACAGCGCCATGTCCGCCAGGCCCTTTTGCCCGCCGGTCACGGTACCGCCAACCCAGGCCAGCACCAGCCCAATGACGATGGCAATCGCCGAGCCGTGCACCCGGCCGAACGTCAGGTATTTCGACATCAGTACCGACAACCACATGATCGCCCCAACAACCGCGAACGCGGTGATCAGGCCGTTGTGTTCCAAGGCATTGTCAATGATCGGCCACATGATCAGCGCCCTCCTGCAGGGGCAACCTGCACAGGTGTTTCGGGTGTGGGCTCCAGTGCGGGCAAGGGTTCACCGCGGTGGCTGCGGCTGATCAGCGCGATGGTCGCGCCACACACCAGTACCGCGCCGACGGCCGCCAGCAGCGCCACCGGCCCGCCGTGCAGGGCCGTGACCACGTTCTGCTGGGCCGCCATGGCCACCACCACCGGAATGTACATCGCGCCCCAGAAGCCGACGCCAAACTCGCACTCCTTGCTCATGCCGCCATGGCGGTGCATGTACAGCCGCGCACAGATCAGCAGGATCATGGCGATACCGACCCCGCCCACGTTGGATTTGACGCCCAGCAGCACGCCCAGGAAGTCGCCGACGATAACGCCGGCAAGCGTGCACACCGCCAGCAGAGCCACACCATAAATAATCATTGTTGTTGTCCTCAGGTGTTGTCGAAGTTGCTTGTTGTTGTCCTTCGCGTTGCACAGCACAGTCATCGGTTGCCGGCCACCTCCTGACGCATTAGGGCGTCGACGCTGTCCAGCCGAGTGGACTCGATGGCCACCACGCGGCCGTTGGCGAACACCTGTCGGGCCAGGCCGCTGAGCACACTGCCCGGTGGTATTTCCAGGTGCAGGCGCACCCCGCGTTCATAGGCGTTGCGCAACGTGGCACGCCAGTCCACCACCCGCGCCATGTTGCCGGCCAGGTCGTCGCGCAAGCGTTGCGGGTCGTGGATCGGCCGTGCACTGCTGCCGCTCAGGTAGGTGATGATGGGCCTTCGCAGTTCGACCGCAGCAAAGGCCTGGGCCAGTTCCGCAGCCGGGGCGTCGAGCAGTGGGCAATGGGACGGCACGCTGACCGCCAGGCGCCGCGCGACGCCCTGGCCCAGGCTGCGCGCGCGTTGGGCCACCGCAGCCATGGCCGCCTCACTGCCGGCAATGACGATCTGGTTTTCGCTGTTGAGGTTGGCGATGTAGACCTCACCGCCCGCCTCCACCAGCAAGCGCTCGACACTGGCCAGGTCCAGGCCGCTCAGCGCGGTCATGCCATACCCCTGCGGATAGGCGCGCTGCATCAACTCACCGCGCAGGGCAACCAGGCGCACGGCATCGGCGAACGCCAGCGCACCGGCCGTGACAGCGGCGGGATACGCCCCTATCGACAGCCCTGCCACATAGTCGGGGGCGGGACTTTGCTGCAGCAGTCGGCGCGCCCAGGCCACCCCGGTCACCAGCAGGCACAGCTGCACGGCCCGGGTGCTCTGCAATGCCTGCTCGCTGTCCAGGCCCAGCACGTGATGGCCCAGCGTATCGCTGGCCTCCTCCAACAGTGGGCCAGCCCCCTCGGGCAAACGGTGCAACATGCCTACCTGCTGGGCACCCTGGCCGGGGAACGCGAACAAACTGCTCATGCCGCACACGCCCAGGCTGCCCAGGGGTCGGCCACCAAGCGCGCGCCATGGGGCGACTTGAGCAATACGCGGCGGGCAGCACCGGCCCACTCACGCAGGGCGACGGCACCTGCCGGTGTTTCCAATTGCACATCGATACGGCATGGCGCGCAGTCCAGTATGTCCAGCAGTTCCCGCGCTTTTGCGCGTGCCAGGGGGTGCGGCGTGCGCACGACCACGTCCAGGTCACTGGCCAGGTGCAGCACGCCAGTCTCGGTGGCGAGTTGGTACCCCACCCCACCTGTCGGCCCCCAGGCCAGCCCGGTGGTATCGAGTACCGGGGCCACCGAGGCCAACGCCTGCAATGCAGGCCACGGGCTCGGTGCTTGCCAGCGCAGGGCCTCAGGGCTCTGCAGGCGTTGGATATCGGCCAGGCGCATCTGTGTGCCCAGCCGCTGATCCCGGCTCAGGCCGCGCAGGCCCACCGCCACCCAGCCGTCAGCGCAGGCGGCACGGCGCACCACTACAGGCTGACCGCTTGCCACCACCTGATGCGCCCACTGCGGGGCATCTTCAGGCAGCGCGCAAAGGGGCAACCCCCACAACAGGTCGTGCGCGCGTGGGCTATTCATCTCAGGCCCCCTGCCACTGACGGCGCAAGTGTTCGCGCACCTCGCGGGAGGCACGCCGGTTTTCGCCCGCCAGCCGCGATGACAGGTCGGTCGAGTTGCCGATATCGCGCACCGCTTCGGCCAAGCAGGTACGTACCTTGGCCAGGTCGGCCGCACTTGGCGTCTCGGCGTTGTCCACGCCAAGACGTCGCCACAGCAAGCCCAGCGAGGCGTAGCTGTCGAGGTCATAGGCCATCGGCGGTACTTCGGCGGCCAGGGCCTCCAGCGCTTCGACGCTGCGCAATGTAATGCGCGCGGCAGCGGCCTTGCCCATGGCGTGCACCATCACCCCAGCGTCGTCCAACGCGATCAGGCGCTGGGCTTGATAGCCATGCGCGAGGAACGCGCCAGACATCGCCTTGCCGACCAGCAGCCCAATCACCGGGTGCCCGGCCAAGCGCGCCTCGGCATACGCCTGCACCGCACCGGCCAGCGCCTGGTGAATGCCCAGCGCCTCTTCGCGGCGGCCATAGGCCTGGCTGGGCACATCGATGACGGCGACGATGGCCCGCTTCTCGCAGTCGCGGTCTGCCGCGACCGCTTCGCTCACCGCCTTGGCCAGCCCCCAGCCTTCCAGCAAGCCGACCTCGCCCGCACGCGCCCGGGGGAACGGGTTGTGCGCATCGGGCACCACGGCAATGAAGCGTGCCAGGCGGTTGTCCAGTTCGCCGTCGATCACCTGCAGCGACGCGGGGTAGCCCGGCAGCACTTGCCCGCCGGCCAGGCCCGGCAGCCAGTTCATGGCTCGGTTCATTTGGCTTCTCCTTGGTAGAGGCTGCGTACAGCGGCGGCATCCAGTTGCGGGCAGTCATCGCCGAGGCGCGACAGCCGCTCGAGGTACCAGGCGTAGTGGCGAGCACGGTCTGTGGTGGGGGTGTCGAGCAGGTGCAAAAGCTGCTGGCGTATTGCATCTGCATCATCGGCCACGTAGCCGTCGACCAGCCCACTGGCATGGCGCTGCTCGCCACCGGTCAGGCTCCAGATAAAGGGGCGGTCCTTGGCGTCGTATTCGGCGATGCCCGCTTCCTGCTCGATGACCTGCGGGCCATTGAGGCCCAGGCGCGCCTCACGGGTGACCAGCAGGTGGCTGCACAGGCCGGCAGCGATGGACATACCGCCGAAGCAGCCGACCGAGCCTGCGATCACGCCGATCACCGGCTGGTAGCTGCGCAGCTCGACGATCGCGGCCTGGATCTCGGCGATCGCCGCCAGGCCCAGGTTGGCTTCCTGCAGGCGCACGCCACCGGTTTCCAGCAGCAGCACGGCGCAGGTCGGGGTGCCGTTGCGGTTGTCTTCGATGGCCAGTTCCAGCGCACCGGCGATCTTCGCCCCCCCCACCTCGCCCATGCTGCCGCCCTGGAAGCCACCCTCGATAGCGGCGACCACAGTATTGCGGCCATTCAGCCGGCCTTTGGCAATGACCACGCCATCATCGGCCTGGGGCACGATGCCCTGGCGCGGCAACCAAGGTGACATGAGCCGGTCGAAGGGGCCCAGCAGCTCGCGGAACGTTCCCGGGTCAAGTAGTGCCCGGGCGCGCTGGCGGGCGCCCATTTCGACGAGGCTGCGGCTGTGCAGCAAACGTTCGGTGTCAGTCATGGGCGATCTCCTCGAAACCTTGCTCCAGGCGCAGGCGCACCACCCCTGGCGTGGCGCCAAAATCATGGATGTCGATATTCACCGCTGGCCATTGGCGGCCTTCGAACAGGCGCTGGAACAGTTGCGCCCAGCGCGCGCCGCTGCCGTTGACCGACGTCACGACCTGGATCTGCAAGCTGCCGGCGATGCCGGGTTCGATCAGCACTTCCAGGTCGCCGGAGCTGACGCAGCCGACCACGGTGCGCCCGCGCCCCGGTTCGGCGGCGGGGAATTGAAAGGTCAGGGTTTCCATGTCACAGGCTCCCGGCTTTGTCGAGGAACAGGCAGGCCGCCAACAGATCGGCAGCGCCACCCGGAGAGGCATTCAGTTGCAGCAAGTGTTCATCCAAAAGGCGCAGTTGCCGGCGCCCGTCCAGCGTGGCGCTGCCACCGGCGTCCAGGACGGCGCGGGCCCCCTGCTGGACCGTGGCCAGCCCTTGTGGCCCGGCGCGCCAAAGCACGCAGGTGTCGGCCAGCGCCGCCATGATCGCCAGCAAGGCATCGAGCCGCGCGTGGGTTTCGCTGGCACCTAAGGCACGGCTGCGCTGCAGCTGTGGCAGGCCATGCGCGATAACCGCTGGGAAGCCCAATTGCGCCTGTTCACGGGCACCGCCGCTGCCATACCGGCGCCTTACCTGGGCACCATGGCTGTCTTCCGAAGTTGCGCCCGGGTCGTCGATCAGCGCGATGCGCCCGGCGCGGGCCGCCACTGTGCACGGGTCAGCGTGGGGACCCATGGCACGGGCCGCCACCAGCAGCCCCAGGGCCCAGATCGCGCCTCGGTGGGTATTCACCCCGCCAGTGGTCGCCAGCATCGCGGCCTCGCCTTCGCGGCCAATGCGGCCTAGCGCCGTGCGCAAGGGCTGGCCGACGCCGCCAATGGCCTCGGCCGCTTCGGCCATCTGCCGCAGGCACGGCCACAGGGCCAGCGCCGAAGCATGCATCAACGCTAGCGTCATGTCGGTGTGCGCACCGTTGCTGCGGCGGTCTACCAAGCCCGGTTTGGGCGACAGGTCGGCTTCGTCGATCAGGGCTTCTACTGCCAAATCCGCCAGGTGGTCGGCCAGAGGGATTTCGGTTGTCTGTTCAGCCCTCTTCGCGGGCAAGCCCGCTCCCACAGAGCCCCCACTGGCTTCAAGGCCCGTTACATACCTGTAGGAACGAGCTTGCTCGCGAAGCAGCCCTTGCGATTGCAGGTCGAGTACTTTCATCACCAGCTCCTGAACCGTGCGGGTGGGTTGTACAAGCCACCGGACCATTCGACCAGGTCGGCGATGCTGCGCGCAGCCAGCAGTTCACGGCTGGCATCGGTTCGGCGGATGCCCAAGTCCTCGGGCAACGCCACCAGGCCCTGCTGGCGCAGGCGCTGGGTGTCTTTGGGGTCATGCCGCAGGCCAATGGCGGTGACACCGGCCACGGCTGCAATCATCTGCTGGCGTTCCTCAAGGCTGCGCGCCTTGTACAGGTAGGCGATGCCTTCTTCGGTGAGCAAGTGGGTTACGTCGTCGCCGTAGATCATCACCGGTGCCAGCGGCATGCCGGCTTTTTTCGCCACTTCGACCGCATCGAGGGTTTCGACAAAGGTGGGCTTGCCGCCCTCCTGGTAGGTCTCGACCATCTGCACCACCAGCTTGCGGCCGCGCTCGAGCATCGTTTCGGGCACGGTCATGTCGAGCCAGGCCGGTGTCGCGTGGCGGCGCCCACGGGGGTCGTGGCCCATGTTCGGCGCACCGCCAAAGCCCGCCAGGCGGCCGCGGGTCACGGTCGAAGAATGGCCGTCGCCATCCACTTGCAACGTGGCGCCGATAAACAGGTCGACGGCGTACTGCCCCGCCAGCTGGCACATCATGCGGTTGGAGCGTAGCGAGCCGTCGCGGCCGGTGAAAAACACGTCCGGGCGCTGGGCGATGTAGTCCTCCATGCCCAATTCGGTACCAAAACAATGCACGCTCTCGACCCAACCTGTTTCGATAGCGGGAATCAATGTGGGGTGGGGATTGAGTGTCCAGTTGCGGCAAATTTTGCCTTTCAGGCCCAGGGACTCGCCATAGGTCGGCAAGATCAGCTCAATGGCTGCGGTGTTGAACCCGATGCCGTGGTTCAGCGACTGCACCTGGTGTTTTTCATAGATGCCACGGATCGCCATCATCGCCATCAGCACATGCACCGGCTTGATGTGGCGTGGGTCGCGGGTGAACAGCGGCTCGATGTAGAACGGCTGGTCGGCGACCACCACGAAGTCGACCCAGGACGCGGGGATATCGACGCGCGGCAGGTCGTCGACCCGCTCCACCAATTGGTTGACCTGGGCAATGACGATGCCGTCACTGAAGGCGGCGGGTTCGACCAGGGCCGGGGTGTCTTCGGTGCTGGGGCCGGTATAGAGGTTGCCATCCCGGTCGGCCATGAAGCCCGCGACCAGGGTCACGTTGGGGATGAGGTCGACCAGCAGCCGGGAGTACAGCTCGATATAAGTATGGATGGCGCCGACTTCGAGCAGGCCGTCTTCCAGCAGTTGCCCGATGCGCAGGCTCTGTGGCCCGGCGAACGAGAAGTCGAGCTTGCGGGCGATGCCCCGCTCGAACAGGTCGAGGTGTTCGGCACGGCTGACGCTGGGCATGATCATGTGCAAATCGTGCAGCCGCGCCGGGTCGACCTTGGCCAGTGAGCGGGAGAGAAAATCGGCCTGCTTCTGGTTGTTGCCTTCCAGCACCACCCGGTCGCCGGGGGCGAGTAACAGTTCCAGTGCCTCGACGATATGCGCGGTGGGCAGCACCACGCCGTCGGCGAGGTGGCGGACCCGGTCGAGGCGGCGCTGCTTCTCGGCGCGCCGCCGCGACCATTGCGGCGGTGGATTCTTGGTTGTTGTCATGGTGACTCCACGGGTTCGCTGTCGTGGAGCCACCTTAGGGCGGGGCGTGAGGGTGCATCAATCAAGCTGGTTGGGTGATCGTTACGCTCAGGTTAATGAATTGAGGGTGGAGTGGGCTTGGGGTGTATGGCGTGCTATTAGTGGGGGGCGCAGATCGAGCGCTGCAAGGCTAAACCCACACACAGGGCAAAAATGCAAAACACCCCTGCAGATTTGCCGATTGTGCACGACAAATTCGCATGACAGGATCCAGTGATCCTCCAGCGAACTCCAGACTTCACTTGGAAAATCAATAACAAAGCAGGGAGAACGCGATGACCGCGCATGCTTACACTTCGGCAACGGATCATGTCTTGGCTGAAGTCCGCAACCAGATTGGCCACCTGACCCTGAACCGCCCCGCCGGCCTCAATGCCCTGACCCTGGACATGGTGCGCAGCCTGCGCCTGCACTTCGACCAATGGGCAGACGACCCGCAGGTGCGCGCAGTGGTGCTGCGTGGTGCGGGCCCTAAAGGGTTTTGCGCCGGTGGCGACATCCGCTCGCTGCACGACAGCTACAAAAACGCAGAACGCCTGCATGAAGACTTTTTCGTCGAGGAATATGCGCTCGACCTGTGCATCCATCATTACCGCAAACCGGTGCTGGTGCTGATGGACGGCTTCACCCTCGGCGGCGGCATGGGCCTGGCCCAAGGCTGTGACCTGCGGGTGGTGACCGAACGCAGCCGGCTGGGCATGCCGGAAGTCGGCATCGGCTATTTCCCGGATGTGGGCGGCAGCTATTTCCTCTCACGCCTCCCTGGCGAGCTGGGCACTTACCTCGGTGTCACTGGCACCCAGATCCAGGCCGCCGACGCGCTGTATTGCGGGCTCGCCGACTGGCACGTGCCCTGCGATAAACTCACCGCACTCGACCAGGGCCTGGACCGCCTGACCTTTGGCGACCACCCGCTCAAGGACCTGCAAGGCCTGCTGGCCAAGCTCGGCACTCAGGTGCTGGATGACGCGCCGCTGGAGAAGCTGCGCCCGGTCATCGACCACTTTTTTGCCCTCCCCGACCTGCCAGCGATCATCGAGCAACTGCGCACCGTCAGCATCGGCGACAGCCACCCATGGGCCCTGGCAACCGCCGACCAGCTGGAAAGCCGCTCGCCACTGGCCATGGCGGTTACGCTGGAAATGCTGCGCCGCGGTCGCCACCTGGCACTTGAGGCGTGCTTTGCCATGGAGCTGCACCTGGACCGCCAGTGGTTCCAGTACGGCGACATCATCGAGGGCGTGCGTGCCCTGATCATCGACAAGGACAAGCAGCCCCGCTGGAACCCGCCCACCCTGGCCGAGCTTGAGCGCCAGCGGGTCGACCAATTCTTCGAAGGCCTGTGAGCCCGGGAGTACACAGATGCAAGACCTGGAACTGAGCGAAGAGCAGATCATGATCCGCGACATGGCCCGGGACTTTTCCCGTGGCGAAATCGCGCCCCATGCCCAGGCCTGGGAAAAAGCCGGCTGGATCGATGATGGCGTGGTCCGCAAGATGGGCGAGCTGGGGCTGCTCGGCATGGTGGTGCCTGAAGCCTTTGGCGGCAGCTACACCGATTACGTCGCCTACGCCCTGGCCGTGGAAGAAATCGCCGCTGGCTGCGGCGCCACCGGGGCGATGATGAGCATCCACAACTCGGTAGGCTGCGGCCCGTTGCTGGCTTATGGCACAGCCGAACAGCAACAGGCTTGGTTGCCACGCCTGGCCACGGGCGAGGTGATTGGCTGCTTCTGCCTGACCGAACCCCAGGCCGGCTCCGAGGCGCACAACCTGCGCACCCGCGCCGAACGCGTGGGGGGCGAATGGGTGATCAATGGGTCCAAGCAGTTTGTCAGCAATGCTCGCCGAGCGGGCCTAGCGATCGTCTTCGCGGTGACCGACCCGGAACTGGGCAAGAAAGGCCTGTCGGCCTTCCTGGTACCCACTGACAACCCTGGCTTCAAGGTTGACCGCAGCGAGCACAAGATGGGCATTCGCGCCTCGGATACCTGCGCGGTGACCTTCGACAACTGCCGCATCCCGGCCGCCAATATGCTCGGTGAGCGCGGCAAGGGCTTGGCCATCGCCTTGTCCAACCTCGAAGGTGGGCGTATCGGCATTGCCGCGCAGGCATTGGGTATCGCCCGCGCCGCGTTCGAAGCCGCGCTGGTCTACTCCCGTGATCGGGTGCAGTTCGGCAAGCCGATCAACGAACACCAGAGCATCGCCAACCTGCTGGCCGACATGCAGGTACAGGTGAATGCCGCACGCCTGCTGATCCTGCATGCGGCCCGCTTGCGCAGTGCCGGCAAGCCGTGCCTGTCGGAGGCTTCGCAGGCCAAGCTGTTCGCGTCGGAAATGGCCGAGCGGGTATGTTCCATGGCCATCCAGGTGCATGGTGGCTATGGCTACCTGGAGGATTACCCGGTGGAACGCTATTACCGTGACGCACGAATCACGCAGATCTACGAAGGCTCGAGCGAGATCCAGCGGATGCTGATTGCGCGGGAGCTCAAGCACTATCCGCTGTAGCGGGTCGCCAAACCTGTGGGCGCCGGCAAGCCAGCCCACAGGTTCCTGCTAAATCAGCCCGTTTCAGCGCCAATACCGCTCATCATCCACTATCCGCGCATGGGCCTCGAACAGCGCGGGTAGCTGTTCCTTGAGGTAGTCGATCCAGGTACGCACCTTGGCATCCAGGTAGTGCCGCGACGGGTAGATCGCGTACAGCGCACACTCGCGCAGGCGATACGGGGCCAGCAGCCGGCGCAAACGCCCCTGCTCGATGGCCTGGCTGGCGGTATAGAACGGCAACAGCCCGATGCCCATGCCCAGCTCGCTGGCCAGCAGCATGGCGTCGGCTACGTTGGTCAGGAAGCTGTCTCGCGGCGCGATCACGCACTGATCGACGCCTTGCGGGAATACCCAGTCGCCTTCATACATCGGATACGCCATGCGCAGGCAACGATGATCATGCAGGTCTTCCGGCCGCCCGGGTACCCCAAAGGCTTCCAGGTAGCTGGGCGCGGCACAGGGGATGCTGAAGATGTCGCCCAAGGGCACTGCGATCAATTGCGAGTCCGGCAAGGCCCCGTCCACGGTGATCACCACGTCATGCCCTTCAGCCAGCGGGTCGGGGTTGCGTTGGGACAGGGTCAATTCGACCACCACTTCTGGGCACAGCGCGTTGTAGCCCGCCACCAGCGGCATCAGCAGCAGGCCCAGGCCGTGCGGGCAATGCAGGCGCAAGCGGCCACGGGGCGTGAGGTGCGCGCCGCGCGCTTCGCCCACGGCTTCTTCGGTCAACAACATGATTTGCCGGGCGCGCTCAAGAAAACGCTCGCCCGCCTCGCTCATGCGCAAACGGCGCGTGGTGCGGTGCAGCAAACGGGTCTGTAGCTGGTTCTCAAGCTCGGCAACGATGCGCGACACCTGCGCCGCTGAAATATCCAGGGCATTGGCAGCCGCCGCAAAGCTGCCGCACTCCACCACCCGGGTGAAAGTACGCATGGCATGCAGCATGTCCATGAGGGATGGGCTCCTTGTTCAATCTTATTCTTACGTTCAAGGCAGGAATCTATCACGGGTTAGCCCATTTATTGTGGATCACCAATGAATACATCATTGGTAAAACATCGAAAAAGGAACTTGCCATGAAACGTTCGATCGCTGTGCTTGCCGTTACCGCTGCCCTCGCCTCGTTCGGCGCCTTGGCTGACGCGGGCTCTAACCAGCCTGTTGCCAACAGCAACTACGAATACGGCATGCCGCTGGATGTGGCCAAAGTCATCTCCATCACCCCAGCCAGCAATGCAGCCGATTGCCAGGTTGGCACCGCACACATGGTCTATGTCGACCACCAAGGCCACACCCGCGAAATCAACTACCGGGAAATGGGCAACTGCTCGCAGCAGTGAGTCAGGCCAATACCTGGTTGATCCAGGTGATTTGCCGGGCGAAATCGTCGCGCTTTTCCTGTGGGATTGCATCCCGGGCACGTTCGAAGTTGGCCAACGTCTGCTGCTTCTGACGCAACATGCGCTGCCATTTAGTCATGAACGCTGGGCTTTTCTCGCGCATCAACAGTGGGCCGAAGTACAGTTCTTCGGCGGTATACGCCACTGCCTCACACGGTTCGGCGACGATGATTTCGTAGTCGAAGCGGTTCTCCCGCAGCAACTCTTCGCTGACGATGCGATAGCCATTGGTCATTAGCCAGCCCCGCAGCGCGCACTCGCCGCCGTTGGGTTGCAGAATCAGGCGCTCGGTGCCGTTCAAGCGATGCTTGCCGCGTTCCAGAATTTCGCACAGGGTGTCGCCGCCCATGCCGCAGAGGCTGACGACAGAGATCCGGTCGTTTATTTCGATCGCCTCTAGCCCATCGGCCAGGCGAATGGTGATGCGTGCTTCCAAGCCATTGCGGCGCACATTGCGCTGAGCGGAGGCAAAGGGCGTCTGCGCCACTTCACCGGCCACGCCCGCTTCGATAGTGCCGCGCAGCATCAACGCTACCGGCAAGTAACCGTGGTCCGAGCCGATATCGGCCAGGCGCGCGCCGTGTGGCACATGCGCCGCCACGCGCTCCAGGCGCATGGAGAGTGTCTGTTCGTTCAACGTAAGCCCCTTGCTCGACAACCGGGCGCGATTCTGACGATCAGGGCGCGGCATTACAATGCGTAAAAGCCGAATGGCCCGGTTGCGGCAAGGGCAGCGGCTATTTACGCGCCTCCAGGATCAGGTTGAACGGTGTCTGCGTCGCACGCCGGAACCGAGTGAACCCCGCCTCTTCGAACACCGCCCGCAGCCGTGCCTCCCCGGCCTGGGCACCCAACCCCAATCCCACCTCCTGAGACAGCGAGTTCGGCGTGCAGATAAACGTCGACGCTGCGTAGAACAAGCGCCCAACCGGCGTCAGGTTGCCCTCTAGCGAATCTTCGGCATACGGTTCCACCAGCATCACCGAGCCGTCAGCCTTCAAGGCACGGTAGGCATGGCGCGCGGCGCCCACCGGGTCGCCCATGTCGTGCAGGCAATCGAAGAAACACACCAGGTCATGGTCGTGGCCCGGGTAGTCTTTAGCAGTGGCCTGATGGAAATGTACCCGCGCGCCCAACCCCGCCTCTTCGGCGCGCTGGTTGGCGGTGGCGATGGATGGCCCGTGATAGTCGTAGCCGACAAAGGTCGATGCAGGAAACGCCTGGGCCATGACCAACGTCGAAGCGCCATGGCCACAGCCCACATCGGCAACCTTGGCGCCCGCTTGCAGTTTCGCCACTACCCCGTCCAGCGCCGGCAGCCACTCGGCCACCAGGAACGTCCGATAACCCGGCCGGAAGAACCGCTCGGTGCCGCTGAACATGCACGGGTGGTGGTCGCCCCACGCCAACCCGCCGTCGCCACGCATGGCCGCGACCAGCTTGTCTTTGTCGTGAAACAGCGCCGCCACCACTGCGGCGCCACCGGCCATATAGGCCGGCGAATCCTCCAGCGCCAGGGCCATGGCCTGTTCTTCGGGCAGCACGAAACTGCCCTTGTCATGCACCATGTAGCCCGACGCCGCCTGGGCATTGAGCCATTCGCGCACCAGGCGCGGGTGGCAACCGGTCTTTGCTGCGAGCGCGTCGGGGGTGGTCGGCAGGCTGTCGGCCATCGCCCGGTACAGTCCGAGCTCGTCGCCCAGAATGACATTGGCCAGGGTCGCCGCAGCGCCCATGTCACCCACCAGCTTGCCCATGAATTCGTGAAGCCGTGCCTCGTCCATGACCTGCCCTCCTCTGCAAGAAGGCCACCGTCGACGAGGGAAGTCCGGGTCCGAGGGGGCGGTGGTCCGGTGATTAATTCGCTCACCACGACATTCGCCGTGATGTGCTGTGTAAGTGTAGATGGACACCATTCAGCCAAGCGCAGCCTGCAGAGTGCGCGCGTTTTTTGTAGGAGCAGCCTTGTGCTGCGAAGAGGCCCGTGCGGCAACAACATCCTCAATAGCCAGACCGGCCCTTTCGCAGCACAAGGCTGCTCCTACAGCGCATGCGGCCTGTTTACGGTACTGACGGTGGATTCAGCTGCAGCACCTCATTGGTATACGTCCACTCCTGCTGCACCCTGTCCGGGTGCTCGTTCAGGCGAATGCCGTAAGACGGCACGATCTGCTTGATCTTGGCTTGCCACTGCGGCGAGGCCACCTTGTCCTTGAACACCTTGTTCAACACATCCAGCATGATCGGCGGCGCGGTCGAGGCACCCGGTGAGGCCCCAAGCAGGCCGGCGATGCTGCCGTCCTTGGACGTGACCACTTCAGTACCCAACTTGAGCACCCCACCCTGGGCCTCGTCCTTCTTGATGATCTGCACCCGCTGGCCGGCTTGCCACAGGCGCCAGTCTTCCTTCTTGGCCTCGGGGAAGTAGGTGCGCAGTGCTTCGAAGCGGTCATCGTCCGACTGCAAAACCTGACCGACCAGGTACTGCACCAGATCGAACTCACGTACCCCTACCCTCACCATCGGCCAGGCGTTGTGAACACTGGCGCTGGCGAACAGGTCGAGCAACGAGCCCTGCTTGAGGAACTTGGTCGAGAAGGTAGCAAACGGCCCGAACAGGATCATGCGCTTGCCATCGAGGACACGGGTGTCCAGGTGCGGTACCGACATCGGCGGCGCGCCGGTTGCCGCAATGCCATAGGCCTTGGCCATGTGCCGCTGGGCAATGGCCGGGTTGTCGGTGACCAGGAACGAACCACCGACTGGGAAGCCGGCATAGTCCTTGGCTTCATCGATGCCGGACTTCTGCAACAGGGGCAGCGCCGCGCCGCCGGCACCGATGAACAGGAACTTGGCATCGGTGGCAGCCTGGCTGCCATCTTTCAGGTTCTTGTACTCGACATGCCATGAGCCGTCGTCGTTGCGGGTGATGTCCTGTACCTCGCTCGACAGCTTGAGGTCGAAGTTAGGCCGAGTCTGCAGGTAACCCACATACTGCCGAGTGATCTCGCCAAAGTTGACGTCGGTACCGATCGGCGTCCAGGTCACGGCCAATTTCTGATTGGGGTCGCGGCCCTCCATCATCAAGGGCACCCATTTGCGGATCTGTTCGTGGTCTTCGGAATACTGCATGGGCTTGAACAGCGGGCTGGCTTGCAACGCCTCATAACGCTTCTTCAGGAAGCGAATGTTGTCGTCGCCCCAGACGAAGCTCATGTGCGGCGTGGTGTTGATAAAGGAATGGGGGTTCTTCAACACGCCCTGCTTGACCTGCCAGGCAAGGAATTGGCGGGTGATCTGGAATGACTCGTTGATCTCCACGGCCTTGCTGATGTCGATCTTGCCATCTTTTTCTGGCGTGTAGTTCAGCTCTGCCAAGGCCGAGTGGCCGGTACCAGCGTTGTTCCAACCGTTGGAGCTTTCTTCGGCCACCTTGTCCAGGCGCTCGACCATCTCCATCGACCAGCCGGGCTCCAGCTCGTTGAGCCAGATAGCCAGGGTCGAACTCATGATGCCGCCGCCCACCAGCAGTACATCGACCTTTTTGGTTTCAGCGGCCTGGGCGTTGAGCATGACTGCGCCCAACCCCATGGCCAGCGCCAGGCCGGCCAGCGCCCGCTTCGCTTCGTTCGTGATTTTCATGTCCTCTCCCGCGCGCCTCGTTGCTGTCCGTAAGTCCAGCACAAGCTTAGCTGACGGATTTACTCGGGCATTGATCCACGGCCTTCATCGATGGGGCTTGCAATCAGGGCATTCTCAAAATACTGTATGAATATTCAGTATTTCGAGTCAGCCGCCATGCAACTCATCGCCAAACTCGGCATTCTTGCCGACGCCGCCAAGTACGATGCTTCTTGCGCCAGCAGCGGTGCGCCCAAGCGTAGTTCGCGCGGCAGCGAAGGCCTGGGTGCCACCGATGGCATGGGCATTTGCCACAGCTATACCCCGGACGGGCGCTGCGTATCGCTGCTCAAGGTGCTGCTTACCAACTTCTGCCTCTACGATTGCCAGTACTGCGTCAACCGGCGCTCCAGCAACGTGCCGCGGGCGCGCTTTACCCCAGAAGAGGTGGTGCGCCTGACGCTCGACTTCTACCGGCGCAACTGCATCAGCGGCCTGTTTCTCAGTTCGGGCATCATCCGCTCGGCCGACTACACCATGGAGCAATTGATCCGCGTGGCACGCCTGCTGCGCGAGGAGCACAACTTTCGCGGCTACATCCACCTCAAGACCATCCCCGATGCCGACCCGCTGCTGATCGAAGAAGCCGGGCGCCTGGCCGACCGCCTGAGCGTCAACATCGAGTTACCGACCGACGCCAGCCTCAAGCGCCTGGCCCCTGAGAAACACGCGCACACCATCCGCCAGGCCATGGCGGTCATTCACCACGGCCAGCAAGCGGTGGCCAACGAACCCAAGGCGCCGCGCTTTACCCCGGCCGGGCAAAGCACCCAGGTCATCGTCGGCGCAGACGCCACCGACGACAGCACCCTGCTGCGCAATGCCGAGTCCTTGTACCAGGGCTACGGCCTCAAGCGCGTGTACTACTCGGCTTTCAGCCCGATCCCCGACAGCCCCGACAGTGTGCCCTTGGCAGCGCCGCCGCTGCTGCGGGAACACCGCCTGTACCAAGCCGACTTCCTGCTGCGTGGCTATGGCTACAAGGCCGGCGAACTGCTGGCGCAAAGCGGCAACCTGGCACTGGACATCGACCCTAAGCTTGCGTGGGCGCTGGCCAACCGTGAGGTCTTCCCGCTGGATGTGAACCGCGCCGAGCCAGCCCTGCTGGCACGCATCCCGGGCATCGGCCTGCGCAGCGTGCAGCGTTTGGTAGCGCTGCGACGAGAGCGGCGCATCCGCTACGACGACCTGATTCAACTGCGCTGCGTGCTGGACAAAGCGCGCCCATTCATCGTCACCAGTGACTATCGCCCCGCCCAGGCCGAGCTGCGCAGCGGCCTGCTGCGCGAACGCCTGCGCGAACCCCAGGCACCGGTGCAAATGGGGTTATGGGGATGATCGCGCTCAACTGCGATGACAGCTTCGCCACCTGGCGTGACCAAGCCCGAACGCTGCTCGGCCATGGCATTGACCCAGCCGACGTCACCTGGTCACAAGGCCCGATCGATGATCTGCTGGCCATCCCTGCACCGCTGCCCCAAGGTCCAGGCCCGTTTCGCGGCAAAGTGCCAGCAGCCCTACTGAGCCAGCTGGAGCAGGCAGCCTGCTACCGCGGCGAGCAACGCTGGAACCTGCTGTACGAAGTGCTTTGGCGCGTGGCCCATGGTGACCGCACGGCAATGCTGGCCGGCGATCGCCTGGGCAGCGAATTGCACCGGCGCATCAAACAGGTCAGCCGTGAAGCCCATCACCTGCATGCCTTTGTACGCTTCGTGCCGCTACCCGAAGCGTTGGCGCAGCAGCTGCAACTGGACCTGGTCGCCTACTACGAACCCGCCCACGACATCCTGCACAGTGCCAGTGCGCATTTCGCCGGCCGCCTGGGCCGGCAACGCTGGTTGATCGCCACCCCTGCCGACGCTATCCGCTTCGACGGCCAGGCCTTCGACTACCGGCGCACCTGCCCTGACGAGTGGCGGCAATGGGCACGCAATGCCGACGACCCCGGCGCCGAGCTGTGGCGCACCTACTATCGCCACACTTTCAACCCCGCTCGCCTCAACCCGGACGCGCTGCGCCTGCACATGCCGGGGCGGTTCTGGCGGCATTTGCCGGAAGGGATGCTGATACCCCAGCTCGAAGGCCTGGCGCGCCAGGGTAAGCAGCGGGATGGGCAGGCGCTGGAGGTGGCTGCGCAGCGCGGTAAGCAAATAAACGAGAACGGCCAGAGAATACCGAAATCCTCTGACCGATAACGGGCAAGCAAGATCCTGCCCGAGCACTCAGCCAAACAGCCTGGCAACACACCCCAGCTTCTTCTTGTACGACCGCCGCGCCTCCAACGCCTGCTCCAGGCTCACCGGCAAAAACCGCGCCTGCTGATTAGGCTGCATCTGCCCGACCAGGTCCAGGTCGGCACTGATCACGGTGCCGATCATGGCGTACCCGCCTCCGGACACCGCATCGCGGTGCAGAATGATCGGCTCCAGCCCCGCCGGCACCTGGATCGAGCCGATCGGGTAGCAGCTGTCGACGATGTTCGAGGGGTCCGAGCCGGCGCCAAACGGCTGCTCACGCGGCTGGAAACTCAATGGGCTGCCGCCTTTGTAGCGGTAGCCGATTCGGTCTGCCTCGGAGCCGACGGTCCACGCCTCGGTAAAGAAGCGCTGCGCCGCTGCGTCGGTCAGGCGATGGAAATACAAGCCTGGGACCACCCGCAACACAACCTCGCCACCCAGCGACTGTCGCAACGCCATCGGCAGGCTCGCGCCGGCGCGGGTCTTGCCGCTGGGCACACCAACTGGCAGCACATCGCCTGCCAGCAACTTTCGCCCATGGTGCCCACCCAAGGCCCCCAGCGCGTAAGTCGATCGGCTGCCGAGCACCTCGGGCACATCGATACCGCCGGCGACAGCCAGGTATGCCCGGGCACCTGCCGTGGGGAAACCGAAGCGCAACACCTGCCCCGCCCTGACCGCGAACGCGGTGTCGGGGCGCTGCTCACGGCCGTCGAGCAATGCCGGCATCTGCGCGCCGCACACCGCCACCAGCGCATCCTGCTGGAACTCAAGTTCTGGGCCCACCAGCGCGCATTCAAGCCCCGCGGCGCCTGCCGGGTTGCCGACCAGATGGTTGGCTGCGCTCAAAGCGTACTGGTCAAGCGCCCCGGAAGGCGGAATGCCCAGGTGGTAATAGCCCTCGCGACCGAGGTCCTGTACCGAGGTAGCCAGGCCGGGTTTGAGTACCTTGATCATGCCAGCACCTCCTGCAGCGTCTTGGGGTAGCCGACCGGGTCGGCCAGGAAGGCATCCAGGGAGAACGCCACCGGACGAATGCGCAGGTTGAAGCAACCGTCTTCCACATCCGCCACCGCCTGGTCATAGGCGCGGCGGTCGATCGGCTTGAACTGCACGATGTCACCCGGGCGGAAGAACACCATGTGCGCCTTGAGGTAGGCCAGCGTCTGCTGCGGGTCGTAGATCGGTGCCGGGGTGACGCCAAACATCTGGTAGCCCCCCGCCCCGCGCACCGAGTAGATGCAACCGAAGCACCCGCCATGGCCGAGGGTCAGCTTGGGCGTGTCGGTACGTGGGCGCAGGTACTTGGGCACCTGCAGTTGCCGCTCGCGCTCGACCATCTGGAACATGAACGGCAGGCCGGCGACGAAGCCGACCATCGACACGAACCAGGGTGCGCCGCTGTGGGCGGCGATGAACGCCTCGACATCGGCCAGGCCGTTGACCCGCGCCGCATACTCAAGGTCGGTGCTGCTCGGGTCCTGGTGGCGATCGCGAAAACGCATCAGGGTTTCGTGGGTCCAGGGGTCGTTGTACAGCACCGGGATTTCGATGATGCGGGTGTGCAGCGAGCGCTCGGCCACCGCCTCTGCCTCGGCGCCGCGTACGGCTTCGAGCAGGGCCTCGGGGGCAATACGGTCAGGGTCGAAGCGGATCTGGAACGACGCGTTGGCCAGGCACACGTCGAGGACGCCCTCCAGGCCAAGCCGCTCCACCGCGCGGGTGACGGCCATGCCTTTGAAAAAGGCCTCCAGCGACATGCTGTCACTGACTTCGGCAAACAGGTGCTCGTCGGCACCGAAGCTGTAGCGGATCGGGGTAGAAGCAACCGGCTCGGCCATGACTGTTCCTTTTCTTGGAATCTTTATAGAAAGGCAGGCGAAATCAAATCGATGCAGCGGCCCTGGCCTAGGTGCGCCAGGTGCCGGTAAAACTCAGCGTGGCGCACGCACCTCGATACCGGCCTGATCCAGCGCCTTGCGCGTTGCCTCGACCAGCTCGAGTGCGCCGGGGGTATCGCTGTGCAGGCAAATGGAATCGAACGTTATGGCCAGCTCCTGCCCCTCGACCGTGCGCACCAGGCCTTGCTGGCAAGCGCGCAGCACGCGCTCGGCGACGGCCTCGGGTTGGTAGCCGCGCACGTTGCGGGTGAACACGATGGAGCCGCTCATATCGTACTCGCGGTCGGCATAGAACTCGCGCACCACCGGCTGGCCAAGTTCTTCGGCAATACGGCAGATCACCGAGCCTGGCATGCAGTACAACAGCAATTGCGGCTCGACCACGCGCAGGTTCTGCACCAACAGCCGGGCCGCCACCTCATCGCGCGCCAGGTGCATGTACAACGCGCCGTGGGGCTTGATGTGCTGCAAGGTCACACCTTGCGCACGGGCGATTTCACGCAGCGCACCCAGTTGATACAGGATGTCGTCGACCAGCTCCTGGGCGGTGGCATTGATGTGCCGGCGGCCGAAACCGACCAGGTCACGAAAGCCTGGGTGTGCACCGACGCCCACGCCCAGCGCCTTGGCCCGCTCGACGGTGCGGCGCATGGTGCCGGGGTCGCCGGCATGGAAGCCGGTGGCGATGTTGGCCGAGCTGATAAAAGCCATCAGCTCGTTGTCGACGCCATCACCGATGGTCCACGGGCCGAAGCCCTCACCCATGTCCGAATTGAAATCCACCACCTGCATGAACGTATCTCCTGGCACTTGTGACTGCATGCAAGCCACGTTAGATTTTCCACACCCCCTTGGGAAGATCTATAAACAGATAGGGTGTCTTCTGAAAATCAGATACACCGGGAGCCAACCGTGTCATTGACCCTGCGCCAGGTCCGCTACTTCGTCGCCACTGCCGAGATCGGTCAGATTTCACAGGCGGCGATCCACCTGAACATTTCCCAGTCGGCGGTGACCACCGCAATCAAGGAACTCGAGGCGATGCTCGGCGTGCTGCTGTTCCAGCGCTCGGCCCAGGGCATGAGCCTGACCGAGGCGGGCCGGCACTTTCTGAACCGCGCCTACGTGATTTTGCGCAGCGTCGACGATGCGCTGAACAGCCCGCTGCCAGACGTGCGCGCCAGCGGCCTGCTGCGCCTGGCGGCGAGCTATACGGTGATTGGCTACTTCTTGCCACACCACCTGCAACGCCTCGAACACTGGCACCCGGACGTGACCCTGGAAGTGCACGAGCAAGAGCGCAGCGCGATCGAGCAAGGGCTGCTGGAGGGGCGCTTCGACATGGCCGTGGTGCTCACCGCCAACCTCACCCACCCGGATATCGTCTCGGAAACCCTGTTCAACTCCGAGCGCCGGCTGTGGCTGCCCGGCCACCACCCGCTGTGCGAGCGCTCGGCGGTGAGCCTGGCCGATGTGGCCAGCGAACCGTTCATTCTGCTGACCGTGGACGAAGCCGAACAAAGTGCCATGCGTTACTGGGAGCAGGCCGGGCAGCGGCCCAGCGTGCGCGTGCGGACCAGCTCGGTGGAGGCCGTGCGCAGCATGGTCGCCAATGGCAGCGGCGTGGCGATCCTCTCTGATTTGGTGCACAGGCCCTGGTCGCTGGAGGGCAAACGGATCGAGACGGTGACCATCAGCGACCCGGTCACGCCGATGAGCGTGGGCCTGGCCTGGCATCGCGAGCGGGCGTTCAGCCCGGCGATGCAGGCGTTGCGCAACTACTTTCATGGTGCATTTCTGGCACCGCAGCAGTTGTCGGCGCGGCGTTGAACCGGAGGGCTGCTTTGCAGCCCAATCGCCGGCAAGCCGGCTCCCACTGGGGCGACGCAAGCTTGAAGATTGCAGCCACTCCGTTTCACGCCGAACGTTCCGCCTGCAACGCCGTCATAACTGTGGCCGGTGCCGACACGCAGAGAGGACGCGAGATGACCCAACCCGACCCGTCATACATCAAGTGGCTCGAAGACCGTTCCATGCTCAAGGCCTCCCAGGAACGGGCCCGCCTGTATTCGGGGCAATCGCGCCTGTGGCAGAACCCCTACGCCGAAGCCCAGCCCCGCCGCGCCACTGAAATCGCCTCGGTGTGGCTGACGGTCTACCCCGACGCCATCATTGCCCCGGAGGGCGGCTCAGTGCTGGCGGCCTTGGCCCACGAGGCGCTGTGGAAGCGTTTGTCGGAAATTGGCATACAAGGCGTGCACACTGGCCCGATCAAACAGTCCGGCGGCGTGCGTGGCCGCGAATTCACCCCGAGCGTGGACGGTAACTTCGACCGCATCAGCTTCGACATCGACCCGCTCTACGGCAGCGAGCAGGACTTGATCCAGATGAGCCGCATGGCCGCTGCGCACAACGCTGTGACCATCGATGACCTGATCCCCTCGCACACCGGCAAAGGTGCCGACTTCCGCCTGGCTGAGCTGGCCCACGGGGCCTACCCTGGGCTCTACCACATGGTCGAAGTGCGCGAGGAAGACTGGCCGCTGCTACCCGAGGTGCCCGCAGGCCGTGATGCGGTCAACCTATTGCCGGCTGTGTGCGACGAGCTCAAAGCCCGCCACTACATCGTCGGCCAGTTGCAGCGGGTGATCTTTTTCGAGCCAGGGGTCAAGGAGACCGACTGGAGCGTCACCCCGCCCATCACCGGCGTCGATGGCAAGACCCGGCGCTGGGTGTACCTGCACTACTTCAAGGAAGGCCAACCGTCGCTCAACTGGCTCGACCCAACCTTCGCCGCCCAGCAGATGATCATCGGGGATGCCCTGCATGCGCTGGACTGCCTGGGCGCGCGTGGCCTGCGCCTGGATGCCAATGGTTTTCTCGGGGTGGAAACGCGGCTCCAAGGCACCGCCTGGTCCGAAAGCCACCCGCTGTCGATCGTCGGCAACCAGTTGATTGGCGGCATGATTCGCAAGGCGGGCGGGTTCAGCTTCCAGGAGCTTAACCTGACAATCGACGACATAGCCCAGATGTCCACGGGCGGCGCCGATCTGTCCTATGACTTCATCACCCGCCCCGCCTACCAGCATGCACTGCTGACCGGCGACACCGAGTTCCTGCGCCTGATGCTCAAGGAAATGCACGCGTTTGGCATCGACCCGGCGTCCTTGATCCACGCCCTGCAAAACCATGACGAGCTGACCGTCGAGCTGGTGCACTTCTGGACCCTGCATGCCCACGACATGTATCTGTTCAAGGGCCAGACCCTGCCTGGCAGTATCTTGCGTGAGCACATTCGCGAAGAAATCTATGAGCGCCTGTCTGGCGAACATGCCCCCTACAACTTGCGCTTCGTCACCAATGGCATCAGTTGCACCACCGCCAGCCTGATCACCGCCGCGCTGGGTATCCGCGACCTTGAGCAGATCGACGCAGCGGATATCGAGCGCATTCAGAAAATCCACCTGCTGCTGGTGATGTACAACGCCATGCAGCCCGGCGTGGTCGCACTGTCCGGCTGGGACCTGGTCGGCGCCCTGCCCTTGCCTGCCGAGGCGGTGGCCGAACGGATGCTCGATGGCGACACCCGCTGGATCCACCGTGGCGGCTACGACCTGGCCGGGCTCGCCCCCGACGCTGAGGCGTCGGTGCGCGGAATGCCCCGGGCGCGGGCGCTCTACGGCAGCCTCGACAGCCAGCTCGAGAGCAGCGACTCGTTCGCCAGCAAGGTGAAAAAACTGCTGGCCGTGCGCCAGGCCTACGGCATCGCCACCAGCCGCCAAGTGTTGGTGCCCGAGGTCAGCAGCCCTGGGTTGCTGGTGATGGTGCACGAGCTGCCAGCGGGGCGCGGCATCCAGATCAGCGCACTGAACTTTGGCCAGACGCTCATTGCCGAAGAGCTGCTCTTGACCGGCTTCACACCGGGAACGGTGGTGGACATGATCAACGAGACGGTCGAGGGGGATTTGACTGAGGATGGGCGCTTGATGGTCAACCTGGAGCCGTACGAGGCGCTGTGCCTGCGCATCGTGAGCAGCAGCGGGCATGTTTGAGGGGCGGCGGCCGCCTTGCTTTTACCGCTTCAGAGGCATAGTTTCCGGGGGACTTCATTTTCCCGTGCCCAGGAGCAATTTCCATGTACACCGGCATCGTCCAGGCCGTTCGCCCGCTGCTTGCTGTGACCCCTTACCCAGGCCACCGGCAGTTCACCGTCGACCTCACCCCTGAACTGCTCGACGACCTCAAGATCGGCGCCAGCGTCAGTGTCGAGGGCACGTGCCTGTCCGTCACCGAGATCGACGGCACTCAGGTGAAGTTCGACGCCATGAATGCCACCCTCGAACGCACCAACCTGCGCTGCCTAACGGCCGGCCAAGGCGTGAACATCGAGCGCTCGGCGAAGATGAACGCCGAGGTTGGCGGCCACCTGATGGCCGGCCACATCGCCACCACCGCCGAGATCGTCGAACAGGTGATCGAAGAGACCGGTGCGTTCATCCGTTTCCGCATGCCAGCGGAATGGGCCAAGTACGTATTCCCCCGCGGGTTCCTGGGGGTCAACGGTTGCAGCCTGACCGTCGCCGATGTCGATGACAATGTCATCACCATCAACCTGATCCCCGAGACTTTGCGCCAGACCACCTTCGCCCGCTACAAGGCTGGCGAGCTGCTTAACATCGAAGTGGACCACCAGACCATGGTGCTGGTCGATGTGGTCGAGCGAACGCTCAAGGGCACGCTGGCCCGCGAAACACTGCCGCGCTGAGCATGCTGCCCAACGCACTGCCCGCACGCAACGCACGACGGCTGAAGCTGCAGGCCCTGCGCGGTCGCGTGGGCCTGGGGCTGGTAGCCGCGCTGTCGGTACTGGCCGGCATGACCGATGCCATCGGCCTGCTGGCGCTGGGTGATTTCGTGTCGTTCATGAGTGGCAACACCACCCGTCTGGCAGTGGCCATCAGCGAGGCGGACCTGGCCATGGTGCTGCGCCTGAGTGGCGCGGTGCTCGGCTTTGTCGCAGGCAATGCGCTGGGCGTGATACTGGCCCGGGCTTGCCGACGCCGCGCCTGGCCGGTGCTGCTGGTGGTCGCCGCACTGCTTGGCATGGCGGCGGCCTGGCCCCTGCCCGCCACTTTTCCGGCGCTGCTGGCAGCGACGCTGGCGATGGGCATGATCAATGCCGTGGTCGAACAAGTGAATGGCCTGCCGATCGGCCTGACCTATGTCACCGGCGCCCTGTCCCGCTTCGGCCGCGGCTTGGGGCGCAGGTTGCTGGGCGAGCGGCGCAACGGCTGGCGGGTACAGCTGGTGCCTTGGGCTGGCATGCTGCTGGGCGCCGCACTGGGCGCCTGGCTTGAGCACCAACTTGGCCTGCAGGCGCTGGCAGGCAGTTGCGCGCTGGCGTGCCTGCTGGCCCTGGTGACACGGTTCATTCCGCGCTCTTGGCAACGCGGCTACATGCCGCGTTAATCAAACGCTGCAGGCAGCGCCGAAAAACCCTCGGCCCGTCCCTTAATCGATACGCGGGTGTTGCTGCACCAGCAATTTGCGCTTGGCCTCAAGCTCGGCGATCTGCGTGTCGATGTCCTCGATCTTCTGCTCGATATTGTCGTGGTGCTCCTGCAACAGCTCGCGCGCTTCATCGATGTCCGACGCGGCAGGCGCTGCGCCGCGCAGCGGCTTGTTGGCGGTCTCTTTCATGGTCAGGCCAGTGACCAGCCCGATGGCCGCGATCACCATCAGGTAGTACGCCGGCATGTACAGGTTGCCGGTGCTTTCCACCAGCCAGGCCGCCAAGGTCGGGGTAAGCCCCGCGATCAGCACCGAGATGTTGAAGGCACTGGCCAACGCGCTGTAGCGGATATGCGTGGGGAACATCGCCGGCAACGTCGACGCCATCACGCCGATGAAGAAGTTCAGCAGCACGGCAATGATCAACAGCCCGGCAAAGATCAGCCCGAGCACGCCGCTGTTGATCAGCATAAAGGCCGGGATGGCCAGCGCGAACAGGCCGACACTGCCTACCATGATGAAAGGCCGGCGGCCGAACTTGTCGCTGAGCAGGCCGATGATCGGTTGCACGAACAGCATGCCGACCATGATCGCGATAATGATCAGCACCCCGTGGTCTTCGCTGTAATGCAGGTTGTGCGACAGGTAGCTGGGCATGTAGGTGAGCAGCATGTAGTACGTGACATTGGTGGCGATCACCACGCCAATGCAAGTCACCAGGCTGCGCCAGTGTTGGGTGGCGACTTCCTTGAACGACACCTTGGGGCCGGAGGCCAGGCCTTCGCGGTCGCCCTGCTCAAGCTTCTCGACGTGTTGCTGGAACGCCGGTGTTTCTTCCAGCGCATGGCGCAGGTACAGACCAATGATGCCCAGCGGCAGGGCCAGGAAGAACGGCAGGCGCCAGCCCCATTCAAGGAACTTCTCCTCACCCAGCACGGTGGAAATCAACACCACCACGCCTGCGCCGAGCACAAAGCCTGCGATCGAGCCGAAATCCAGCCAGCTGCCGAGGAAGCCGCGTTTACGGTCGGGTGCGTACTCGGCAACGAAAATCGACGCCCCGGTGTATTCACCGCCCACCGAAAAGCCCTGGGCCATCTTGGCTAGCAACAGCAGGATGGGCGCCCAGATGCCGATAGTCGCGTAAGACGGTATCAGGCCGATGGCAAAGGTGCTCAACGACATGATCACGATGGTCGCGGCGAGAATCTTCTGCCGGCCGAACTTGTCGCCCAGGGCGCCGAAGAACAACCCACCCAGCGGGCGAATCAGGAACGGTACCGAGAACGTCGCCAGGGCGGCGATCATTTGCACACTGGGGTCGGCGTTGGGGAAGAACACCTTGCCGAGCGCGTAAGCGACGAAGCCATAAACGCCGAAGTCGAACCACTCCATGGCGTTGCCCAGTGCGGCAGCGGTGATCGCTTTGCGCATCTTGGCGTCGTCGACGATGGTGATATCTTTCAAGCCAATTGGCTTGACGCTTTTCTTGCGAGATTTCATGCCCATTTCCTTGTCACTGAATGCTCTATGGCATCAGAGACAAAGGGACACAAAATAATTCAGCGCTTAGTAAATTTTTTGTGGCTAGAGGCCATCTGCGGGTATTCGCGGCCCTTGGAGGGCCGCGAACACCTTTTACTGATCAGATGCCTTCGCGGGCCAGGTCCATGGCGAAGTAGGTCAGGATCAAGTCGGCACCGGCGCGCTTGATGGCACCGATGCTCTCACGCACCACACGCCCTTCGTCGATGGCACCGGCGAGGCCGCCGAACTTGATCATCGCGTACTCGCCACTGACCTGATACGCCGCCAGCGGCAGGCGCGAGGCCGCGCGGATGTCAGCGATCACGTCCAGGTAGGCACCGGCCGGCTTGACCATCAGCACATCGGCCCCTTCCTGCTCGTCGAGCAACGATTCGCGCACGGCTTCGCGGCGGTTCATCGGGTTCATCTGGTAGCTCTTGCGGTCGCCTTTGAGCGCAGTGCCGCCCGCTTCGCGGAAGGGGCCATAGAGCGACGAGGCGAACTTGGTCGAGTAGGCCATGATGGCGGTGTCATGGAAGCCTGCGGCATCCAGGGCGCCGCGAATCGCCTGGACCTGGCCGTCCATCGCCGCCGATGGCGCGATGAAGTCAGCACCAGCTGCGGCCGCGACCACGGCCTGCTTGCCCAGGTTGGCCAGGGTGGCGTCGTTGTCCACACCGTGGTCGTGCACCACGCCGCAATGGCCATGGCTGGTGTATTCGCAGAAGCAGGTGTCGGACATCACGATCATTTCCGGCACGGTGTCCTTGCAGATCCGCGCCATGCGCGCCACTAGGCCGTTTTCGTTCCAGGTGTCACTGCCAACCTCGTCCAGATGGTGCGAGACACCAAAGGTCATCACCGACTTGATGCCGGCGCGGGCGTAGCGCTCGATTTCCTGCGCCAGCAGCTTTTCAGGGATGCGGTTGACGCCGGGCATGCTGGTGATCGGCACGAAATCGTCAATGCCTTCTTCGACGAAGATCGGCAGGATCAGGTCTTCAAGGCGAAACTCGGTTTCCTGGAAGATCGAGCGCAGGGATTCGTTCTGGCGCAGACGGCGCGGACGAACGGAGGGGAAACGGTTGGACATGACAGCTCCAGGGAATATGGACGGCGTACACCATATGCCTGTTGGGCTTCAGTGAAAAGGCTGAATGACGAGATTGTGTCTTGCGGTGGGGGTAATAGCGGGGATTTGCAGCGCGTGTGCCGGCCCCTTCGCGGGTAAACCCGCTTCCACAGGGGTGGGGGCGCCCATCAGGTACAGCGCTTTTGGTAAAAGCGGCGCTGTACCTGTGGGTGACTGTTTACTGCAACCAGGGCGGTGGCGGTTCTTCGCCCTTGACCGGGCCGCGCTCGGCATCGGCCAGCGCCGCCCGGCGGCGGGCGTCGTCGAGCCGTGCGGCGTCGATTTCGCGCAGCACGCCATCCACATCGGCAGCCTCGTCATCCTCCTCGTACTCGCCGGTCAGCGGGCTGTCCGGTTTCAGCTCGCCGGCTTCGTACAACGCCCACATTTCCTGGGCGTAACGGGTGCTCTTGAGCTCGGGGGCGAAGCGGCCGAAGTACAGCGCCATGTTGCCCACATCACGTTGCAACATGCTGAACGCATGGTTGTTACCGGCCGCATCCACCGCCTGCGGCAAGTCAATGATTACCGGGCCTTCAGGGCCAAGCAACACGTTGAACTCGGACAAGTCACCATGCACCAGCCCCGCGCACAGCATCAACACGATCTGGCGGACGACGAATGCATGGAACTCGCGGGCCTCATCGGCTTCCAGGTGCACGTCGTTAAGGCGTGGCGCGGCATCGCCATCGGCGTCCGTCACCAGCTCCATCAACAGTACGCCATCCTGGAAATCATAAGGCTTGGGCACCCGGACACCGGCACTGGCCAGGCGGAACAGGGCCGCCACTTCGGCGTTCTGCCAGGCATCCTCGGCCTCTTTGCGGCCGTACTTGGAGCCTTTGGCCATGGCCCGGGCCTGGCGGCTGTTGCGGACCTTGCGGCCTTCCTGGTACTCGGCGGCCTGGCGGAAGCTACGTTTGTTGGCTTCTTTGTAGACCTTGGCGCAGCGCACTTGGGTACCGCAACGCACCACGTAGACGGCTGCTTCCTTGCCGCTCATCAAAGGTCGCAGTACTTCGTCGACCAGGCCGTCTTCGATCAGGGGTTCGATTCTTTTTGGAGTCTTCATCAGGCTTGAGTTCTGGGGTCCTGTGGCCGAGCCGTGGAGGTGGCGGTCATCCTCTCACAGCCTGATGGATCTTGCTCGTCTGTGATGCAACGTTCGTCTGTTCGGGGTGTTTCGGGCGCCTAGGCGCCCTGCCCCACAGCACTGCCTTGCGCCACCCGCGCCCGTCGGCGGGTGATCAACAACCCCGAGCACACCACGAACACCGCCAGCACCATTGTCGAAACCACTTCAAGGCGATGATCCGGGCGGAACAGCATCAGCACCAGCACGCTGCTGATGAACAGGATCACGCCCCAGGTCAGCCACGGGAACAGCCACATGCGGTAGCTCAGCGTCTTGCCCTGGGCGGTCAGGCGCTTGCGCAGGCGCAGCTGGGAAATGGCGATAACCAGATAAACCAGCAAGGCAATGGCGCCGGAGCTGGCCATCAGGAAGCCGAACACCTTGGCCGGCACCAGGTAGTTGGCGATCACCGCCAGGAACGCCGCCCCGGTGGACAACAGCACCGCGACAATCGGCGTACCGCTGCGGCTGGTCACCTGCGCACAGGCCGGCGCGTCACCCCGGCGGCTCAACGAATAGACCATGCGTGAGGCGGTGTACAACGACGAGTTGAGGCAGCTGGTCACCGAAGTCAGCACGACGAAGTCGATGATGGCCTTGGCATGCGGCACGCCGAGCGTATCCAGCACCGTGACATACGAGCCTTCAGTGGCCAGCCGTGGGTCGGTCCAGGGCACCAGCGCGATGACGATGAAGATCGACAGGATGTAGAACAGCGTAATCCGCCAGATCACCGAGTTGGTGGCCTTGGAGATGTGCTTGCCCGCCTCGTCGGACTCTGCAGCGGCAATGGTCACCACCTCGGCCCCAAGGAACGAGAACATGGTGATCAGCATGGCGCTGAGCACCGCGCCAAAGCCGTTGGGCATGAACCCACCGGTATCCCACAGGCGCGAAACACCGCTGACACCGGAGCTGGGCAGCAGGCCGAAAATGGCACAGGCACCCAGAATGATGAAGGCGACGATGGCAATGACCTTCACCAGCGCCAGCCAGAACTCGAATTCACCGTAGTTTTTCACGCTGAACAGGTTGGTGGCGGTCAGCAGCAGCGTGATCACCAACGACAATACCCAGATCTCCATCTGCGGCACGTAGGTGTTGATGATGGTGGCGGCAATGTTGGCTTCGATGGGGATGATCAGCACCCAGAACCACCAGTACAGCCAACCGATGGTGTAGCCGGCCCACTTGCCGATGGCAAGGTCGGCATAGGTGGAGAACGAGCCGGTGTCCGGCGAAGCGACTGCCATTTCCGCCAGCATGCGCATCACCAGCACCACCAACCCGCCGGCCAGGATATACGCCAGGATGGTTGCAGGCCCGGCTTCGGCGATGGCCCGCCCAGAGCCAACGAACAGGCCGGCGCCGATCACCCCGGCAATGGACAGCATGGTGACATGCCGCGATTTCAATCCATGACTCAAATTGTTCTTGTCTGTTTGCATGGTCTTACCTTCTTATTCTTGTCATGCCCGCGCTAGGCCGTCAGCACGCATGGCTAGCGAACGCGGGCGCGAAAAAGCCCGCCCTGCCCTAAATGGTGAGTAGGGCAAGGGCGGGTTGAGTAAAACGAAACGCAGATCCGCCGGGGTTAGCTGCCGCCTCAGCCGGCAGCGCGCTGCTTGCCCGCCAGGTCAGGCTTGAGCGAGCCGCCCCCTTGGCGGCTGACTTGTTCGCAGACCTTCTCGACGATGTAGGCGCCGATCGGAATGGCAGAGGTGGCGGCAGGCGACGGCGCATTGCACACGTTCACGCTGCGCGCGGAGTTGACGAAGAGGAAGTCGTCGATGAGCTTGCCGTCGCGTGACACCGCCTGTGCCCGCACACCCGCCGGGTATGGCGTGAGATCGTCCTTGGTGATGCTCGGGCAGTACTTCTGCACCTGCTTGAGGTAGCCGCCCTTGAACAGCGAGTTTTTCATCTCGATCAGGCCCGGCCGCAGGTTCTTGGCCAGCACCTTGAGGATGCCGGGTGTGGTCAGGGTCTGGAACATGTCGCCAAGGCTGACGTCGGACTTGCGATAACCTTCGCGCTTCATCGCCAGTACCGCGTTTGGCCCGACGGTCACGGTGCCGTCGATCATCCGCGTCAGGTGCACGCCCAGAAACGGCATGGACGGGTCCGGAATCGGGTAGATCAAGTGGTTGACGATCTGGTTGTGCTGCTTGGGCAGCAAGTAGTACTCGCCGCGGAACGGGCAAATCACGAAATTGGTCTGGATGCCCAGCATGCTCACCACGCGGTCGGCCATCAGCCCCGAGCAGGTGACCAGGAAGCGGCTGTGGAGCTCATCGCTGCGGGTACGCACGATCACTTCACTGGCGCGCTCTTCCAGGCCAATCACCTCGGCGCTGTAGCGGATCTCGCCACCGGCACGCTGGAACTGACGGCCCATGGCCGCCGTGACCTCGGCGTAATTGACGATGCCGCTGGAGGGGACAAAGATCCCGCCCAGGCCGACGATGTTGGGCTCGCGCTCATGCAGCTCGGCAGCAGACAGCCATTCACGCTCCAGGCCATTGGCCGCGGTGCGCTCCCACAACGCCTTCATGCGTTGCATTTCCAGGTCGTTGGTGGCCACCAGCAGCTTGCCACACTCATCGAAGGCAATGCCGTGCTCGGTGCAAAAGGCCTTGGTCGCCTTGTTGCCTTCCAGGCAGAAGCGCGCCTTGAGGCTGCCAGGGGTGTAGTACACCCCGGCATGGATCACGCCGCTGTTGTGCCCGGTCTGGTGGCGGGCCGGGCCGGACTCTTTCTCCAACAGGAGAATCTTGGCGTCCGGGTACACCTTGATCAGGTGCATGGCAGTGGACATGCCCACAATGCCACCGCCGATGATGATGAAGTCGTACACAGTGTTACCTCCCGCGCCGTGTTTACTGGCCGCGCTGGTACAGCGGCTTGGGGAAGGCGACATAGCCGCGTTGGCGCATCAGCTCGCGGCGCAAGCCATCGTGCGGGGTGAAGCGGTCGCGGCCGTGGAGCCAGAACAGATTATTGATCAAGACGAAGCTGCCCACCGCCACCGGAACGGAAAGTTTCTTGTCGCTGCCCTCCAGCGATTCGGACAAGGCGTTCAGCCAGATACCTTCCTCGAAGTTTTCCGGCTGCACGAACTGGTCGATGTAGCGCATGGTCGGCCGGCCTTCGGCATCGGTATCGAACACCGAATGGAACACGTCCTCGGCCACTTTCTTGCTCGGTGGCGCGGTCCAGCGCATCTCGCGGCGCGCCATCGGGTGGCGGAAGAACGCGTCGCAGTCTTCCCAGTCGTCCAGGTGTAGCAGCAGCGAATTACCGCCTTCCATGTTCTTTTCGTCGATCTTCAGCATCAGCACATAGTCGGTGATCTGGTTCACGAAGGTGCCGTCGTTGTGCAGCTCCATGACGCGGTGTGGCTGGCGCAGGTAGCTGTCGGAGTTGTCGCTGTTCACGACCACGAAGCGGGCGTAGTACTGGCCGCTCATGGCGTCGTAGTTGGAGCGACCGATCAGGTGGGCGCAGGCGGTGGTGAACTTGACCATGTCCTCGGCCTGGCTCACGTCATCCAGCCCGATCGGGGTGATCAGCATGCCGCCGCTGGCGCGGTCGAGGATGGTGTTGAGCAATACCGGGCGCAGCGTGCCTTCGCACAGTTCATCCAGTATTTCGCCCACCCGGAAACGCAGGAACGACTTGTACTCCAACGCCTGCACCGGCCACTCGGCCACGGCCTTCACGAACGCCTCCACGGTCTCGCGGGCAAAGGTCAGTTCAAGCAGACGCGGCGACTGCTTCGAAGGGGCGATGGTGTAACCCCGCGGTTCGAGTGGCAACGGCATGACAAGTTCGTCGATCTGCGTAAAAGCGTTCATGGCTAGGTCCTGGCAGAAAAAGTGAGTGGCGCCGCCCAGTGTGTGATCTGGATCAGTGCAGGCGAAGCAAAAATATCGTCACTCAACAAAAATGTCTACATTTTTATAAAACGAAGATAAAGAGCGCTTATGTCCATTGTTTTTCGTCCGCCAGTGGTTTCGGTATGATCGGCAAAACGTTTTGAGGAACAGGACCTTGGAAGCGCTCGCGCCCCGACAAAATTCAGCATTCAGCGGGTATGAGAGGCTCAAGAAGGACATCATCCGTGGCGTGTTCAAGCCGGGGGAAAAACTCTTGATGAGCACCCTCAAAGACCGCTACGAACTGGGTGTAGGGCCCCTGCGCGAGGCGCTCTCGCAGTTGGTGGCCGAGCACCTGGTGAATGCCATCAGCCAAAAGGGCTACCGTGTCGCCCCCATGTCACTGGCGGAGATGAACGACATCTACGATGCCCGCGCCAACCTGGAAGCCATGATCATCAGCCTGGCCATCGAACGCGGCGACGACGCCTGGGAGGCCTCGGTGCTGGCCTGTTCGCATACCTTGGCCAAAGTGGTGGAAGTGAAAACCCGCGAGCAGCGCCTGGACGTCTGGGACGAGCGGCACAAGGCGTTTCACACCGCCATCGCCTCCGGGTGCGGCTCCAAGCACTTGCTGCAGGCACGCACCTACCTGTTCGACCAGGCCGAGCGTTATCGGCATCTGTGGCTGACGCAAACGGTGTTTTCCGAGCAGGCCCTTGAACTCAAGCGCCAGGAGCACGCAGCGTTGGTGGAGGCGATTCTGGCCCGCGACGCCAAGCGCGCCAGCGCCATGATGCACTCGCACCTGATGACCCCCGTGCCGATCATCGCGCAGATCATGCATGCCGAGGGCATCGGGCGCGGGGAGTAGGCCGTTAGGCGGCGGCCTGGCGCTGGACCACATAGTGCCGGGCTTTGTCGAACGCCCAGTTGTACACCACGGTGTAGGGCAGGATGATCACGAAGAAGCCCAGTTCGACCATGAACGCCTGAAGCAGCGAAATATCCAGCATCCAAGCCGCCACGGGCAGGCACCACACCACCAGGCCTGCCTCGAAGCCCAGGCCATGGGCGACACGCGTCCAAGGCTTCCAGGCAACCCGTTCGGTTTGCACGACGCGGTCGATCAGTGCGTTATAGGCCACGTTCCAGGCCATGGCGATCACCGACAGGGTCACCGCCAGCCCCCCGGCCGTTGCCAACGACTTGCCCAGCACCCAGGACAACAGCGGTGCGCACAACAGCACAGCGAATACTTCATAACCTACGGCATGGACCATGCGTTCGGTGAACGAGACCTTTTTCATCTTGAATTCCATCATTTGCTTGAGACGTGCTTCCTATTTTCTTTGATGGAACAGATACTCGCGACATAGCTCTTATCGGTTTTATCAATACCTATGCGCTACTCACCTGAAGCTTTGCTTGCCTTTGTCGAAGCCGCCTCGCTGGGCTCGTTCTCTGCGGCGGCCCGCAAACTGAAGAAAAGCCAGTCCACCGTCAGCATTGCGATAGCCAATTTCGAGGCGGATATCGGCTGCCCCCTGTTCGACCGCGGCGGGCGCCACCCTACGCTCAATGCTGCCGGGCGCCAGGTATTGCCCCATGTCGAAGCGATCCTTGACGCCAGTGCCGGGCTCGACGCCCTGTCACTGAGGCTGGCTGAGCACGTTGAAGCGTTGGTCTCGGTGGTGATGTCGGACAGCTACAGCGTTACCTTCCAGAGCGCGGTCATGGCCGGCTTCGCACACAGCTACCCACATACCGAGCTGCGCTGTGGGCCCTCGGAAGACGCTGACGTGATCGAGTTGGTGCAGCAGGACATGGCCCAGATTGGCATTCTTGCCGCGCAGCGCCAGTACCCCGCCGATGTCGCCGTGGCGCGCCTGCCTGAGCAGGCGGAGTTTTGTGTGTACGTGAGCGCCGAGCACCCGCTGGCAGCGCTGCGCACGGTGCAGCGCCAGCACTTGGAGACCGAACGCCAGCTGTACATCAAGACCTACGCCTCCAGCCTGCACCACGATCGCGGCCAAGCCTGGTCGGCGCCCGACTACCTGACCTTGCTGGAGTTCGCCGCCCGTGGCTTTGGCTGGGCAGAACTGCCCAAGGCCCTGGTCACGCGCTTTGGCAGCGGCCTGGTGGAATTGCAGGTGGCCGGTTATCCGCGCCGCGTCGACATGGACATCGCCTGGTCCCGCCGCCGCGCCCTCGGCCCAGCCGGGCAATGGCTGGTGCAGCAGTTGCTGGGCGTGTAGGAAATCGACCAGACAATAGTGAACATTGTGGGAGCGGGCTTGTCCCGCGAATGGGGCTACGCGGAGCTTGGCACTGGCTTCGCCGGTGTTCGCGGGGCAAGCCCGCTCCCACTTAATGCGTCAATTTTTAGAAATGGCGCAAGACAGTTGCTCCCACAGGATGATGGGCTAAAGCCGCCCAAAGAGTGCACCCAAGCGCAACAAGCAGTACACCCACCGACAAGTCAGCCACCCCGCTCGCCCCGTAGCCTGTCACCACGCGCCGATCACTGCGGCACGCACCCAAAAGCACAAGAACAAACGTTGGTGACCTATGAAAACAGTAGATCCGATCACCCTTGCGGTGGTCCGGGGTGCGCTGGAAACAGCGCAGCGCGAAATGACCTTGACGTTGGAAAAGACCGGCCGCTCCAGTGTGTTCAACCTGGCCCATGATTACTCGAACTCGTTGTTCGACCACCTCCCCGAAATGATCCTGCAAGGCCAGGACATCCCCATCCACCTGGGTTCACTGATCCCCGCCATGAAGTGCGTGGCCGAGTTTTTCGGTGACGATATCGCCGAAGGTGACGTGATCTACCACAACGACCCGGCGTACAAGGGCAGCCATATCCTCGACTGCTGCATGTACAAGCCGGTGTACTACCAGGGCGAACTGGTGTTCTGGACTGTATGCAAAGGCCACCTCACCGACATCGGCGGCCCGGTACCGGCCGGCTACAACCCGGACGCCAAGGAAATCTACGCCGAAGGCCTGCGCATCCCACCCGTGAAGCTGTGGGAAAAGGGCAAGCGCCGCGAAGACGTGATCAACTTCATGCTCACCAACATGCGCGCCCGCCCCTATCAGGAGGGCGACCTCAACGCCCAGTACGGCGCCTGCAAAGTCGGTGAGCGGCACCTGCTCGACCTGCTCGACAAGTACGGCGTGGAGCAGGTGCGTGCCTGCATCGCCGAGCTGAAGAACATGGCCGACCGCCACATGCGCGCCTTGCTGCGTGACGTGCCGGACGGCCACTACAGCGGCACCGCCGTGCTCGAAGACGCCGGCCACGGCCTGGGCGAACTGGCCATCACCGCGCATGTCGAGATACGCGGCGAGCAAGCCCATGTGCGTATCGAAAGCCCGCCGCAGGTGCCCTACTTCATCAACTCCTACGAGGGCAACTCGGTGTCGGGTGTGTACCTTGGCCTGATGATGTTCGCCCAGGTCGCACCGCCCTACAACGAAGGCCTGTATCGCTGCGTCACGGTCGATGTCGGCGCCAAGGGCACGCTGTGCAACGCCCAGGAGCCAGCCCCCCACGTCAACTGCACCACCACCCCAATGGAAACCTTGGCCGATGCCGTGCGCACAGCACTGGAGCAAGCCTCGCCGCAGCGGGTCACGGCCTCCTGGGGCCATACCAGCGGCATCAACATCGCCGGGCACGACCCACGCAACGGCAACAGCGAGTACGTGACCATGGTCTTGGCCTCGATCATCGCTGGCGCGGGGGCCAACAAAGTCATGGATGGCTGGCATGCCTGCGGGCCGCTGTGCTGCTTCGGTGCCTTGATGAGTGGTGACATCGAGCTGCTGGAGCACGCCTACCCGATACTCATCCACCGCTACAGCCTGATGGCCGACAGTGGCGGCGCCGGTGAGTTTCGCGGCGGCTCCGGCACCCGCCTGGAGATCGAGCCCCTGCAACACGCGATGACCGTGGTCGGCTTCGGTGAGGGCCGCCAACTGCCCACCGCTGGCGCCGCCGGGGCCCGCAATGCCCTGCTGGAGCCCAAACTCGGCCGCCTGATCCACCGGCACGCCGATGGCTCGGAAGACCATTACACCCAGAACCCCATGCTCACCCTCCAGCCCGGCGAGCGGATCATCAACATCAACCCGGGGGGCGGCGGTTATGGCGACCCCCTGCGCCGCCCGGTAGCCGCCGTGCTGCAAGACCTGCGCAACGGCCTGGTCTCGCCCCAAGGCGCCGCCCTGGAATACGGCGTGGTCATCGATGCTGACGGCCACCTCGACGAAACCGCCACCCGCCTTGCCCGCGACCTGCACTGACCGGAGACCCATCATGCGCAATCAATATCGCCTGGGCATCGACGCCGGCGGCACCTTCACCGATTTCATCCTGGCTGACCGCGATGGCGGCGTGCAGCTGTTCAAAGCCCCTTCCACGCCGCAGGACGGCACCCTGGCCATCCGCGCTGGCCTGGCGCAAATCGCCGACGCCACCGGCCGCACGCCGGCCGAGATCATCGCCAACTGTGACCTGTGCATCAACGGCACCACGGTCGCCCTCAACGCACTGATCGAGCGCACCGGGGTCAAGGTCGGCCTGCTGTGCACCGAGGGCCACGAAGACAGCCTGGAAATCCGCCTGGGCCACAAGGAAGAGGGCCACCGCTATGACGCCCACTACCCGCCGGCGCACATGCTCGCCCCGCGTCACCTGCGGCGCCCGATCGGTGGCCGGATCCTCGGCGATGGCCGCGAGCACAGCCCGCTGGACGAGCGCGCAGTGCATGAGGCTATCGACTACTTCCGCGCCGAAGGCGTGGAAGCGGTGGCCATTTCCTTCCTCTGGTCGGTGCGCAACCCCAGCCATGAGCAGCGTGCCGCCGAGCTGGTCAGGGCAGCGCTACCCGGGGTGTTCGTTTGCACAGGCGTTGAAGTGTTCCCGCAAATCCGCGAATACACCCGCACCTCCACCACCGTGGTCAACGCCTACCTGAGCCCGGTGATGGCGCGCTACGTGGCGCGCATCGACAGCCTGTTCGAGGCACTCGGCGCCCAGCAACCGGTGCGCTACTTCCAGTCCAACGGTGGCCTGGCGCCCGGCCACCTGATGCGTGAGCGCGCGGTCAATGCCATCAACTCCGGCCCGGCTTCGGCGCCCCAGGCGGGGCTCTCGGTCGCCCGCCCGTTTGGCATCGACAACGTCATCACCGTGGACATGGGAGGCACCTCGTTCGACATCACCCTGACCAATGCCGGGCGCACCAACTTCAGCAAGGATGTGGACTTCCTGCGCCAGCGCATCGGCGTGCCGATGATCCAGGTGGAGACACTGGGTGCCGGCGGTGGCTCCATTGCGCACCTCGACGAGTTCGGCATGCTGCAGGTCGGCCCTCGCAGTGCGGGCGCCAAGCCTGGCCCGGTGTGCTACGGCAAAGGCGGCAGTGAACCCACCGTGACCGACGCCAACCTGGCCCTGGGCTACCTGCCAGACCGTGCGTTGCTGGGCGGCAGTATTACGCTCAATCGCCAGGCTGCGCTGGAGGCAATCCGCAGCAAGATCGCCGAACCGCTGGGCATCAGTGTTGAGCGCGCCGCGTTTGGCATTACCACCCTGGTCAACCTGAACATGGTCAACGGCATCCGCCGTGTCTCCATCGAACGCGGCCACGACCCGCGCGACTTTGCCCTGATCGGCGCGGGTGGCGCAGCGGGCATGCACGTGGTGCGCCTGGCCGAAGAAATTGGCATGCACACCGTGTTGATCCCCAAGGTGGCCTCTGGCTTGTGCGCCTTCGGCCAGATCCTTTCGGATGTGCGCTACGACCAGCTCACCAGCCTGTCGATGCGCCTGGACGCCGAACACGCCGACCTCGCGCAGCTCAACCAGGCCCTGGCCGAACTGCGCCAGCAAGGCTTGGCGAACCTGCGCGAAGACGGCTTCGGCGACCAGGCCAGCAGCTGCCACTACACCCTGGAAATGCGCTACAGCGGGCAGATCCATGAGTGCAGCGTGGAGCTGGAGCGCCACAGCCTGGACAGCGACGGGCTGGCAGCGTTGATCGAGTCCTTCCACGCTCGCCACCAGACGCTGTACTCGTACAGCGAACTCGAGAGCCCGGTAGAACTGGTCAACCTGGAGTGCTCGGTGATCGGTCACCTGCCGCGCCCACCGCAGCCAGAACTGCAGGGGCCGGCCCAGCCACCTGCTGCAGTCCCGGCGGGCGAGCGCCCGATGCTGTTCAGTGCCGACGGCGAGTGGCAGCGCACCCCGGTGTTCAACGGTAACCACCTGCTGCCTGGGCAGACGGTGCAAGGCCCCTGTGTGATCGAGGAGGACACCACCAACATCGTCGTGCCGCCAGGCTGGCAGGCCTGCCTGGAACCTTCGGCCACGTACCGGGTGACACGCGGGGCTTGATCAAAGGGTAGGCACGCGCCGATCATGGGCGTGACACCCGCCCGGCAGCGTTGCGCTGCCGGGCGTTTTTGCACAATAACAAGAGCTGCTTGAGTAGCTTGCCTGCAGTTCCTTTTTTCAATGCTGCCCTCTTTGAAAAAGGACAATCCATGCCCACAGAACTGTCGACCCACGGCTGGCCGCAACCCGAACGCCAGGCGCGCTGGGCCGAAGCCATCAACGACACCTACTTCCCCTTGAGCCTGGAATTTGCCGCCGAGCAACCTTTCGATGGCCATCTGCAGCGCTGGAGCACCCCCAGTACGCCGCTGAGCCTGTCACGCCTGCGTTCCAGCCAGCTTGGCTATTCCCGCAGCAAGGCGCACATCGGCCAGGACACTGACGCGTTCTACCTGGTCACCGTGCCCAGCCGCAGCGAGGTGCACTTCGAGCAGGATGGCCACCCATTGAGCTGCCGCCCGGGCGGTTTCATCGTCGAGCGCGGCGACGCGCCTTACCGCTTCCACTACCGGGCCGAGAACGACCTGTGGGTGCTGAAACTGCCTGAACGCGCGCTCAAGGCCAACTTGCTCGGGCACAAGCGCTACACCCGCCACTGCTTCGACGCCAGCCAAGGCCTTGGGCGGATCTTTGTCGAGCAACTGGACCTCTGCGCACGCCACTTCGACGCCAGCCCCGCAGCCGCCCGCCACCTGTTGCTGGAGCAGGCCAGTGCGACCCTGCTGCTGGCCTTGCAGCAGGACGAACGGGTGCTGGGCAGTGAAGGCTCCAACCTCAGCACGCTGCACCTGACCCGTGTCGAGCACTACGTGCTGCAAAACCTCGGCGACCCCGACCTGTCACCGCAAGCCGTCGCCACGGCCTGCGGCCTGTCATTGCGCTACCTGCACAAGCTGTTCTCGATCACGCCCTATACCCTGGGCGAATGGGTGCGCCAACAGCGCCTGGAGGCGGTGCATCGCCAACTGCGCGACCCGTACTGCCATCTGTCTATCGGCCAACTGGCGTTTCGCTGGGGTTTTGCCGACCAGGCGCAATTCACCCGAGCCTTTCGCCAGCGCTATGGGTGTACCGCCCGCGAAGTGCGCGCGGCGCGCGCGCACTGAAAGCGGCGGCGCAAGGATGCGCCGTGCTCACTCGATCGCCGTGATATCGACCTCTTTCCAGCTGTCATCCGGGTCGAAGCGTTTCATCTCCTTGGCCAGCCTGTCCCCGTGTGGCCCGAGGTCTTTCTCGAAGACCTGGCCGTCATGGCTGATCATGAAGCTCATCACCCCAGTGTCGTCATACTTCGCTGGCCAGGCGATCAGGGCAAAGCCGCGGCTCATCTGGTTGCCAATCAGGTAACTGTAAGCGCCACCGGGGGCCGACGGGCCTTGCGCATCGAGGATGCGGAAGTGGTAGCCATACCAGTCATCACCCACCACATCCTGGCCGAACAGCGGCCCCAGCGGGCTGACCTGCCCATCACCTTCATCGTCCCAGTACAGGCCGTCATGCTTGCCAGGCTCGCTGAAAATCTTCTGTGCGTATTCCAGCGTACCATTGCCATTGCGGTCTTGTGAGGCGTAGTCCATCTGCGCGTCGTGGTAAGCCAGCATCGACTGCAAGGCGCCCAGTTCGTTGCGGCCAATGCGCCGGGCGCGAATTTCAGCACTGCCGGCCTTGAGGTCGAAGCGCCAGCCCTGGCTGCTTTTGCTCAGGGGTATAGGTAACGTCCAGTGATCACTGCCCACCGCCAGTATGGCCTTGCCCTGGGGCGTCATGTCGATGCTGTGCTGCGCGCGATACTGCTCCAAAAACGTGTCCACATCACTGCGTTGCACACCCGCGCGCGGGATGTAGGTACGCCAGTCATCGCCCAGCAGTTGGGCCAGGCGGGCTTCATCCGCCTTCTCTTGGCCCAGCGCCGCGACGAAGGCCTCAACGGCCTTCTCGGGTGTCGGAAAAGCGTCTTGCGCAGCGGCCAGGGATGACCAGGCCAGGCCTGCAGTGAGCAGCAATGCCCCGAGTAATGGACGGTTCATCGACGGCCACCTCCCCCACGGCGTGCAGGCGCACTGGGCCGGGAGATCTGGTGCCCGGCGGCACGCGATGCGTTCGGCCGCTGGGCGAACGACTGACTGGTGCGGCCGCGGCTGGCCTGCGCGCTGGTGCGCGACGGCGCGCGCACGCCGTCGAAGGCATTGTTACGGGCCCGGCCAGCAGTATTGGCGGGGCGGTTCTGCGCCACCTGCCGCGCCTGGCCTTCGCCTTGTCTACGTGGGCTCACCTGGTTGTTCTGCTGCCGGCCCTGGGTATTACGTGTTTCCTGTCGGCGGTCGGCTGGCCGTGCAGTGTCGTTACGCGATTGCATGCGATTGCCGACCGAATTGCCCGCCTGCGCCTCGCGCACTTGCTGGCGGGCCTGGCGGTTGCTGGTGGCCGGCCGCTCGATGCCAGCCCGGTCCATTGAAGCCCTGGCGTTATTGCGTGCCTGGGCACGCTGGGCGTCGTCGCCACGGAACGCGGTACGCTGAGTGGCACCGTCCAGCTGGCGGCCATACTGCTGGCGGCTGCGGGCATCGCGGTAAGGCACACCCTCGCGGTTCGCGGCGTTGTGCTGCCATTTGTTCTGGTTGTTGGTGATGCGGTTGTTGCCGTTGATGTTGTTGTAGCGGTTGACGTCGATGTCGATGTCATTGTTGCCCCAGTCACAGTCGCCCCACAGCGAACTGACAATCGCCACGCCCGTACCGAAGGCCAGGCCCGCCACCAGCGCAGAACCGGCGTAGTACATCGGCGGTGGCGGGTAGTAAACCGGCGGCGAGGCCGGGTAGGCCCAGGTGCCGTAGGTGGTGGTGGGGTTGTAGCTGGGCACGTACACCACTTGCGGGTCGGCCGGCTCGATAATGATGGTGGTGGGCGGGCTGCTGGCCGGGGCCGTCTGCTTACTGCTACCACCGCTGGAAGCCGGCGCTGCCGCCGGAGCCGCCTGCACGGTCACGTTCTGGTACTGGTTGCTCTGCAGGTTGCCGGTCGCCTGCGCTTGATGACGCAAGCGCTGCACGCCGGCCATGACATCGTCGGGTTGCGCGAGAAAGGCGTCGCCCAGGCGTTGTACCCACACGGGGTCCTGGCCCAGGGTCGCCAGCAACTGCGGGAAGGCCACCAACGCCTGCACACTCGGATCCCAGGGCTGTTTCGCCACCTGCTTGACCGCATCGTCGCCAGAGGCCTTGGGGTTGGCCTTGGACCAGGTCACGGCTTCACTCACCTGCCCCGGGTAGGTGGCGGCCATCAGCACCTGTGCCAGCAACGCGTCGGGGTACAGCGCGATGGGTGCGAGCATCTGGTCCAGTTGCTCCTGGGTGAACACCGCCTCCTTGGCCGCGAGCGTGTCGGCTTGTGGGGCCGGGTCCGGCGCGGGTACATCTTCTGCAAGCACCCGGCCGGGTGCAGCGCTCAGGCACAGCACCGCCGAAAGGACGGCAATCAATGGCATGCGCATCGCTAATCCCCATGAGGTCAGACCGCGTGGGTTAAGGGTAGCAATGGCAATCCGTTTGACCAGCAGAGAGGGCGCTAACTTTTTGCACTGATGGTTGTATCGATAGTGACTATCGAACGAGGCAATTTCTACTGATCGGCCCGGCCCAATAACCTAGCGCCATTGATTCGAACTTGGCGAATCCCCGCACTCCGGAGCTACCCGATGAATACCCTGGCCCGCCTCTCGCTCACTGCCCTGGCCGCAACCGCCATCGCCCTGTTGGCCGGCTGTGCCAGCCACCCCGAACTGCGCCCGTACAGCGCCGAAGAAACCCGCCAACTGCAACTGGAAGCCTTGCAGCGCCGTGGCCTGTCGCTGGACGACTATGAGCAGCAACGGCGGGTGATCCAGCGTGCCAACGACCTGCCTGTAGTCACTGAAGCCGCCGACGCTGACCCTTCGACCAAAGGCTGAAGGGCATAGCCAACGGTTCCCTCCTCCCGCCTGCGCAGGTATCCTTTACCGCTCAACCGCAAGCCTTCCAGGACGGAGACCATGACCAGGCCCCTTCTGTTGCTGAGTGCTGCACTGCTCTTCAGCCCCCTGCTGCTGGCCCAGCAAATGAAACGCGAACTGGGCGACATCGACTTCACGCTAGGCACCACACCCTCCCGCAGCATGGCCCAAGGGCTGATTTCGCCCAGCGCCATCGGCGCATTCCATGGTGGCCTCGACCTCAGCCACCGCAGTGGCTGGTACCTGGGCCAATACGCCCCGAGCATGGGCGTTACCCCAAACTCCACCCTGCGGTTGGACAGCTACCTGGGCTACAAGCACCACTTCGACAGCAGCCTGGGTTACGAGGTGGGTTTGATTCATTACAGCCAGCCCACTGTCGCAGGCCCCGACAGTTACGCGCTGTACGGCGGCGTGTCGGTGCTGGGCAGCCGCTTTGGCGGGGCGCTGCGCGACAACCCCGACAACCGCACCGGCACCCTCTTTGCCGACTTCGGCCAATTGCCGCTGTTCGACGTCGACCTCACCGTCAAACTCGCCCATCACCGTTTGGGCACGCCGTTCACCATTGGCGATGGCAGCCAGGTGAATGCCTTTTCCGACTGGTCGCTGGAACTGTCGCGGCCTTGGCTGGGCATCGACCTGAACCTGATCTACAGCAACTCCAACCTCAGTGGCGGCGGTTGTGATGCGTATTCGGGGATCAACACGTATTGCGAAAGCGTAGTCACGCTCAAGGCGCAGCGCAGCTTCTTTTAACGGCGCGGTGCCAGGGCCAGCGCGATACCGCCCAGCACCACGGCACACGCCACCAGTAAGCGAATCGACAGCGGTTCACCAATCAGGCAAACCCCGCCCACTGCGGCAATCACCGGCACACTGAGCTGCATCGTTGCCGCCTGTTGTGCGCTGACCTGCCTGACCACGCCGTACCACACGGCATAACCCGCCCCCGAGGCCAGCACGCCCGAGGCAAGCGCATACAGTAAACCGGGGGCGGTCAACTGCGTGCCGCCACCGACCCACAGCACGGGTGCCAGCAGCACCAGGCATGGCAGGCTGCGGGCAAAATTGCCGGCGGTATCCGCCAACGGCCTGGGTGAGCCTTTGCCTAACAGCGAATAGACGCCCCACGCCACGCCCGAGGCGGCCATCAGCAAGGCGCTGGTCAAGGGTGGCGCCTCGGCACCGGGCAACAACAGCACCAACAGGCCAGTGAAGGCGATCAGCATGCCCAGCAGCATCCGCGGGGTGATGCGTTCGCCTTTGTACGCGGCAAAACCAAACATGGTGATCTGCACGGCGCCGAACAACAGCAACGCACCTGCGCCAGCGCCCAGTTGCAAGTACGCCGCAGAAAACAGGAATGCATAAAGGAACAGCGCCAGGCCGCCTCTCCAACTGCCGCCCTGGGGGATTGCGGGCTTGCGCAACCGTATCAGCAGCATGAGGAACAGCGCACCACTGGCCAGCCGCACCACCGTGAACGATGCGGGGTCGATGGCCCCGTCCCGCAGTGCCAACCGGCAAAACACCGAATTGGCAGCGAAGGCCACCAGGCTGAACAGTGCGGGCCAGAGCCAGGCCCTGGCCTTGCGGTCGGTAAGCGTGGTGGTGCCGGTGCTCATGGTGGGGTCACCTCTGAGAGGGTTATTGTTGTTATATCGGCCCTGCAGCTACCGATATACAACAGAGTGTTTCCCTGGCGCCACCCCCGAGTGGCAGCCGCTACAGCGCTGCCACCGCGTCGATCTCCACCAGCATGCCGCCCAGCGCTAGCCGAGGCACGGGTATCAGTGTGCAGGTCGGTTTCATGAGCGGGCCCCAGGCCCTGTCAGCCTCGGCCACCCATTGCTGCAGACGCGCCTCGCTGTGATCGACGATCAGCAAGGTCAGCTTGAACACCTGTGCCAGGCTGGCGCCTTTGGAGGCCAGGGCCGTCTCGAGGTTGGCCAGGGCCTGTCGGGCCTGGTCGGCGAATGCCGGCGACAGATGCCCGCTGACGTCCTCGCCGCCCTGGCCGGCGATATACAGCAAACGGCTGCCGGCAGGCACTTCTGCGACATGGGAATAGGCATTGCCACTGGGGTCATACAGCCCTGCAGGGTTGGACAACTGGAAAGGTGCTGAACGGGACACGGTGAATACTCGCACGGAGAAAAGTGCCGCCGAGTATCAGACCTCGAGTTAGCTTGAGGTCAAGCGCGCTGTAGGACGTTTCACATGACGCGGTCAGCGTGTTGAACCACGTGTGTGTTTTCAGCGGCGTCTGCCTGCCGCTAGAGTGCAAAACCCGGCACGGAGGCCTGCCCGCAACAAGGAAAGCAACAATGACCAAGCACCACTTTCAACTTGCCTACACCATTAACCCACGGCATGACGGCGATGACGACGAGGCCGCCCGCGCCCGGCTGCACTTGCGCAAAATCGGCTGGGACACTGTGGACCACATCGAAACCACCCTGCTAGGCGTGGTCCAGCTTTACCAAAGCACCACGGCAGCCCGTGTCGATGAAGCCGAAAAGCAGATACGCGACCGCATACACGAAGAGCTCAAAAGCCTGCGTGTGGTGTCGCGGGTGAAGTTTCACGGCAGCCTGATGGTCGACGGCCTGGGCCAGGCCATTTACTTCAGCATCGTGCCCTGAGCCGCGAGCAGTGACCGCACCAGGCGCCCCCGCGCCTGGTGCCATGGCCATCACTTTTCTTGCAGCACTGCCCTGCCCTTCACCGCTCGCGGCCCGCGCCACGCCCAGAACAACAGGCCGGGGAACGGCGCATAGACCACGAAGACGACCCACAGCATCTTGCGCTCGGCGCGGCGGTCACTGCCGATGATGTGCCAGATGGCCCAGATTTCCAGCAGAATCACAAAGGCCGCGATGATGATCCAGATCGTTCCGATTTCCATGAGCGCTCTCCCATTTGGCATGTAATGGGTTGGGTTGCCTTGGGCGCTGAGGGTTCAGATTGATTTCCTGGGAAGCGTGCCTTTAGGCTTGCAGGGCCTGCACCTCACAACCCCCCTTCAACCCATTGCCTGAACACGACCTGAAATACGACAGGCCCACCCGAGAGATTGTCTTTCCCCCGGCCACCCGCCACACTCCGCCTGGCCAGCCAGGAAGCGGAGTCCAGAGTGCCCACCCCACGCCAGTTCAGCAAGAAGACCAGCACCAGCAACATGCTGCGGCTAAAGTCCACCACCGGAAATGCCCAAGCGCCCTATCGGGTCGACTTCGTATTGCTCGAACACTTCTCCATGGCCAGCTTCACCGTGGCCATGGATGTGCTGGTCACGGCCAACCTGCTGCGCGCCGACAGCTTCCAGTTCACCCCACTGTCGCTGGACGGCGACCGGGTGCTGAGCGACCTGGGGCTGGAGCTGGTCGCCAGCGAACTGTCCGCCGAAGCGCTCAAGGAACTCGACCTGCTGATCATCTGCGGTGGCCTGCGCACCCCGCTCAAGTACCCTGAACTCGACCGCATGCTGGACGACTGCGCCGCCCATGGCATGGCCCTGGGCGGCCTGTGGAACGGCGCCTGGTTCCTGGGCCGCGCAGGCGTGCTGGACGACTACGGGTGCAGCATCCACCCCGAGCAACGCGCCAGCCTCTCCGAACGCAGCCCGCAAACCCGCATCACCCCGGCCAGCTTCACCCTCGACCGCGATCGCCTCAGCGCCGCCAGCCCCAATGGCGCGATGGAGCTGATGCTCGGCCTGGTCCGCAGGCTGTACGGCGATGGCCTGGCCGAAGGCGTCGAAGAAATATTGTCGTTCTCCGGCGCGCGCTATCGCCAAGTCGGGCCCGGGGCGAAAAAGTCCATGAGCCTGCACATGCGCACCATCGTCGAGCTGATGGAAAACAACCTCGAAGAAACCCTCAGCCTCGATCAACTGGCCGCCTACAGCGGGCGCTCACGCCGGCAGATCGACCGCCTGTTCCAGGCCCAGCTGGGCACCTCGCCGCGGCGCTACTACATGGAATTGCGCATCACCAAAAGCCGCCGGCTGCTGCAGTATTCCGACCTGTCGGTGATGGAAGTGGCAGTGGCCTGCGGATTCGTGTCGGTGTCGCACTTCAGCAAGTGCTATGCGGCGTACTTCGGCTACCCACCGTCACGCGAGCAACGGCTGGGCGAATGACCCCGCTCAGGCGCGGATGTAGCGGATGACTGCGTCACAGATCATGTTCTTGTGGCGCTGCTTGATCTCGTCGTCGGCGAGGTCTATTTGGAAGATCTCGCCGAAGGTGTGGCGGTTCGACACCCGGTAGAAGCAGAACGAACTCATCAGCATGTGCAGGTCGATGACCTCGATCCCGGAACGGAACACGCCTTCCTGCTCGCCCCGACGCAGGGTGCTGCCGAGCGCTTCGAGCACCAGGCTGCTCATCTCGCGGATGACCGGCGACTGCTTGACGTACTCGCCATAGTGAATGTTTTCGGTGCAGATGATGCGCACGAAATCGACATTGCGGTCGTGGTGATCGAAGGTGAACTCCACCAGGCGACGGATCGCCTGCTCGGCCGGCAGCGACTCCAGGTCCAGGCTTTGTTCGGTCTTGCGGATATCACCGTAGAGCTTGACCAGGCACTCGACGTACAACTGCTCCTTGCTGCCGAAGTAGTAGTAGATCATGCGTTTGGAGGTGGCGGTGCGCTCGGCGATGGCATCGACGCGCGCGCCGGCCAGGCCCTGCTGGACGAACTCGTTGATGGCGGCCTGAAGGATGTCCTCGCGCGTTTTCTCGGGGTTGTTCTTGCGCGACTTGCGCACCCCTTCGATCTCAGGCTGGCCGAGGCTGACTACGGAATCACTCATACCCACTCACAGGCTGTTTATTGGAATGAGGGGATTATCCGTGAGCGCGGCCATGCAGGGAAGCACGCTGTTGGTCGGGTAGCCATCAAAGGGCATTACAAGCAAACCACCGGCGGCGCTTGTAGTCACGCCCTTCAACCCGCTAGCCTGCGTTTCTCTGCCCCGGACGGACCCTGCCGCATGCAACCGCGTGACCTTGCCGCTTACCTGTTTCTGGCCATTGCCTGGGGCTTTTCCTTTCTGGTGGTGCTCAAGACGGTGCACGCCTTTGGCTGGGTCGGCGCGGTCAGCCTGCGCTCGCTGATTGCCGGCAGTACCTTGGCCATTCTGGGCGCGGTGTGCGGCCGTGCCTTGCGCCTGCGACCGTTGCTGAAACCGCTGCTGGTGATCGGCGCCACTACCGTGGCCGGGCAGTTGATCGGCATGTCTTACGCCACGCCACGGATCGGCACCGCCATGGCAGCGATCTTCGTGGCCACCATCCCGCTGTTTTCGATGATCATCGGCCGTGTCTGGGGGTTGGAGAAGATCACCCTGCAAGGCCTCATCGGCCTACTGCTGGGCTTTGTCGGCATCGCCATGCTGGTGGGCTTTCCGGCCCAACCGGTCAACGACGTCTTCATCCACGGCTGTATCGCGTCGCTGTTCGGGGCCTTGAGCGCTGCGTTCGGCAGCAACTACGCCAGCCTGCACGTGCGTGGCCAGGACCCGTGGACGGTGACCGGCGGCGCATTCCTGGCCGGCGGCCTGATGACCTTGCCGCTGTTGCTGGTGGTGCCCGTGCCTAGCGTGCCCCAGGCCAGCGACTGGCTTTACCTGCTGATCAGCGGCGGGGTCATGAGCGCTACCACGTATGTGCTGTTTTTCGGCCTGGTCGCCCGTATCGGTGCCACCCGCGCCATCAGCGTAGAGTTCGTGGTCACCCTGGTGGCGGTGCTGGTGGGGGCGTTGTTCCTCGATGAAACCTTGAGCCTGCTGCAAGTCGCCGGCGGCGGGGTGATCCTGCTCGGCTGCATGCTGGTGCTGGGCTTGCTGCCCGGGCGCAAGCAACGCCTGCCGAGCTGAACGATTGGTCAGTCACGCTGCGCGGTGCTGCGCTCCACCGGTGGGGTCAGGTGCAGCACGCGGTTGCGCCCGCCCTCAGCCAGCAGGTAGCCGCCCTTGCCATCGGCGACGATTGACTGGGGCGCCTTGAGGAACGACAGCACAGTCTGGCGCGAGCCATCAGCATCGATACGCAGCAAGCGGGCGCGGTGCGTGTTGTCTTCGCTGATCCACAAACCGCGCTGGTCGCAGAACAGGAAGGTTGGGTTACGCAGGCCGTCGACCACCACCGGGTCCTGGCCGTCTTCGGACAACGCGCGGACCTTGCCGTTGGCTTTCTCGGTATACAGCAGGCGGCCATCGCTGCAGCGGGTCAGGCCTTCGGTTTCGGTAAGCCCGGAACGCAGCACGTCAAGCTGGCCAGTGCGCCAGTCGTAGCGCATCAAGCGGCCATTGCCCTTGCGGTCCTCGATGGCATAAAGGTGATCGCCCTCGTTCCACAACCCTTGCACGCTCTCGCCGTCGAACAGCCGGGTCACCTGGCCATCACGCGACAGGCTGACCGGCGCGAAACCCCCTTCCTGGCTGAACACCCAGCCGCCTTCGACGGCGACCATGCCGTCAGGTTTGGACAGGTTGTCGATCACCACGACCCGGTCGCCCTGGGCGGTGATCTTGAGGATGCTGCCTTTGCCGTCGTCCAGTTCGCGGCTGACCAGCAGGCTGCCGTCGGCTTGCGGCAGCAACGAGGCTGCTTTGGCCACGTCGCGGTGCAACACCTCGACGTCCCAGCCGCTGGCAGCCTGGACCGGATAGAAACTCTGCCAGGCAAAGAAGCCAAGCGTGGCCGCGAGCAGGCTGGCAGTAGCGGTCAGGGCGATGCGGGTGCTGCGCTTGCGCAGGGTGTGCGGCATGAAAAAGGCTCCTCAAACGTGATCGGGATCCTAACAAAGAGATGTGAAAAAAAAGTGATAGCACAGTGCCCTTATGTGCAAGCGCATGGCTCTAAACTACAAAAAGGATATAAAAATAACTAAACATTCTAACCAAATGGAATTAAAAAATTGAAAGCCAAACGCCACCTCCTTAGTCTGGGCGCACGGATTATCACCCCATTCCAGGAGCCCCCTCATGCCCACCCGTGCCTTTTCCCCCTTGCGCCGCCTGTTGATCGGCGGCCTGTTGGCCAGTGTCGCCAGCGCCTTGCTGCCCTGGTCCAACGCCCTCGCCGAAGACGCCAAAACCTTGCGCATCGGCTACCAGAAATTCAACAGCATCAATATTCTCAAGGGCAGTGGTGCCCTGGAGAAGGCCCTTGCCCCGCAAGGGGTGACCGTCAGCTGGCACGAGTTCGCCGCGGGCCCGCAACTGCTCGAAGCGCTGAGCACCGGCGCCATCGACCTCGGCCACGCCGCCGACGCCCCCTCGGTCTTTGCCCAGGCCGCCGGCAAGCCAGTGGTTTACCTGGCCGCCGAGCAACCCTACCCGCGCGGTATCGGCCTGGTGGTGCGCGAACAGGACCACCTCACAGGCGTGCAGGACCTCAAAGGCAAGCGGGTAGCCACCGGCCGTGGCTGGAACGCGCAATACCTGTTGGCCGTCGCACTGGAGCAAGCTGGCCTGAGCTACCAGGACATCACCCCCGCCTACGTCAATAACGCGGCTGATGCCGTGGCCGCCCTGCAATCGGGCAGCGTCCAGGCCGTGACCCTGTGGGACCCGTTCCTCGCCGCGGCAGAAAGCCAGCCGGGCCTGAAGAACCTGCGTGACGGCAGTGGCTTGTCCAATAACCGCACCTTCTACCTGTCCACCGCGGCATTCGCCGACCAGCACCGCGCCCTGCTGAAGACCTTCTTCGCCGAACTGGGCAAGGTCAGCCAATGGGCCAACGCCAAGCCCGCCGAAGTCGCCGCGCTGCTGGCGCCGCAGTTGGGGATCAAGGCTGATGTGCTGGAAGTGGCCAGCGAGCGCCGTAACTACAACGCCGTCGCCATCACCCCGCAGATCGTCGCCGAACAGCAAAAGCTGGCCGACACCTTCCAGGGCCTGGGCCTGATCCCGCGTAAGTTGCAGGTAGCCGATGCGGTCTACCCGGCTTCCGTGCTGCCGTGACCGGAGACTGACCGCCATGCCCCGCCCGATCCGCTTCAACGCGTTCAGCATGAACGCCGCCAGCCACCAGTCCCCCGGCCTGTGGCGCCACCCGCGTAACACCAGCGTGGCCTTCAACCGCCTGGGCTACTGGACCGACCTGGCCCGCCTGCTGGAGCGCGGCCTGTTCGACGCGCTGTTCATTGCCGACGTACTGGGCATCTACGACGTCTACCAGGGCGGCCCTGAAGCGGCCTTGCGCGGGGGTGTGCAGGTGCCGGTCAACGACCCGCTGCTGCTGGTCCCGGCCATGGCCGGCGTAACCGAGCACCTGGGCTTTGGTGTGACTTTTTCACTGACCTACGAACACCCCTACCCCTTTGCCCGTCGCATGTCCACGCTCGACCACCTGAGCAATGGCCGTGTCGGCTGGAACATCGTCACCGGCTACCTGAACAGCGCCGCGCGTAACCTGGGCCTGGCCCGCCAACTGGGCCACGACCAGCGTTACGACCTGGCCGAGGAATACCTGCAGGTGCTGTACAAACTGTGGGAAAAAAGCTGGGACGACGACGCGGTGGTGCTGGAGCGTGACAGCGGCCGTTATATCGACCCTTCCCGGGTCCACCCGATCGGTCACGTCGGCGAGCACTTCCAGGTGCCCGGCACACACCTGTGCCAGCCCTCGCCGCAACGCACGCCGGTGTTGTTCCAGGCTGGCGCCTCGGCACGCGGCCAGCAGTTTGCTGCGCAGCATGCCGAGTGCGTGTTCATCAGCGGGCCGACGACTACGGTACTGCGCCGCTATGCCGATGGCATTCGCCAGGCCAGCGAAGTGGCCGGGCGTGGCCGCGACGAGGTGTTGATCTACGCCCAGGCACTTTTGATCGTCGCCCCCACGCGTGAAGAGGCCAAAGCCCGCTTTGCCGAATACCGGGGCTATGTCGACCTGGACGCCGCGTTGGCCCTGCTGTCGGGCTGGACTGGCATCGACTTCGCCGGCCTCGACCCCGACGCACCGATCGAGTATGTCGAGAACGATGCCGGCCGCGCCGCCCTGGCCGCCTTCACCGCCGCCGACCCCAACCGCCGCTGGACCGTGCGCGAAGCGGCCGAATTCGTCGGCCTGGGGGGCCGTGGCCCGGTCCTGGTGGGCTCTGCCAGTGACATCGCCGACCAGTTGGAAACGTGGCTGGACGAGACCGGCATCGACGGTTTCAACCTCACGTACGCGGTGCAACCGGATGACCTGGCCAACGTCGTCGAGCTGCTGGTGCCCGAACTGCAACGCCGCGGCCGCTACCCCTTGCACTACCAGGACGGCACCCTGCGCCACAAGCTGTTCGGCCAGGGCGACCGCTTGCCGGAGCAGCATGCAGGGCGCCAGGTTAGCATTCAGCAAGCAAATACCGGGTATTCCAACATTTAATTTGTAGATGGCACGCGCTCGACCCTATTCTGTCGGCACATCCCCTGCGCCGCACCGGCCGGTGCGGTTCACGGCACGGGGAGAGAACAACAAGTCGAGATCGTCCATGTCGAATCATTCCTACTTCGCCCCCCACGGTGGGCACCCGGCTCAAACCGAGCTGCTGACTGACCGTGCCATGTTCACCGAAGCCTATGCCGTCATCCCCAAGGGCGTGATGCGTGACATCGTCACCAGCCACCTGCCGTTTTGGGACAAGATGCGCATGTGGGTCATCGCCCGCCCATTGACCGGCTTTGCCGAGACCTTCTCGCAATACATCGTCGAAGTGGCCCCGGAAGGCGGCAGCGAGCGCCCAGAGTTGGACGTAAACGCCGAAGCCGTGGTGTTCGTGGTCGAGGGTGAGCTCGACATCACCCTGGAAGGCAAGCACCACACCCTGAAGCAAGGCGGCTACGCCTTCATCGCCCCAGGCGCCGAATGGAGCCTGCGCAACCACAGCAAGGCCAACGTCACCTTCCACTGGCTGCGCAAGCACTACCAGAAGGTTGAAGGCCTGGACCTGCCAGAGTCCTTCGTCACCCACCGTGACAACGCCACCGTTATCGAAATGCCGGGCACCGAAGGCCGCTGGAAAACCACCCGCTTCGTCGACATGGCCGACATGCGCCACGACATGCACGTCAATATCGTGACCTTCCAGCCGGGCGGCGTGATTCCATTCGCTGAAACCCACGTCATGGAACATGGCCTGTACGTGCTGGAAGGCAAGGCGGTGTACCGCCTGAACCAGGACTGGGTCGAAGTCGAAGCCGGTGACTTCATGTGGCTGCGCGCCTTCTGCCCGCAAGCCTGCTACGCCGGTGGCCCAGGCAACTTCAGCTACCTGCTGTACAAGGACGTCAACCGCCACGTGCACCTGACGCTCAACCCACAGCGCTAAGCGTTTAGATAAGCCCAGCCTGTTGGACCGAAGCCCGCCTCCCTGGCGGGCTTTCTGTTTGCCGCTCATACTGAACAATCCTGCCCTGCGCGGTGCTCACCATGAACCGCTACCGCCTGCTTGCCGCCTTGTTGCTGGCGCTGTCCAGTACCGTTCAGGCGACCGACGACTGGAACCTGGCCTACGACAGGGAAGGCATCCGTGTCTACCTCAGCGGCGACGGCGATTCCCCCTACCAGCAGTTTCGCGGTGTCAGCACCATGAAGGCCAGCGTACGCACGTTGACAGACCTGCAGGAAAACCTGCGCGTGGCCTGCAAATGGCTGTATGCCTGCGCCGAGATGCGCTTGCTGGAGGTCGACGGCGACAGTACCTGGGTCTACCTGACCACCAACCTGCCGTGGCCGACCCTGCCGCGCGACATCGTGGTCAAGGTGACCACTGAACAGCGCGACGACGGCACCCTTCTGCGCCACCTGAGCGCCGACCCTGGCAAGATCCCCGAAGTGGATGGGCTGATCCGCGTGCAGCGCCTTAGTGGCCAGTGGGTGATGAAACCGCTGGGTGACAAACAGACCGAAGTCACGTACCAGCTCAAGGCAGACCCGGCCGGGGATGTGCCGGGGTGGCTGGCCAACCGCTTTGTGGTGGATGCACCGGTGGTGACGTTGCGCACGCTGCGGGCGGTGGCCGAGCGCCAGCACTGAAGGCATGCTGGCGACTACCGCCCTGGCGGTTTTTCTGCCACTGTCTCGGCGCGACGCGGACCAGCGCGTCGCGCCTTGCCAGGACGTCGCATGAAAACACAAGAATACGGCAACAAACACAAAGGCTACCGGCGCATCATCCCGTCGATGACGGCACTGCTCGAATTCGAAGCCGTGGCCCGGCACAACAGCTTCACCCTGGCCGCGCAGGAGTTGGGCGTGACCCAGGCAGCGGTGAGCAAACAGGTCAAGCAGCTCGAAGAAACCCTCGGCAGCCAGCTGTTCCAGCGCCTGCACCGGGGCGTGCGCCTGACCAGCGAGGGCCAGGCCCTGTATGCGGTCATTTCCGATTCGCTGCAAAAGATCGCCTCGGTCTTCGACCGCCTCAGCGAGGGTGGCAACGAGCAAGAACTGGTGCTGAGCTGCACCGCGACGTTTTCCCAGCTGCGGGTCATGCCGCGCCTGGGCACCTTGCGCACCGCCCTGCCCCACGTGCGCCTGCGCCTGGCCACACAGATGTTCATGGGCGACCTGCGCAATCACGATGTCGATCTGCTGGTGCGCTATGGCAACGGGCGCTGGGAAGACGGCACCGCGGTGCAGCTGTTCGAGGAAGAAATATTTCCGGTGTGTTCACCCGACTGGCTCACCCGCAACAGCCTGCCGGAGTCACTAGAAGGGTTGTACGGCGCCGACTTGCTCGATGCCGATGCCACGACCGAGGGCTGGATGACCTGGCCTACCTGGTTCCGCGAAGCGGGTGGGCACCCGCCCAAACTTCGCTACAGCCTGCGTTGCCACTTGTACGCCGACACCGTCCAGGCAGCGCTGCATGGGCATGGTGTGGCGCTGGGATGGGGTCGAATGGTCGATCACCTGTTGGCGTCCGGTGAGCTGGTGCGCCTGACCGACCTGGTGGTCAAACCCCGCGAGGCCTACTACTTGGTAGTGCCCCATGGCCGCAGCAGTACCCCGACCACTCTGGGCTTGGTGGACTGGCTGCGCGACAGCTGAAAGCGGCAATGGCCGTGGGCGTTACCCCACGGCCAACTGCACTGCGTTTCAGGAAGCCGTAGCCGCTACTTGCCGAGCGCACACCTTAACCCGGCGCCGGTAGGCGAGCAGCAAGCCGATGTACCACAGCGGCATCACATACAGCGCGGTGCGTGTGTCAGGCTCGAGCGCCAATAGGCACAACACGAAGATCAAGAACAGCTGCGCCGATGCCGCCGTCACTTTGCCACCAGGCAGCTTGAACCTGGACTGCTCATGCGCCTTGGGGTTCTGGCGGCGGTAGGCAAAGTAGGACATCAGGATCAGCGACCAGGTGACGATGATCATCACCGCCGAAATGGTCGACACCAACGTGAAGACCGTCATGACCTCCGGGATCACGAACAACAGCGTCAGCGCAATCGCCATGCACACCCCCGAAAACACCAGCGCCCTGACCGGCGTACCCGACCCGGACAGCCGCCCGAACGCAGTCGGCGCCTGTTGCTGGTGGGACAGGCCGTAAAGCATCCGCGACCCCGAATACACACCGCTGTTGGCCGACGAGGCGGCAGACGTCAGCACCACGAAATTGATGATGCCGGCCGCAGCCGGCAGGCCGCCCAGCAGGAACAGCTCGACGAACGGGCTGCGGTTTGCCGGCACATTCGCCCACGAGACCACGCTGATGATGCACACCAGCGAGCAGATGTAGAACAGCAGGATGCGCACGGGAATGGTGTTGATCGCTTTGGGCAGGGTCTTTTCCGGGTCCTTGGCCTCTGCGGCCGCGGTACCGATCAGTTCGGTGCCCACGAACGAGAAAATCGCGATCTGGAAGCCGGCGAGGAAGCCGAGAATGCCATGGGGCATGACCACGCCGGGTGCCACCAGATGGCTGAAGGACGCCGTTACCCCGGCTGGCGACGTGTAGGACGTGGCCACCATCACCAGCCCCGTGACCACCAGCAGCACGATCGCAACGATCTTGATCAGCCCGAACCAGAACTCGACCTCGCCAAACGCCTTTACCGCCAGCATGTTCAGGCCCAGCAGCAGGAACATCGTGGCAAATGCCGGTAGCCACGTGGGCACGTCGGGGTACCAATACTGGAAGAAGCCTGCCACCACGACCACATCACCCACCGCCGCGACCACCCAGCTGAGCCAGTAGGACCAGCTGAGGATGAAACCGGCGCGCGGCCCCAGGTAATTGTGTACCAGGTCTGCGAACGACTCCATGTGCAGGTTGGCCAGCAGCATCTCGCCCATCGCACGCATGATGCAGAACACGAAAAAGCCGATGATGGCGTACACCAGAATGATTGAAGTGCCGGAAAGCGCGATGATCTTGCCCGAGCCCATGAACAGCCCGGTGCCGATCGCACCACTGATCGAAATGAGCTGAATGTGCCTGTTTTCCAGCCGTCGCTTCAGCGTACGGCCAGGCTGCCCAGTCGCGTCTTGCGAGTTGCACGTTTGCTGCATAGTTGACCTCTTATTCTTTTTCTGTGAAACCACATGCCCTTCGCTGCGCACTTTAATTGGTACGCACGTGCACACTTTTTTGTAATAACAAGCGCAGCAGGCATGGGTATTAACGCAGACGGAAATACACGCCCCGATGAAACTTCTCATCAGGCTTGATTAATTATGAAAGCCCATCACACGTACACGCCGATTAATCTGAACATGCCCGGCAAGACGTTTAAACGTGAAACACAGAGTGCTGACGCTGTTTCATTTTGCCAGCCGTTGTGGTCAATCGGAACGCTACAGACTGCACACACGAAATGGGATTTGTTGCACTGTGAAAGGCCGGGGTGACAGTTTGCGCCAGGCGCCTGCCCATTCCGGCTATCGCGGTGATCACATCTTGAAGGTGGAGAGCAAAATGCTGGTCTCGGTGTTCTCGATGTGTTGTATCGAGCGAATGGTGTTCAACGCCCGGTCGAAGGCCTCGAGGGTGTCGGCCCGAAGCTCGGCCATCAGGTCCCAGCGGCCATTGGTGGTGTGGATGGCCACCACGTTGGGGTGCCCGCGCAGCGCGTGCTTGACCTCCGCAGCATGGTGGCCGCTGATGCCGATGCTGGTAATTGCCCGTACGCCTTGCTCCAGGGCATCTGACCTGAGGCGAATCGTGTAGCCCATGATCACCCCTTGTTCCTCAAGCTTGGTGATGCGGTTCTGCACCGTTGCCCTGGCAACCTTGAGTTTCTTGGCAAGGGTGAGAATCGGCGTGCGTGCATTATCACGCAACAGCGCGATCAGTTCCCGGTCTACAGTGTCCATGGTGCCTGCCCATTAATCAGATTGTTATTCGGGGGTCGCAGATTGTCTAGAAAGTTGACGAAACTGGCAACCTGCTCTCTTCAATTTGACGCAACCTTTCATCAAACTCTTCGTGCTGGCAACCCCTCAACAATCTTAAGCGTTCACCCTGCAGGCCTTGAGGTGAGAGCGCGCGCATAAAAGGTGCAAGAGCATGACGTATTTCATTGATGTTCCAACCATGTCCGATTTGGTCCATGACATTGGCGTAGCGCCCTTCATTGGCGAACTGGCCGCCGCCCTGCGCGAAGATTTTAAACGTTGGCAGGACTTTGATAAGTCCGCCCGTGTTGCCAGCCATTCGGAAGTGGGTGTGATCGAATTGATGCCAGTCGCCGACACGCATCGCTATGCGTTCAAATACGTCAACGGGCACCCTGCCAATACAGCAAAAGACCTTCATACCGTCATGGCCTTTGGCGTGTTGGCCGACGTGGCGACCGGTTACCCGGTGCTGTTGTCTGAACTGACCATCGCCACCGCCCTGCGCACTGCCGCCACATCGTTGATGGCCGCCCAAGCACTGGCCCGGCCGAACGCGAAAAAAATGGCGCTGATCGGCAACGGCGCGCAAAGCGAATTCCAGGCACTGGCCTTCCACAAGCACCTGGGTATCGAAGAAATCGTCGCCTTCGACACCGACCCGCTGGCCACCGCCAAGCTGATCGCCAACCTCAAGGAGTACAGCGGCCTTACCATTCGCAAGGCCCGCTCTGTTGCCGAGGCGGTCAAAGGCGTCGACATCATCACCACGGTGACCGCCGACAAGGCCTACGCGACCATCATCACCCCCGACATGCTCGAACCCGGCATGCACTTGAACGCAGTGGGCGGCGACTGCCCAGGCAAGACCGAACTGCATGCCGATGTATTGCGCAGCGCACGCGTGTTCGTCGAGTACGAACCGCAGACCCGTATCGAAGGTGACATCCAGCAATTGCCTGGCGACTTCCCAGTGGTCGACCTCTGGCGTGTACTGCGGGGTGAAACCGAAGGCCGCCAAAGCGACAGCCAGGTAACCGTATTCGACTCGGTAGGCTTCGCGCTCGAAGACTACACCGTACTACGGTATGTACTACAGGAAGCCGAAAAACGCGGCCTGGGTTCAAAAATCGACCTGGTGCCCTGGGTGGACGAAGACCCGAAAGACCTGTTCAGCCACACCCGCGGCCGCGCTGCCAAAAGCCGCATCCGACGCGTTGCATAACCCTACGGTCAGCTCTTAATTTCGGTATTCCAGATGGCATTTCCAACGCGTTCGATTCAAGCACCTGCGGCAGTGGTCATGGTGAGGCCACACGCCTTCACCCCCAACCCGGAAACAGCGGCAGACAATTCGTTCCAGAGCACCCACCCTGACGTCGCCGCGCAGGCCGTGGCCGATGTGGCGCGCGACGAAGTCACCCAGGCCGCGGGGCGGCTTGAAGCCGAGGGCGTGCGGGTGCACCTGTTCGACGACTTTGGTGAGCAGAACACGCCGGACTCGGTGTTCCCGAACAACTGGTTCTCCACCCACCCGGGCGGCCACATCGCGATCTACTCGATGTACTCGCGCAACCGCCGCCGCGAACGGCGGGCGGATGTCATCGAGATGCTCAAGCATGAGTACCGGGTGCAGGATGTGATCGACTATTCCGGGCTGGAACAGGACGAGCTGTTTCTCGAAGGTACTGGGGCGATGGTGTTCGACCATTTGTCCAGGGTCGCCTATACCGCCCGCTCCAACCGCGCCGACCCGATCGCCCTCGAGCGTTTCAGCACGCACTTCAACTTTGAGCCCATGGTGTTCGACACGGCCGACGAACAAGGCACGCCGATCTACCACACCAACGTGCTGATGTGCGTGGCAACGGAGTTTGCACTGGTGGGGTTTGACACGTTCACCAACCCGAGCCGTGCACAGGAGGTGCGCATGCGCCTGATCGAGTCAGGCCGTGATGTGATCGACCTGAGCAACCAGCAGATCAGCCAGTTTGCCGGCAACGCCATCGAGCTTTCTGGGCGTGATGGTCGAATCCTTGCGCTTTCGCGCAAAGCGTTCGACAGCCTTACGGGGGAGCAGCGTCAACGCATCGAGCGTTCGGCGCGGTTGGTACCTTTGGATGTGCCGACCATCGAGATGGCCGGGGGCTCGGTGCGCTGCATGATCGCCGGGATTCACCTGTCACCGAGAAGCTCACGCCCGCTTTCGATCAATTGATTGAAAGCCACCTGTAGGAGCAGCCTTGTGCTGCGAAGAGTCCGGTACAGCTGTTGCAGATGATGTGCCTGCAATGGCCTCTTCGCAGCGCAAGGCTGCTCCTACCCGCCGTTACTGCACAACCCCGCATGCCATTCGCACACCACCACCGCCCAGTTTTTCCGGGTGGTCACTGTGGTTGTCGCCACCGGCATGCACCATCAACGCATGGCCTTTGAAGTCCGCAGCCTTGAGGCGTGGCGCGAGCACCGGATAGCTGGCCTTGCCATCGGCACCCACGTACAGCGCCGGCAAGTCACCCCGGTGGCCGCTGTCATCGTAGGGGCCTTTATGCGCCTGGGTCGAATCCGGGTCCCAGTGGCCACCCGCCCCGCCAGCAGGCACCGGCCTGCCGTTCTCCTCCGCGGGAGCACACGACGCATTCTGATGCAGGTGGAAGCCATGCACGCCGGGTGGCAGGTCCTTGAGATCAGGGGTCAGAAGGGTGCCATATTGGTTTTGCTCGATGCTGATGGTCCCGATCGACTTGCCTGGGCCGTCGGGGCCTGCCAGCTTGAGTTCCACCGTCTGGGCGGCCTGCGCAAGGCCGGTGCTGGCCAGCAATGCAACGAAAAGCGCTGCTTTCATGTTGGTTCTCCATCGTGTGGGATGACGGGTGTCGTACCCAGGTAACAGTTGGGACTGCGCAGCCCGCCAGGTATTCCATTTGGCCACAGACTGAAACACTTACACGTGTGCGGTGTACCCTCAGGCAGGTTGCTTGCGCGGTGTCAGCGACACCCAGTAGCGGGTCCGGTAATGCACCTGCAGCTGCAGGCTGGCAGCCAACAAGGCAAGGATGCGGTCGTTGTCGTCGAGCTGGAAGGTGCCGGTCACGCTCAGGCGCTCCAGGGCCGGGTCCCAACGCAGCAGCCCGGGGCGATAGCGGTCGAGTTCGCGCAATACATCGCCCAAGGGCTGGTTGTCGACCATCAACAGGCCTTGCTGCCAACCCGGTAACTGCGCGTCGAACGCCTCTATAGGCCCTGCCCCGCTTGCAGCAAGGGTTACCCTCTGCCCAGCCTGCAATGACAGCGCGCCGCCCTGGGCCGTTTGCAGGCGCACGGCGCCATCGCTGACCGACACGCGGTAGTGCTGCCCTTGCTGACGCACGCAAAAACTCGCCTGGGTAGCAAAGACAGCGCCTTGGGCGGTCTGCACCTGCAACGGGCCGACGCAGTCCACGGCAATCTCACCCCGTACCAGTTGCACAACGTGCTGGCCGCCCTGCACAGACAGGTTCACCGCACTGGCAGTGTTCAAAAGCACGCGCCCTCCCCCTGCCAGCACGTGGCCACGCCGTTCTCCGGTGGCGGTGTGCAGGTCGGCGCGCCAGCTGTTCACGGGTAGCTGACGGTAGCCATACCAAGCCAGCGGCGCCAGGGTGCCGATCGCCAAGGCCTGGCCCAGCAACCGGCGGCGGTCGGGGTCCGGGCGGTCCAAGCAGGCCACGGCAAGCGACGATGGCACGGCGGAAAACTGCGTGCGCAGGGCCTCGGCCTTTTGCCACAGCGCTTCATGGGCTGCGCTGCGTGCACGCCAGCGCTGTAGCGCGTCGATCTGGCCATCATCCAGTGGGCCAGCGTCCTGCAAGGCCAGCCACTGCGCGGCCTCGCGGGCCAGTTGCCGAGCGCGGGCGTCGACGGGCGCGCTCACAACGCCACCAACAGGCAATGCGCGTACGCCTTGACCATGTAGCGTTTGACCGTACGCTCAGAAACCTGCAAACGCTCGGCAATGGTTGCGTAGTCGACCCCTTCCAACTGCGCCCACAAAAAAGCCTGGCGCACGGCGCGTGGCAGGCCGTCGAGCAGTTCGTCCAGGGCCTGCAAGGCTTCAAGCAGTATCCAGCGTTGCTCCGGCGAGGGTGCCAGCGCTTCGGGCAGGTTGGCCAGGGCTTCCAGGTAAGCGTGCTCCAGGCTGCGTCGCTTGTAGTGGTTGATCAGCAGCCGCTTGCCCACGGTCAGTAGATAGGCCCTGGGCTCACGCAGGCTGGGTAGCGTCTGCCCGGGGTGCGCGGCGAGCACCCGCAAGAAGGTGTCCTGGGCCAGGTCGGCGGCCTCCCAGGCATCGCCCAGGCGGCGCGAGAGCCAGCCTTCCAGCCAACTGCGATGGTCGCGGTAAAGCGTGCCGAAGGAGGTTTCGTCTGCCGGGGTGGAGTCGGTCATTCAAGGGCACGCTAGCGGGCTAAAGGTATGAATGCGACTGATTCTAATTGCTTTTAGATCCCACCTCCAGCCAACAATTGCGTCATCACCTCGGCCAGTGCCTTGACCATCACGTCTGCCGTGGGCCGGTGGACGATGACGATTTCGTAGCTGTCGACCTCGGGCAACCCCTGCTCGCCCCCCAGCACCCGGTGCTCGCGCGTTGCCGCCCGCGGCGGTAGCAGGCTGATGCCCATGCCATCGGCGACTGCAGCCTGGATGCCGCTGAGGCTGGAACTGGTAAAACTGATGCGCCAGCGCCGGCCCATGCCTTCGATCGTGGTGATCATGTCATCGCGGTACAGCCCGCGTGGCGGAAAGGTCACCAACGGGATCGGGTCGAGTTCAAAAGCCGGCGTGCGCGCACTGTCGATCCACTGCAAACGCTCCGGCCAGCAGGCCACCCCTTCGCGGCTGTTGCGCCGCTGCTTCAGCAGCACCAGGTCGAGCTCGCCATTGTCGTAGGCTTGGCTGAGGTCGCGGCACAGCCCGCTGGTCACTTCCAGTTTGACCTGCGGGTGCAGCCGGCTGAACGCCGACAGGGCGTTGGTGGTGCGCCCACCGACGAAATCCTCGGGCACGCCAAGGCGCACGGTGACACCGACCATCGCCCCTGCCAGCGCTTCGAGCATCTGGTCGTTCAAGGCCAGCATATGGCGGGCATAGCCGAGCAAGGTCTGCCCGGCATCGGTGGGCAGCACGTCACGGTTGCCGCGCACCAGCAAACGGTGGCCGACCATTTCTTCGAGTCGGCGCACCTTTTGGCTGATGGTGGACTGGGTCGAGTGCAGGCGCGCGGCGGCGGTGGTGAAACTGCCGCAATCGGCCACTACGACGATCGCGCGCAGCAAGTCGAGGTCGAACAGTGCTCTATTCGATTTCACGCTGATGGACATCTTGGTATTCAACTTCTGAATGGCAAGGTAGCGTTCTATCACGCCACCTCGCACCCCGCAACGCGCTTGCTCAATCGCCGAGTGCCGCGCCTTCGCGTCGCGGGTCCGCGCCCCCGGACCAGCCAGCGCCAGTGCGCTGGATGATCTGCATGCCGCTGGTCATGGTCATGGGCGTGACCTCGTGCCCCCAGGCCGCCAGTTGCCGGATCAGCCCCGGGCTGGTCAGCCCCGCTTCCACCTCGGTGCCGGCATTACGGCTGCCGAAATTGGGCAGGTTGCTGGCTTGTTGCGGGTTTAGTTGCCAGTCCAGCAGGCCGACCAGCGCTTTGTTCACATAGCCGATGATCTGCGAGCCGCCGGGGGAACCGAGGCTGGCCACCAGTTCACCTGATGACCGCGAAAACACCAAGGTCGGCGCCATGGCCGACAAGGGGCGCTTGCCCGGCTCGACCCGGTTCGCCACGGGCTTACCTTGCTCCTGCGGCAAAAACGAGAAATCGGTCAGGTGGTTGTTCAGCAAAAAACCTTTGACCATCAAATGCGCCCCGAACGCCGCCTCCACTGACGTGGTCATGGCCAAGGCCTGGCCACTGTCGTCCACGGCAGAGAGGTGCGACGTGGAAATACGCAGCGGCGAACGGTCGGGGGCCATGGCCAGGTCGGCGCCCTGCGGGATACCGGGGCGGGCGCGCTTCATGCTGTAGGTGCCGATCTGGGCGGCACGCCCAGCGAGGTAGGCAGGGTCGATGAGGGCTTTGACCGGCACCGGCACGTAGTCGCTGTCGGCCAGGTATTGGGCGCGGTCGGCATAGGCCAGGCGTTCGGCTTCGGCGATCACGTGAACCGCCAGCGGCGCGGGCTCCAGGCCGGCGGGCGATGACGTGGCGCGTGGCGCACGTTTCGCCAGGTCATAGTGCGGCGACGCGCGCTGTAGCGCTTCAAGGATGCCCAGTGTCTGCAGTACAGCGACCCCGCCCGAAGAAGGCGGCGGCATGCCACAGATACGCCACAGTTTGTACGGGCCACAGACCGGCTCCCGCTCGCGCGCCCGGTACTGGCTCAGGTCCTGCAATGACAGTTGCCCGGCATTGGCATGCCCACGCACCTGGGCAACGATCGCTTCGGCCACCTCGCCGTTGTAGAACGCATCAGGCCCCTGCGCGGCGATGCGCGCCAGGGTCTGCGCAAGCTCGGGGTTGCGCAGCAACGTGCCGACCGGCAGTGGCTTGCCGTTTTCGCCAAGGAAGTAGCGGGCCATGCTGGGTGAGCGGGCGACATAAGGGTCAGCTGCCAGTAAGGTGTGTAGACGCTCAGAGACTGGAAAGCCCTTTTGCGCCAGCGCTATCGCAGGCGCGAACAAATCCTGCCACGGCAGCTTGCCATGCTGTTCATGGGCCAGTTTAAGCGCCCGCAGCACGCCAGGAACGCCGACCGCACGCCCACCGATTTGCGCCGCCCTGAATGGCATCGGCGATCCGTCGGCTTGCAGGAAGAGTGATTCCGTGGCCGTTGCAGGCGCTGCCTCTCGGCCATCGAACGCCTGCACACGCTTGCCGTCCCAATAGAGGATGAAGGCCCCACCACCAATGCCACTGGATTGCGGCTCGACCAGGGTGAGCACCATCTGCATGGCGATCGCCGCATCGATGGCACTGCCACCGGCGCGCAGCATCGCACGCCCCGCCTCGCTGGCCAGCGGGTTGGCAGCTGCGGCCATGTGCCGGCTGGCGTGGACGGGTTGCAAGGCGCTGCGGTAGCCGGACTGCAATTCTGGGGGTGGGGGTAGTACCTGGTCGGCCCAGGCTGGGCCAGCGGTGGCGGCCAGGCACAGGGCGGTTATCAGTTGCCGGGGGAGTGATGAGAGGCTTGAGTGCATGGCGATGGATTTTTTTCGCTCTTGAGATCGAGCGCCGCTGGCG